>JBAZDY010000093.1:0-6341 GCA_041654215.1 Candidatus Omnitrophota bacterium
GGGTGTGCAGGAAACACTCGCCGCATAAAGAGACCAAATAGGGGCGTCCGTTAATTGGCTAAACGGCGGGACTCCAAATCCTGTCCTGGGGGTTCAAGTCCCTCCGCCCCTGCTGATCAGGCGGCGGAAGAAAGAATAGAAACAAACAATGAATTTATTCGATAAACCGGCAAGGTTTTTTGGGGAAGTAAAAGCCGAACTAGGCAAGGTTTCCTGGTCAAGCAAGCAGGAGCTCATCGGAGCCACCGGCGTTGTGATCGGTCTTACCGCGATTATGGCGACTTTCATTTTCATAGTCGATTTCTTCCTTACCCGTTTCGTTACCTTCATGTTCAGATGAAAAATTGGTATGTCGTTCACACCCAGACAGGGTTCGAGGAAAAAGTAAGGGCGCTGCTCGAGACGCGCGTCGCTTCCAGCGGTTTGCAGGAGCAGATAAGCGGCATCGTCATCCCCACGGAACAGATCTCCGAGATCCGTTCCGGCAAGAAGAGGCTTTCCCAGAGAAAATTCTTTCCCGGTTACCTACTGGTGGAGATGGAGCTTAATGACGCCACGCATCTGCTGATAAAAACGACGCCGGGCGTGAGCGGTTTCATCGGATTGGGCAAAAAGCCGATGCCGCTGCCGCAGAAGGAAGTAGACAGCATACTTAAGCGCACGGAGGAGACGCAGAGTAAGCCCAGCCCCAAGATAATTTTCGAAAAAGGCGAGCAGGTTCGGGTAACGGAAGGGCCTTTCGTCAATTTCAACGGTACCATAGAGGAAGTTCACCCTGAAAAGGGTAAAATCAAGGTCAGTATCTCCATATTCGGGCGATCCACTCCGGTCGAACTGGAATACTGGCAAGTGGAGAAGGTTTAGCCATGGCTGGAAAGAAAGTTACCGCTCAGATCAAATTGCACGTTCCCGCAGGCGCCGCCAATCCGGCGCCGCCGGTAGGCCCGGCCTTGGGGCAGCACGGCGTGAATATAATGCAGTTCTGCAAACAGTTCAACGAACAGACCAAGGGAAGGGACGGTTTAATCCTTCCGGTAGTCATCAGCGTTTACGAGGACAAATCCTTTACCTTTATAATAAAGAGTCCGCCGTCTTCCGTTCTCATCAAGAGGGCGGCCAACCTGGCGAAGGCCTCCGCGACAGCCGGAAAAGAGATAATAGGCAAGATAAACCAAAAACAAGTCGAGGAGATCGCCAAACAGAAGATGCCCGATCTGAACACCAAAAGTCTTGAGGCCGCGCGCAAGATCATCGCGGGAACGGCCAGGAGCATGGGCATAGAAGTCGAGCAATAATATGAAAAAGCGCAGCAAGAGATACCAGACAACCGAGAAATTAGTGAATAAAGACAAGGTCTACACGCTTAAGGAAGCGGTGAGCCTTCTTAAATCGCTGGCCCAGCCTAAATTCGCCGGGTCACTGGACCTGCATTTCAACCTTAACGTGGATACCAAGAAATCCGACCAGATGATCCGCGGCACCGTGCTGCTTCCGCACGGCACGGGCAGGAAAGTGAAGATCGCCGTGTTCTGTAAGGGGGAGCAGGAGCGGGACGCCAGGGACGCCCAGGCCGATTACGTCGGTGCCGGAGATCTGATGGAGAAGGTCGCCGCCGGTTTCCTGGATTTCGACTGTGTTATCGCCACACCGGATATGATGAAGGATTTGAGCAAACTGGGTAAGATACTCGGTCCCAAAGGCCTGATGCCCAGTCCCAAGACCGGAACGGTCACCACCGACGTCGCGAAAGCGATCCGGGACGTGCGCAAGGGGAAGGTGGAGTTTCGCGTGGACAAGCAGGGCGGGATACATCTCTCGGCTGGGAAGTTGTCGTTCAGCGAAGAGCAGCTTCTGGAGAACGCGAATTGCGTGATAGACGCGATAAATGAGGCTAAACCGGGTTCGGTAAAAGGGAAATTCGTGAAGGCTTTCGCGGTCTCTTCCACAATGAATCCGGGGATGAGGGTTGCGATATGAAGAAGATCAGTCTGATAATAAAGGAGACGTCCGGCAAGATCATCAAGGATAATATCAGCGTCCCGGACGCCGGGTTTTTTATAGTCAAATATTCCGGCTTGTCCTCACCGGACATGTCGGCTTTAAGGCAGTCCCTTAACGATACCGGAGCCAAGCTGCAGGTGGTGAAGAATAGTGTAGCCAGGCGCGTGTTCAAGGATTCCGGGCAGGACGCGCTCGCCGTTTCCGTCGAAGGCCCCTGCGGTCTCGTTTTCTCGGGAGAAGACGCGGTGGCCGTTTCGAAAACGCTTTGCGGTTTCGCGAAGGAACACGAGCCATTGAAAATAGAAGCGGGTTTTCTCTTCGGCAAGCCTCTCACTGCCGCCGAGGTCCTGGAACTCTCCAAACTGCCTTCGAAAGAGATGCTGCGCGCCAAGACGGTCATGGCGCTCAAGTCGCCGATTACGGGCATCGTCATGGTGCTTAACCAGACGTTGAAGAAGTTCGTTTATTGTGTCGAACAAATAAAGCAGAAAAAGTCTGCCGCCGCTTAGTTGGCGCGGCCGGCTGCCGATTAGCGAAAAACAAGGAGGAATGGAAATGGCAAGCGAGAAACTGGAAGAGATGATCAAGACGATAGAAGGGTTGACGGTGCTGGAACTTTCAGAACTGGTCAAGGCGCTGGAAGATAAATTCGGCGTCCAGGCAAATATGCCGATGATGATGGCGCCCGCAGCAGGCGGAGCCGCAGCGGGCGGAGCCGCTCCCGCGGAAGAGAAAACTTCGTTCAACGTCGTCCTCACCGCTTCGGGCGCGAACAAGATAGCCGTCATCAAGGAAGTAAGGACCATTACCAGCCTCGGTCTGAAGGAAGCCAAGGATCTTGTGGACGGCGCTCCCAAGACCGTCAAGGAAGGGATCAATAAGGAAGAAGCCGAGGAGATGAAGAAGAAACTCGAGGCCGCCGGAGCGACCGTCGAACTGAAATAAAAGTTTCGGGAGTTATTTATAGAGAAGGCCGGGAATAACCATGGCGAAAAGGAAGAGTTTCGGTAAGCTGAAGGAAACATACGATCTGCCCCATTTGCTGGATATGCAGCTTGGGTCGTATCGTGATTTCCTGCAGATAGATGTGCCGGCGGCGGAACGCAAGCGTCAGGGACTGCAAGAGGTTTTCGAGGAGATATTTCCCATAGAGAACCAGGACCGTTCCGTAAAACTGGAGTATCTCAGTTATTCGCTCGGAAAACCCAAGTATGATCTGCCGGAATCCAAGAGGCGATCGGTCACTTTCGGGGCGCCTTTGAAAGTGCGTTTCCGCCTGACTACCGCCCGGGAGGCCAAGGAACAAGAGGCTTATTTCGGCGAGATCCCGCTGATGACCGATACCGGGACTTTCATTATAAACGGTGACGAGCGGGTGGTCGTCAGCCAGTTGCAGCGTTCGCCCGGCGTTTCCTTCGAAGAAGAGGACCATCCCACCGGCAAGAAGATATTTTACGGCAGGATCATACCTTACAGGGGTGCCTGGCTGGAATTCAAACATGACCTTTCAGAGACGATCCTCGCCTATGTTGACCGCCGCCGCAATTTTCCCGCCACGCAGATATTGAGGATACTGGGTTATTCTTCCGACAAGGAGATCATAGCCGCGTTCGGCAAGCAGTATCCGGAGATAGAGAACACCCTTAAGAAAGACTCCACGCGTAATAAAGAGGAAGCGTATATAGATTTCTACCGCAAGATGCGCCCCAGCGAACCGGTGACGCGCGAGGCGGCGGAAGCGCTTTTTTACCGTTTGTTCTTTGATCCCGCCAGGTATGACCTGGAAAAGGCCGGCCGTTTCATCCTCAACCGCAAGCTTGGGGTGGATGTTCCCCTGGACAAGCGGGTGCTGGATTCGGCCACGGTAATCAAGGTCATCGAGTATTTGATCAGGCTTAAGAGCGGAGAAGGCAAGATAGACGATATAGACCATCTGGGCAACCGCAGAGTCAAGACAGTCGGCGAACTCGTGCAGAACCAGGTCAGGATCGGTCTCTCCAGGGTCGAGCGTTCCATAGTCGAGAGAATCAGCCTGCTGGGAGAGATGGAAAACCTTAACGTGCATTACCTCGTCAATTCCAAACTGCTTTCCAATCAGATCAGGGATTTCTTCTCGCGCAGCCAGCTGTCCCAGTTTATGGACCAGATAAATCCCCTGGCCGAGATGACGCATAAAAGAAGACTGAGCGCGCTCGGCCCCGGAGGTTTGTCCAGGGAGAGGGCCGGTTTCGAGGTCAGGGACATACATCCTTCGCATTACGGTCGTATCTGTCCCATAGAAACCCCTGAAGGTCCGAATATCGGTTTGATTTCTTCCTTGAGTTGTTACGCCAGGGTAAATGCGCTCGGGTTGCTGGAAACGCCTTACAGGAAAGTCGAGAACGGCAGGGTGACCCGCAAAATAGAATATCTTACGGCAGACCTGGAAGAGGACAAGATCATCGCCCAGGCCAACGCCGCCATTGATTCCGACGGAAATTTCCTGGAGAAAGAAGTTTCATGCCGTTTCAGGGACGATTTCCCGAAAGTGCATCCTAATAAAGTCCAGTATATGGACGTCTCGCCTAAACAGCTGGTTTCCGTCGCCGCGTCGCTTATCCCGTTTCTCGAGCATGACGACGCCAACCGCGCCCTGATGGGTTCGAACATGCAGAGACAGGCCGTACCGTTGATGGTGCCGGAAGCGCCTCTGGTGGGGACGCAGATGGAAGGGAAGGTCGCGCGCGATTCCGGGGTCGTGGTGATCGCCGAGGATTCGGGCAAGATCACCAGCGTGGACGCTTCTACCATAACGGTAGGCAAAAGAATATACCATTTAAAGAAGTTTCAGAGGACCAACGCCGATACTTGTTTCAATCAGAGGCCGATCGTCAAGCCCGGAGATCACGTCGAGAAGGGGCAGGTGCTGGCGGACGGCACCAGCACGCGCAAAGGCGAACTGGCCCTCGGGCGCAACCTGCTTTGCGCTTTCATGCCCTGGAGAGGTTACAACTTCGAGGACGCCATACTGATAAACGAGAAGGTGGTCCGGGAGGACCTGTTTACCTCGATACACATAGAGGAGTTCGAGATAGAAGCGACGGAGACGCGCCTCGGCAACGAAGAGATAACCAGGGATATTCCCAATGTCAGCGAGGAGTCGCTGAAAAACCTCGATGAAGACGGCGTGGTGCGTATCGGAGCCGAGGTCGGGGCGGGGGACATTCTGGTCGGCAAGGTCACTCCCAAAACGGAATCGGAACTATCTCCGGAAGAGCGTCTGCTGCGCGCCATATTCGGCGAAAAGGCTTCGGACGTGCGCGACACGTCTCTTGCCGTTCCGCCCGGGGTCGAGGGCGTGGTGGTTGACGTGCACATTTTTCAGCGCAAGGACCGCGGCAGGAAATCCAAGGAGGAGAAGACCTCCGAGCTCGCGCGTATGAAGGAGATCAAGGCCTATTATAGGCAGGAGATAGAGTTCGTCGAGAACGAGAAGATCAACAGGCTCAGTCAGTTCCTGGGTGTGGATAAGAAGAAGGTCCCGGTGATAGACATCGATCAGAGCGAAGAGGCCAGGATAATAGCGGCTTCTTTCGACGAACAGCTCCAGGAATTGCTCTCCGAGCAGGAACAGGAGATCGACAGGGTCAAACGCGGCGATGAACTGCCTCCCGGTGTGTTGAAACGGGTCGTGGTTTACATCGCCACAAAGCGCAGGCTCTCCGAGGGAGACAAACTCGCGGGCCGCCACGGCAACAAGGGCGTGGTCGCGCGCATCCTTCCCGAGGAGGATATGCCTTTCCTTCCGGACGGAAGGCCGGTTGAGGTGGTGCTGAATCCCCTGGGCGTTCCTTCCCGCATGAACGTCGGACAGATACTGGAGACGCATCTGGGATGGGCGGCCAAGGCGCTCGGGTTTTCGGTGGACACCCCGGTTTTTGACGGAGCCAGCGAGGCGGAGATCAAGGAACTTCTGCGCAAGGCGAACCTGCCGGAAGAAGGAAAGATAAACCTTTACGACGGCTTTAGCGGGGAGAAGTTCGACCAGAAGGTCTGCGTGGGGTACATCTATATTATGAAGCTCATTCATCTGGTGGACGAAAAGATACATGCCCGTTCGATAGGGCCGTATTCCCTCGTCACACAGCAGCCGCTCGGCGGCAAGGCCCAGTTCGGAGGCCAGAGGCTGGGAGAGATGGAAGTTTGGGCCCTGGAGGCTTACGGCGCGGCGTTTACCCTGCAGGAGATGCTTACCGTCAAGAGCGACGACGTTACCGGCAGGACGCACATATACGAAGCCATAGTCAAGGGCGAACAAAGGCTCACATACGGGACGCCGGAATCGTTCAACGTCCTGATAA
>JBAZDY010000094.1:0-6241 GCA_041654215.1 Candidatus Omnitrophota bacterium
TCGGCGGCGTTCCTGACTATGTTCGGTTTCTTGCCGCAGGTAATCAAGATATACCGCACCAAGTCGGTGAACGATATAAGTATTGTGACCATCGTGCAGTTCATGGCCGGGATATTTCTCTGGCTGGTGTATGGGATACATTTAAAAAACTTCGCCATTATTCTTGCCAACAGCGTTACGCTTCTGATCCTCTTCGCCGGTTTAGTTTTGTTCATTAAATATAAACTTCAGAAGATTTAACCCGCAAGAAACGGTTTCAAACAGAGCCCTGCGCAAGAATCCCGGCGGACATAGATACAGAAGGCCGCCCCGGAGGTCTGACATGCCGATTTACGCTAAATATATAAAACGCGCGAAGGAGATGGGGGCGAGAGACGCAAAGATGATCTCCGCAGATAGCATCGTGGTTGCCGATTGGGTGAGGCTGAAGTGCCAGTTCGGCTGCGACGGTTACGGCCAAAGCCTGACCTGTCCTCCTTATTCACCGGCGCCGGAGGTAACACGGCGGGTTATAAGTTTCTACAAGAAAGCCCTGCTGGTGCACGGCGACGAATATGCGGATATCCACGCCATGATCCCGGCGTTGGAACAAGAGATATTCCTGGACGGTTATTATAAGGCTTTTGGGATGGGGGCGGGGCCGTGTCAGCTTTGCAGTAAGTGCGGGAAGTTCTGCCGTCATCCGGAGAAGACCCGCCCGTCAATGGAGGCCTGCGGCATAGACGTATACTCCACGGTGCGCGCCAACGGCTATCCGATAAAGGTGGTTTCTTCTGCGAACTGCAAAGGGAATTATTACGGGATCGTTTTGATTGAATAATCTCCTTGAAGAAATGTTTAGAGTATGGAGTATAGACATCATTAAAAATGGACTGGATGAAGTGAATTGAAGGAATATTCAGTAGGGCTTAATTAATAGAATTATGAAAACATTATTTTTAGACGAGTCTGGCGATCATGATTTAATAAAAGTCGATCCACTTTATCCAGCTTTTGTATTCGCCGAATGTATAGAAGTGCCTAAAGCAATTTCAGATTTCAAATTCAAGAAAAAAGAAGAGAATATTGCCGGGTTACAGTTGATTGACTCCGTTATCACTCCCATAGGCAGGAAATATTTGAATAAAAGAAATCATTACATAGATTACGAGGTTATAAAAGCAAAATATCACAGGCATAAGTGCGGAAAATACAATGGCTATGGTTTGGTGATATTCCCTAAGAAATAAAACAGGCGACCCCCGCTACGCAGTGATCGCCCAAAACTTACATTTTAAATATACCTTGTTTTGCGAGACTTGTCAAGCAGCAAGAGGATAATTTCGAGGATAGCTCTTCATTATAAAACCGGGTTCTCTGGCGAAGGCCGAAAGATGAGGCGCCTTTGCGCAGATCGGAATTGCGTAAGTAGTCACCTGTGTGAACATGGAGGACGATAGGCGGGAGATAGGGATGAGTGAAAGATTTATGAAACTTGCCATAAGTGAGGCCCGGAAGAATATCAAGTCAATGACAGGCGGGCCGTTCGGCGCCTGTATCGTTAAAAACGGCCGCGTGATCGCCGTTGCCAGGAATAGCGTGTTGAAAAACGACGCTACCTGTCATGCGGAGATCAACGCGATAAGAGCGGCGTCAAAGAAGCTGGGGAAATATGATCTCTCCGGCTGTGTGATCTATTCCACCACCGAGCCGTGCCCGATGTGTTTCTCGGCGATACACTGGGCGAGGATAAAGACGATAATCTTCGGGACCAGGACCAGCGACGCCAAAAAGATCGGTTTCAACGAGCTGAACATCCCGGCCGCGAAGCTCGCCTCGATGGGAAAATTGAAGATTAAGATCACCGGCGGCGTGCTGCTGGATGAGTGCCGGGAACTTTTTTGCGACTGGGCGGCAAGGAAGAACAAGAAGTTGTATTAAATAACAGGCCAGAGGCTTTAGGCTCCTGGATTCAGTGAAAACCCGGGGTGGGGAGAGAGGACGGGAATGGGTATTTTTGAGGTTGATAGAACGACCTGCAGGGGAGATGGGAAGTGCGTGGATATCTGCCCGGTGGGGATATTGAGAATGAATGAGAAGGAACGCGTGCCGGAGTTCATTCCCGGGGGAGAAGAGCTGTGCATAAATTGCGGGCATTGTTTCTCTTTCTGCCCGCCGGGTTCGATCAGGCTTGCCGGAATGGGCGCCGCTGACGTCTTGCGGTTTGATCATTCTCAGCTGCCCGGGGCCGATCAGTTGGAGATGCTTTTAAAAGGCAGGCGTTCCATCCGGACATATAAAGACGATCCTGTTTCCCGGGAGACGATAGAGAAGCTCTTGGATTTGGCTCGCTACGCTCCGTCCGGAACCAACCGCCAGCCGGTGAAATGGGCGGTGCTTTCAGGTAAAGAGAGGGTGCGGGAGATAGGCGGTCTGGTCGTGGTCTGGATGGAAGGTTTGTTGAATTCAGAATCTCCGATGGCCGTGTCGCTGCGTTTTGACCGCCTGGTGGAGGCGTGGAAGAATAATGAGGATCGCATCTGCCGCGGCGCGCCCTGTCTGGTCATAGCTTACGGCTTGAAAGACGACTTCCTGGCCGCCCAGTCCTGTTTGATCTCCGGGACTTATCTGGAGCTCGCCGCATTCGGATCGGGGCTCGGCGCCTGCTGGGCGGGATACGTGAATATGGCGATCAACGAGTCCCCTGAGGTAAAAAAATTCGCCGGATTGTCTCCCCGCGCCGCAGCCGGAGCGGTTATGATGCTCGGCTGCCCCAAATACCGCTACAGCCGCATCCCTTCCAGGAAACCGGCCAAGGCGCTCTGGAAATAAAAACCGGTCCTTGCGGAGCTATGTTATAATTCTATCGGCGCATTCATATATTGTTCTCGGGATCGCTCAAAGTATCGTATAATCCGAGATGAACGGCGGAGTTCATGTTATCCAGAGGTATCGTCTGCTTTTCCGGAAGAGGAGAGAAAGTTGCGGTTACTATTGGTAGAAGACGAAATAAAAGTAGCCAGTTTTATCGCGCGAGGGCTGAAGGAGGAGAATTACGTGGTCGATGTCGCCGATGACGGAGAAAAAGCGCTGTTTCTGGCCGAAGTCAACCCATACGACCTCATAATTCTCGATATTATACTGCCGCGTAAAGACGGTATCAGTGTTTGCAAAGAGCTTAGGCGAAAAAAAATCAACGTGCCGATCCTGATGCTGACTTCCAAAGACCTGGTAAGCGACAAGGTGATGGGGTTGAACGCCGGAGCCGACGATTACTTGACCAAGCCGTTCGCTTTCGAGGAATTATTGGCCAGAGCCGGCGCCTTATTAAGGAGGGGCAGGGCCGATAAAACCGGCATTCTCAAGGTCGCGGACCTGGAGGTGGATCCGTCGCGGCATAAAGTTACGCGGGCCGGTAAAGAGATTATGTTAACGGCCAAAGAGTTCGCGCTGCTCGAATACTTGATGCTGAACGCCGATTGCGTGGTCAGCAGGACGATGATCTCGGAACACGTTTGGCATGAGAACTTCGACAGTTTCACCAATGTTATCGATGTTTACGTGAGTTTCTTGCGCAATAAGATAGATAAAGGGCAGGCTAAACAGCTTATCCATACCGTTCAAGGTAAAGGATATGTTTTACGGGGGTAAGATGCGTCTCGGGGCCGGCAGTATGAAGATAACCTTGTTATCCGTTGTTCTGTTGGGAATATCATTATCTTTATATGTATTACTCCTGCTGTGCCTGCCCCCCGGGATTTTACATAATTACAGGCTGTTGTTTATACTGGCGCCGTTCCTGCCGGTTTCTTTGGCGGGATATTGCGCGGGGCGCATGATCGAAAAGAGGATATTGATCCCGATAAAAGAGATCACGGACACGGCCAATCATATTACGCACGAAGACCTGAACTTTAGGGTAAAAATGAAGAATGCCGATGAAGAACTGCGGAGTTTGATAGAGGCTTTTAACGGCATGATTTCGAGACTGGGGGAATCGTTCGAATATATAACCGACTCCAGCTCTTATATAGCCCATGAATTGAAGACCCCCATCGCCATTATCAGAGGGGAGTCCGAGTTCGCCTTGAAGAAAGACCGGGAAAAGGAAGAATACAAAAGGGTCATCAGCGTCAGCCTGGAAGAAACGAAAAGAATGCTTAAGATCATAGAAGATCTGCTTTTGTTGACCAGGATGAATTACCAGCCGGAAGTCCTCAGATTTGAACGGACCGATCTGACGCAGTTCATCGGTATAATCTATGAACAGGCGAAGGTGTTGGCCTCCAAGAAGAATATAAGAGTTGATACGGAAATACCGGAAGAGACCGGTTACGCCGAGGTTGACGAACTGCATCTGCGGAGATTGTTTTTCAATTTGATAGACAACGCGATAAAATTCACTCCTGCCGGAGGTACGATAAAGATATGCCTGAAATACGGGGAACGGAAAGCGGAGGTTTCCATTATGGATAGCGGGATAGGTATAGATGAAGCGGATGTCCCGAAACTTTTCGACAAGTTTTTTCGCATTGAAGGAAAGATTAAAGATAGTTCTCCCAGCAGCGGCCTGGGGTTGAGCATCGCCCAGTCGATAGCCCAACTACACCGGGGAGATATTTCCGTGGTCAGCCGCGCCGGACAAGGTTCCGTGTTTACCGTTGCCCTCCCCCTCGCCGCGGATTGACCGAGTACATCCGCGGTTGCTTGCTCCCGGCTGCTCCGGGCATAACAGCCCTTCGAATAATTCTTCGGATTCCTCTCCTTTTACCGCCTCCCGTTCGACCGATCCCGCGAAGGAGGGGATGTTAAAAAATTTAACATTTTTTTAATCTTCGTTTAATCCGGTCCGGGTTATACTTCTAATAGAATTCCAGGCCGGTTAATTGGAGGAGAAGAAATGACCAGGATATTGATCGTGGACGATGAGGAAAAAGTCAGAAATATGTATAACGCCATGCTTGTAAACGAAGGTTTTGAAGTGCTCAATGCTTCCGATGCCATGCAGGCTTCGTGTATTTTGAATGAAGAGACGATTGATATAATGCTTCTTGATATAAAAATGCCGCGGGTCTACGGCAGTGTCTTTTACGACATTATGAAGGTGTTTCATAAGGGAGTGAGAGTGATAGTAGCAAGCGTTTATCCGGTAGAAGAACAAAAAGAGATGGTGAAAGGCGCCGCCGATTATTATGACAAATCTCAAGGGCTGGATTTGCTGCTGGAAAAGATAAAAGTGCTCGAACGGAGCATCGCCCCGCATAAGAGTATACTGGTTATTGACGATGAACCGCGTATCAGGAAGATATACCGGCACTATTTACAGGAGCACGGGTACCGTATTATAGAGGCTCACGACGGTTATGCCGGTATGGAAGTATTGAGTAAAAACAAGGATATCGGCCTGGTTATTCTCGATATCGCCATGCCCAACCAGAGCGGTTTCGATATCCATAAGAAAATAAAAAAAGAATTTCCTTCGGTAAAAGTGCTGGTCGCCAGCGTGTTCAACCAGTCTTATCAGAAGCTCATGCTGCCGGATGCCGACGAATATTACGACAAATCGGAAGACGCCGGGGATCTGATAAAAAAGATAGAGAAGTTGTTGTATGCCGAGAGCAAAGTGTAGGATAACGGCGGCCGGTGTCCCTTTTCCCGCTTTCAACCTGCGGGAAGCCGGCCGCCTTCTTCTGCCGAAGAGCGGTTTACTTCGGAGTATGATATAAAGAATGGCCGGTGCAATAACCGGGGAAAGGGGGTATAATGAAGAACAATAAGATATATATCACGCAATCCGATCTTTATCGCCTCAGGGAAATGATAAAGAAGATGATATTCGGCGGGGAAACCGATAGATTGGCTTTGGACGAGATGACCCGTTTATCGGACTCGGCCACCGTATCGTCATGGCTGCGGGATGCGAGGCGGCGGAACGATCCCGGGAATGAAGCGGAGTGGACGAGGATAGAAGAACTTGAAGCCGAGTTGAACAGGGCCGTTATCGTAGCCCCGGATCAAGTAGCGGCGGATATAATCACCATGAATTCGAAAGTCTGCCTTAAAGACGTCGATACCAACAAAGAAGAGACTTATGAATTGGTGTATCCGGAAGACGCTGACATAGAGCAGAATAAAATATCGGTTCTCGCCCCTATCGGCACGGCGATATTGGGATATAAAGTAGGGGATATCATTGAATGGAAGGTCCCGGCCGGACTGAGGAAGTTTAAGATTCAAAGAATATTATATCAACCGGAAGCCG
>JBAZDY010000095.1:0-6147 GCA_041654215.1 Candidatus Omnitrophota bacterium
AAGTAAGGAAGTTATGATTGATGATAAGACGATTACTCCGGCTGCGATAACGCAATGCAAGAACAGGCGTAAAATCACTATGCTTACCGCCTACGATTATTCTACCGCCGTTATCCTCGACGAGGCCGGGGTTGACATAGTCCTGGTGGGAGATTCACTCGCCAACGTTGCGCTCGGACTGCAATCTACCCGGGACGTCGGGATCGAAGAAATGCTTTACCACGCCAAAGCCGTATGCCGGGGCGTAAAAAAGGCGCTGGTTATGACTGATATGCCTTATTCAGCTTATCAATGCGACAGCGCGGGGAAAAGCGTGAGTGTCGCCGACGCGGTGCAAAACGCTTTACGGTTGAAGAGCGATTCCGCCTGCGGCGCCTTGAAGATCGAATGGTCGCAGCGCTGCCTGGAGATAACGGAAGCGGTCATCGGCAAGGGGATACCGGTATGCGGACATATCGGGTTGACGCCGCAGACCGCCGATGAGACCGGCGGATTCAAGACAAGGGGGGTATCGGCGGATGAGGCGCTGGGTATCCTGACCCAGGCCGAGGCGTTGGAAAAGGCCGGTTGTTTCGCCGTGGTAATGGAGTGCGTGCCCGAGGCGGTAGCGGGTGATATAGCCCGGAAACTCTCCATACCGGTTATCGGCATCGGAGCCGGTCGTTTCTGCGACGGACAGGTATTGGTAACCAACGATATGCTGGGAATTAACCCGGGTTTCCGGCCCAGGTTCGTGAAACGCTACGCCGACCTGCATTCGCAGGTGATGAACGCGGCCGGAGATTTTATCCGTGAGGTCAAGGATGGTTCTTTTCCCGCGCCGGAAAACACCTTTAAGATTAAACCGGAAGAACTGGCTTCTTTTAGAAAAAAAATCGTTTAGCCTTCCAAGAGACCGCGGGCAAAGCGTATATTCTTGACACGCTGTATAATGTTTGATATCATTAGTGAATTCGGCGCGCCGCCGTCTAAAAGCGCGGCTTGCCGCAGGCGGTTTTCATTAACTTCCGCGCAGTGGAGTCCCCCCGGATTAAAACCGGAAGCCTTCGTTCTTTTAGGCGGAACTCCGGCCTCACCGGGACACAGCGCATATAGGCAGACTGCTTACCCGGGCTGTTCCCCGAAGCGTACCTGCGTTCATCCCCGGGATAAAACCACCGGGATTTCCATGTTAAGGGGACTCAAAACCAGCGGATATCAAAACCAGTATGTCGAGATAGCCAGGAAGAGTTATTTCCCGGAATCAGGCGCGAGGAGAGGTATATGCCGATGATAACGCAGAATTTTAATGAGCAGAGGCTTGGGATCAGGGTTTTCGTCGGAATGCCCCTCTTATACCGCCTGCCTGAAAATCTCGATCCCCAGGGGAGCCAGAGAAAAGGGCTTATTCAGAACATAAGCACCGAAGGTATCTATTTCCGCCTCGAGGATATAATCCCGATACGGACCGAACTCAAGATTTCTTTCGAACTTCCGGATAAACGCCGCATCAACGCCTCGGTGCGCGTGATGCGCATTGAATTTCAGGAAAAGGAAAATAAGTACGGTATCGGCGCTTATTTTACGGAGATCAGAGACGAGGACCTCGGGGAAATCTGCCGGCAGTTGGTAGAAAAGCTGGACATAAATAATCTACTGCGGCTGACTATCGAGAAAAAAGCCTCAGACCTTCATTTGATAGCCGACAGACAGCCGGTGATGCGCATAAACGGCGAGATAGTTTCCCTGAAACATTTGCAGCCCTTATCGGCGGAAGATATCCCGCGGCTTTTGTTCAGCATAATGTCGCAGGAGCAGATCAAGAGGTTCCAGACCGAGAAAGAACTCGATTTCGCCGTGCAGTTTGACGAAGAGCACCGTTTCAGGGTGAACGTGCATCAGCAGCGCGGTAATATCGAGGCGGCCTTGAGACTGATACACACCAGGATATTCTCTTTCGAGGAGTTGAATATCCCGGCCGTGGTAAAAGACCTCGCCCGTCTGAAAGAAGGTCTGGTGCTGATCGTAGGCACGACCGGTTCCGGGAAGAGCACCACCATGGCCGCTATGGTGGATCTGATCAACAAGGAACGCAAGGGGGTGGTGATCACCCTGGAGCGGCCTATAGAATACGTTTACGTGAACGACAAGTGCATCATCAAACAGCGGGAAGTGGGGATAGACACCAACTCCTTTTCCGCCGCTCTGAAAAGCACCCTGCGCCAGGATCCGAACGTGATAATTGTCGGGGAGCTTGACGACGCCGAGACGATAAAGACGGCGTTGATTGCCGCCGAGGCGGGGCACCTTGTTATCGCTTCTTTCCACGCTCCGAATACGATACAGGCCATCGACCGTCTTACAAGCATGTTCCCGGTGGAGCATCGCAAGCAGGTTCTTTTTCAGATGGCCAACGCCCTCAGAGGTATAGTCTGCCAAATCCTGCTGCCGTGTTCGAACAAGGACAAGCGGGTGCTGGCGACCGAGGTGATGATTGCCAACGACGCCGTGAAGCACATAATACGCAACAACGAGCTTTTGCAGTTGGCGACGCTGATACAGACCGGGGCTTCCCAGGGGATGATCCCGATGAAAGAAGCGATCTGGAAGGCTTTCGAGATGGGGCAGATAGACGGAGAAACCGCCAACGCCTACGCGGAAGAATTCAAAGTTCCGGGAAGATAGTGCGCTGTTAAATACAGCGCACAGAGCAATCGAAAATCGAGAATCGAAAGTAGAGAAAAGAAGCATAAGCAATAAAGAGGCATCAATGCAGACTACACCGAAAACAAACAGCAATAGCAAACTTATGGAAAAGGTAACCGCGCTCTGTAAACGCAGGGGTTTCATTTTTCCCGGCAGTGAGATATACGGCGGTTTGGCCAATTCCTGGGACTACGGCCCCTACGGAGTCGAGCTTAAAAATAACATCAAAAGGGCCTGGTGGGAGTCGAACGTTTACCTTCGCAACGACATATACGGCATGGACGCGGCGATCATCATGCATCCCAAGACCTGGGAAGCGTCGGGGCATGTCAAAAATTTCGCCGACCCGGTAATTAAATGTTCGGCTTGCGGCGCTTTAATCCGTTCCGATAAGGTTTGGGATGAAATATGGAATAGTCACTGGTTCCTTTCCCTTCGTGAAACTCTTTCAGGGGAAAAGGACAGCTCATATCTTTTAAGATGGGCCAAACATGAGGGAAGAAAATTATCCCCAAATTTGAGTCTTGTTAAGGACCCCGAAGTTACTATGTCATGGATGGCAGATTTGCATCACACCTTTCACGGCGTGGATCTTGATTTCAAGAATTTTGTAGGTATGATCGCATGTTCTTCCGCCGGTGCGCCTAAAACCCCCTGTCCGGTCTGCGGCAATGCTTTGCCGGACACCTGCACTTCGGTAAATCTGATGCTGGAGACGTATCTCGGCCCGGTAAAAGAGACCGCTGAACAGGTTTTTCTCCGCCCGGAAACCGCGCAGGGGATGTTCGTTAACTTCGCTAATATACTGGATTCACGCCACCCCAAGCTCCCGTTCGGGCTGGCGCAGATAGGCAAATCCTTCCGCAACGAGATCACCCCCGGCAACTTCACTTTTCGCACGCGGGAATTCGAGCAGATGGAAATAGAATATTTCTGCAGGCCGGAGGATTCCGATAAAATCTACGAAGAATGGGTGGAAATCAGGAAAAAGTGGTATCTTGACCTGGGTATCAAACCGGAGAATATCCGTTTTCGCAGGCACGCCGAAGACGAGCTGGCGCATTACGCCAAGGCCTGCATGGACGTGGAGTATTTTTTTCCCTGGGGATGGTCGGAACTGGAGGGGATCGCCAACCGCGCGGATTTCGATCTCAAGCAGCACGCAGAATACAGCGGCAGGGACCTGACCTATTTCGACGCAGTGGAGAAAAAAAGGTTTTTCCCGCATATAATCGAGCCCTCCGGCGGCGTGGACCGCTGCCTGCTGGCGTTTCTCACCGACGCCTATCATGAAGAACAGGTGAAAGAGGACACTCGCGTCGTGCTGCGTTTAAGCGCGAAGCTCGCTCCGGTCAAGGCCGCGGTGTTGCCGCTTTTAAAGAACCGCGATGAGATCGTGGGCATAGCCAAGGAACTTTCCGGGGAATTGAAAAAGAAGATGAACGCCGTTTACGACGATACCGCCAACATCGGAAAGCTTTACCGGCGGCAGGATGAGGTAGGGACGTTATTTTGCGTTACCGTGGATATGGAGACGCTGGAGGACAAGCAGGTAACGGTCAGAGACAGGGACAGCATGCAGCAGGTAAGGATCCCGCTGGAGAATGTGGAAAAGTATATTTCGGACAAACTGTAGAAAAGCCGTAAGGGTTTGAGCAAGACGCAGAAATCATACGCGCTGTGTACCGGTGAGGCACCGGCTTCGCCGGAAAAATAGGGAAGCCCCGGGTTTTGGCCCGGGGGGCTTCAGTAAAGAAGGAGAGGAAGGAAGAAATGGCAAAAAAGTACGTGTATTCTTTTGGAGGAGGAAAGGCCGATGGTAACGAGAGCATGAAGAACCTGCTGGGAGGCAAAGGCGCCAACCTGGCGGAAATGGCCGGGCATAAGGAATTGCGTCTGCCTGTTCCCCCGGGTTTCACCCTGACCACCGAGGTCTGCACTTATTATTACGAGAACAAGAGGACTTATCCAAAAACTCTTAAAGAAGAGGTCCAGAAGGCCCTCGAGAAGGTGGAAAAGCTGATGGAGAGGAAATTCGGCGACTCCGTTAATCCGCTTCTGGTCTCCGTTCGTTCCGGCGCGCGAAAATCAATGCCCGGGATGATGGAAACGGTCTTGAACGTGGGATTGACCGAGAAAACGATCCCCGGCCTGGTCAAACAGAGCGGCGGCAACGGTCGTTTCGTTTACGACGCCTACCGCAGGCTGATAATGATGTATTCCGACGTCGTGATGGAAAAGGCGGCCGGTATCGAACCCAAGGATTCCGAATCCGGCATCCGCAAGCAGCTTGAGCGGGTGATGGACGCGATGAAAAAACAAAAAGGGTACAAAAGCGACACCGACCTGACGGAAACCGATCTAAAGGTTCTTTGCGGCCAGTTCAAGGTTAAGATTAAGGAAGTCCTCGGCAAGGAATTCCCCGACGACCATATGCAGCAGCTCTGGGGCGGCATCGGCGCAGTATTCGCATCCTGGAACGGCAAGCGCGCCATCAGCTACCGCAGGATAGAGGGGATACCTGATGCCTGGGGCACAGCCGTCAACGTGCAGACCATGGTTTTCGGCAATATGGGCAGTGATTCCGCCACTGGCGTCGCTTTTTCGCGCAACCCGGGCAACGGAGAGAACGGTTTCTACGGAGAATACCTGATCAACGCGCAGGGGGAAGACGTCGTGGCCGGTATCCGCACTCCCGGTCCGATCAACGAGTATTCAAAATCAGAGAATAATAAAGACCATGTCACCCTGGAAAAGACTATGCCGGCGATCTACAAGCAGCTTTGCGATTTTCGCGCCCGCCTGGAGAAACATTACAGGGATATGCAGGACATCGAATTCACCATTGAAAAAGGCAGGTTGTTCATGCTGCAGTGCCGCGTGGGAAAACGCAACGGGCCGGCAGCGGTGCGCATAGCCATGGATATGGTGAGAGAAAAACTGATCAAAAAGGAAGAGGCTGTGTTGAGGGTCACGCCGTCCCAATTGGACGAACTGCTGCATCCTATCATAGATCCGAAAGCGGAATTGGCGAACAAACCGCTGGCAAAAGGCCTTCCGGCCGGTCCCGGCGGAGCGAACGGCCAGATAGTTTTTTCCGCGCTTGACGCCGTGGAACAGAAAAAGCAGGGAAAGAAGCTTATTCTTGTCCGCGAAGAGACCAATCCCGAAGACGTCGAAGGGATGCGGGCGGCGGAGGCCATCCTCACCGCCAGAGGCGGTATGACTTCTCACGCGGCGCTGGTGGCGCGGGGATGGGGCAAATGCTGTATAGTCGGATGCGCAAGCCTGCATATCGACTACGATAAAAAGACGCTTTCAGTGGACGGAAAGACGTTCAAAGAAGGCGACTGGTTGACCCTCAACGGCACAAAAGGCACGGTTTACGCCGGTAAGCTGTCGATGATGGACGCCAGCGAAGAAAACCGCATACTGAACGATTTTCTCAAGATCTGCGGTTCG
>JBAZDY010000096.1:0-6085 GCA_041654215.1 Candidatus Omnitrophota bacterium
TGCTGGAGAGCATCAAAAAAAGCAATCCCGACCTGGTCGTCATGGGTGATATGCTGCATTCTTACGGCGGATACGGGATCATCGCCCATTTCAACGACACGGCGAGGTTGATCAAGGAGGAACTGCCTGAAGTAAAGATAGTCTTCGGAGGATTATGGTATTCCGCCATGCCGGTCCCGACGCTGGAAGACAATCCGGCCGTGGATTTCGTGGTCATGGGGGAAGAAGAGTCGTTCTGCGATCTTATCGAAGCCGTCTCCGGGAAAAAAGATCTCAGGGCCGTGGCCGGGGTCACTTCGCGCATCGGAAAAGAGATAGTCATGGGACCGCATAAAAAACTTCTGGAAGACCTGGACAGCCTGCCGCTGCCGGCTTACGATCTTTTCCCCATGGACAAATACGTGGGGCACACCCACTGGAAACCTTTCGTGGAGATGGTAACCTCGCGCGGATGCCCTTCAGCCTGCACCTTTTGTTACGAATGGGATCAGTACGATCCTCGGTCTCCTTCCGACTTCCTTAAATGGCGCGCCAAGTCTCCGGAGCGCGTCATAGAGGAAATGGAGATGCTGCATAAGAAATACGGCGTTAAGGTCGTGGTTATTCAGGACGACAATTTCAACGTGAACCCGGCGAGGGTAAAGAAGTTCTGCGAGCTGAAGCTGAAAAAGGATATCCCCATTAAATGGGTCTCGCTGGGCAGGGCTGTGGACTGGGTGAACTGTGAAGAGATCCTGCCCTTGATGAAGCAGACCGGGCTGTTCACCGGGGTTTTCGGCATCGAGGTCACCACCCCGGAGGAACTGAGAAAGATAGCCAAAGGCATCACCATAGAGCAGATAAAGAAGACGATAGAGATACTTCGGCGCAACGAGATCGCCGTGGTCGCCGACATTATGATGGGCTTCGATTATGACGACGAGAAGATCATCAAGCAGAGGTATGAATTTACCGACGAAGTCGATCCGGACATACTCTGGATAGGTTACGTGACCCCGGCGCCGAATTCGCCGATGTGGAGGATCGCGTTGAAGAACAACTGGATAAATCCGCGCAGGGTTGATTTCAGCAAATGGGATTTCCTGCATCCGGTGATCCCCACCAATCATTTGAGCAAAGAGGAATTGGGCAGGCTCGGCTCCTGGTGTATGCGGGAATTCTTCTCCAAGCCGGGGAGGATAAACAGGATAATGGAGAGCAACTTCGACATCCTGGCCAAGCTTTGTTTCCAGGACGTCATGGCCGGGGTCGGCAAGTGGGAAGCCGGCGCCACCAAGGGCGAAGTGCATATTTGAAGCCGGGAGGGGAGACTATGGACATAAAAGACAGAATAAAGAAAGTTTTTGTCGAGCTTTTAAGGGTCAAGCCGGAGGAATTGAAGGAAGGGGCCAGGCTTTACGACAGCATAGGCGTGGATTCCACGGAGATGGTGGAAGCTGTGATCGCCCTGGAAAAAGAGTTCGGCGTCAAATTGAGCCAAAAGGAGATAACCAAGTTCTCCACCCTGGAAGAGATAGAAAAGGTGGTCTCCTCCAGGAGCGCCTGAAGATGAAAATAATAGATCTCAGCCTCCCTATAGACGACCGGGCCCCGGAAGCCCACCCTTTCTGGATAGAAAGGATCGGGCA
The DNA here is from genome assembly GCA_041654215.1 of Candidatus Omnitrophota bacterium. Taxonomy (GTDB): domain Bacteria; phylum Omnitrophota; class Gorgyraeia; order Gygaellales; family Profunditerraquicolaceae; genus Undivivens. The sequence goes on from JBAZDY010000096.1 coordinate 1,629, forward strand.
TAAAAAAGGGGTGCGCCACCTGAACTGGGTAATGATGAAGAAGAGCTTGCCCGGCAGGCTGGCGTTCCTTTTCGGGCGCAGGATAATCAAACCGGAGGATCTCCCGGACGGGGAATTCCTTTCCCTGGAGACCGTGCACGCCCCGGTGCATACCGGCACTCACATAGACTTCACATTCCATTACGGAACGTCTTCGCAATCCATGCCTTCGCGTTATGCCGACGAGATACCTCTTGAATGGTGCTTCGCGGAAGGTATCGTGCTGGATATTACCTTCAAAAAGCCGGGGGAATCGGTCACCGGAACCGACGCGGCCGCGGCGCTGGAGAAGACCGGCTGCGTCTTGAAACCGGGTATGATCGTGCTTCTGAAGACCGGGGCCGACAAATATTTCGGGACAAACGAGTATCTTTACCGTTATCCCGGGATCAGCCCCCAGGCCATCGAATTCCTGCTGAATAAAGGAGTGAAAGTGCTGGGGATAGATACCCTGGGATTCGACAGACCGTATAAATATATGATGGCGGATTTCCTGCGCACCGGCGACGCGAGAGTGCTCTGGCCGGCGCATTTCTACGGGCGCAAGAAAGAATACGCGCACATAGAGCGGCTGGCCAACCTGGACAAACTTCCCGCCTGCGGTTTTAAGATCGTATGTTTCCCGGTGAGAATACGCAACACCGGAGCGGCCTGGGCCAGAGTGGCGGCCATGCTGGAGGAGTAGTGCGCTGTTAAATAAGTTCTTTAAACAGCGCACGGAGCAATCGAGAGTCGAAAATCGAGATTTGATTCGATAAAATTCTCGATTATCAGAGACTTATGTAACAATCAACTACTGCGCTGGCGAATTAGTTTTTAGTATAACAGCGCTCGTAAATCTCCCAGGGGAGATTTACTCGGTCGGCCCTGCGGGTAAATTTCACTTCGTGAACGTTTTAAGTATTGCCCTGATTCTACGGAACAGAATCAGGGTAACCCGACAAGCGCTCGTAAATCTCCCAGGGGAGATTTACTCGGTCGGCCCTGCGGGTAAATTTCACTTCGTGAAATTTAGTTAGGAGGTTAAGAGATGGGGCATACGGTAAATTCCATAATCATCGAGGCGCCGTACGAGAAGGTGTTCGACATCTCCAACGACATCCCTCGCTGGACGGAGCTGTTCGGCGGGGAATACACCGGGGCGGAGATAATAAGCAGGGAAGGCAATAAGATAACTTTTCGGCTGACCGACGACGGAGGCAAGAGCTGGGTCTCCCGGCGTCTACTTATGAAGGAGCAGGGGTTCGCTTACGCCGAGCGGCAGGAACCGTTGTTCCCTTTCAAATACATGAAGATCATCTGGTTGTATACCAGCAAACCGCAGGGAATCGAGTTGAGCTGGATACAGCATTTCGAAATGGATCCTTCGGCTAAGTTCGGCGATAGCCAGGTGGAGGGTTTCATCAATACCCATTCCAGAGATAATCTGCGGATATTCAAACGGGTGATCGAAGCAGAATCCGCTAAGTGAGCAAGAAGCTTTTTTTTATCCTCTGCGCCGGAGGCGCGGTCCTCTCTTTCAATGTGGCCGCCTCCGCCGCTTTGGTCCCCTCCATCGCGTCAGCTTTTTCCATCCCCCAGTTCGCGGCGGGAAAGATTATCTGGCTGTATATGCTGCCTTACGGTCTCTCCGCGTTGTTTTACGGTCCCCTGGTAAGGGCTTACGGCACTAAAAAGATCGAACTCGCCTGTCTATCCGTTTTCTCCTGCGTCAACCTGGCGGCGGCGTTGAGTTTTTCTTTTGGCCAGTTATGCCTCTGCCGCGTCCTGGCCGGCGTTACCGGGGCTTCCGTGACGCCGCTGGCCATAATCATGATCTCCCGCCGCGTCCCCAAGGAGAAGAGAGGCGGATACATAGGCCTTTTTTTCAGCAGTACTTTTGTTTCATCGATGATAGGCGTGTTCTTGAGCGGCCTACTGCCCTGGCGGTGGGTCTTCTTTATTCCCGCCGCCGCCGGGTTCATACTGTTATTCCCGCTCTATTCTTCGCTGCCGGAAGAGTTCCCGGGCAGGGAGCGTTTCCGGATGCAGTATGTTGCGGCGCTGAAATACAGGAGAGTTGCCGGCGTCTGTCTGTATATTGCGGCGATCAGCCTGCTCTATCACGGAGTCCAGCAGTGGCTGGGCGTTTACTTCTCCAGCGTCTTAAACCGGGGACAGTTGGAGATAAGCTTCTTGATGACATTGAGCGGTATAAGCGGCATTCCGGGAGAGGCTGCCGGGGGCAGGTTCGCCGATCATGCCGGCAGACGAAAGGCGGCCGGGACGGGCGTATTATTGATGACCGTCGGGCTGTTCCTTCTCGTTCTGCGCCCTGGCGCCTGGTTGTTAAGCGTAAGCATGTTCATCTGGGGGTTCGGCTGGGCCTTCAATCATGCCGGGGTCTCCACGTTGCTGTCCGACCTGCCGTCATCGGTGTTGAATGAAGCGGCGAGCCTTAATAGCAGTCTGCGGTTCCTTTCCGGCGGGGCGGGGGTGCTGGCCGGCAGCTTTCTCCTTCGCAGGAGTTTTACCGCAGGGTTTGTTGTGTTCGGTATCGCCCTGGCGGCGTTCGTTCTCTTGTCCGGGAAACTGCTTAAGGAGAAGCAGAAGGAGCGGGAACTTCCGTTAGATCAGGCTTTAAAATGAGCATCCCGCCGGTCAGCCACCAGATGAATGATATCTGCGGAAGGAAGAAAGTGAAGTCGGCCAGGTTGTGGACTAAAAATACCGTCCAGGCGCAGAATACCAGAAGATAATTATCGTCCCCGCTGCGGCGTATATGCGCGCATGCCTTCCATGCCGTAGAGATAATGAACCAGGCGAACGCGGCTGTTCCCGGGATGCCGAGCTCGCACCAGAGCTGAAGAAAAAGATTGTGGGCGAAAGAAGAGGCCGAGCCGGCGCAGTTGCCCGTTCCGTTACCGCATACGGGCGAATTTTTGATTGCCAGCGCGATTTCTCTCCAGTAAGCGAGACGCGAATGCAGGGAAAAAACCGGGGATTGGCTCTCCGTCGAACGCAAGACGAAAACAGCCGCTATAAAGACTCCGGCAAGCAGCAGAACGGCCAGGGTCGCTTTCTTGAACTTGTTCCTTGAAAGAAAGAAAAAAAGCAGCGTCCCGCAGAAGAGCGCGGCCGCCGCCCCTATGGATTTCGCCAGCAGGAAGGCCGGGATGATCAGCAGTAAAGAAGGCAGCGCCGTTTTTCTGCCGGCCATTCGCAGAGGTATGACCATGGCCAGGAATCCGGCCAGCGCGTTGGACGTCACGAAAGGGGCGAATACCCGTTTTGACCCCAGATAATCGCTTGCGATGCCGCCGGATATTTCGTTTTTCACCATGTATTCCGCCAGGTGGCCGAATCCGTAAAAGTACTGATAAAGGGCGATGACAGCTATTCCCGCTCCGGCCGCCGTGATAGCGTTTATTATCCGCGATGTCCGTTCCTTATCCATCCGGGAGACGAGCAGGCAAGCGGAAAAGCCCGCCAGCTGGTTTATCAACAGCGCGGCTCCGTCCGCGTTTCCGTGAAAGGCCGAGGGCAGTATCGCGATTATAAAGAGGGCTGCCGGCAGTAAGGATGCCGTTTCCGCCTTGCCGCGTCCCCTTTTGTCCAGTAAAAAGAGGCACAACAGCGCGCACAAACAGGCCAGAAGCAGATTTAAATAAACGGCTCCGGCCGTCGGAAAGGCTTCAGGGGAAATGAAGGGGCGCAAAAAGATTAATATTAGAAGCGGCGTAAGCATTATGCTATAATTTTAAGATAAAAGCGCATGCGTGTCAAAGTGTTAAAAATATGCCTTCCTCTCCCAGATTGCTGATCTTCGGTTCCTGCGTCTTTATATACGGCGCGGAAAAAGCGTTGATCAATCTCTGCTCCGCCCTGGACGGGCTGTATGAGATTACGGTATTCCTGCCCGGGGATGGCCCGCTGGCGGAGTTACTGCGTAAACGCGGATACCGCGTCAAACTGCACAGGCTGGCGGTCTTGTCCTCTTCTTTCTCGCCCGCGCGCGCGGCCGGATATCTTCTGCTTTCGGCGTTCAATACGTTTTACATTATGTTTTACGCGGCCCTTGGCGGCTATGCAGGAATAGTCTCAAACAGCCTTTTGCTTCTGCCGCCGCTGCCGGCGGCGTGCCTGTGCGGGAAAAAGCATATCTGGATGTTCAGGGAATATTCCCCGTTTTCTTTTCTCAACCGCTTGCTCGCCGGGCTGGCATTGGTATTGCCGGGCAGGATAATCTGCATGTCGGAGAACATTCGGAAAGAGATGTTCGGGACAAGGTGCCCGGGGGCAGGGGACAAAGTGACGGTTATCCGCGAGCCTCTGCCATTCTCTCCTCGCCTGAAGGAGGAAGACGGGATGTTGCGCGGGGAATTGTCCATCCCCCGGCATAATGCGGTCATATTGCTTCCTTCCAGAATACATCCTTT
>JBAZDY010000097.1:0-5970 GCA_041654215.1 Candidatus Omnitrophota bacterium
CGCGCTGATCGCCTATCTGGTTCCGGATGACGCTAAACTGAAGCTGAAATACGCGAGGAACAAGTTCATATCGGCCCAGGCGGCATACGAATCCTCCCTGAAGAAATACGAGATAAACCAGAAGCTGTTCGAGGTCGGGGCGATCATCAAATCCAAAATGGAAGAAGCCGAACTTGATGCCAGAAGCGCCAAGGCCCAGGTGGATACGGCTAAAGCCGAGGAAGACCTGGCAAAGAACGATTTTCGCAAAGTCTTCCTCTACTCTACAAAAGACGGGGTCATGGGGCCGAGAGAAGCCGAGGAAGGGGAGTTCGTGACTTCCCAGGATAAAATGGGCACGCTGTTCGAAATCAGTGAAGTTTACATCGAAGTAGGTATCGTCGAAAGAGACATAAACAAGGTCCGGCTCGGGCAGAAAGCCAGCATATACGTTGACGCTTACCCTACCAGGGTGTTCGAGGGAACGGTGGACAGCGTTTATCCCATCATAGAGGGGAAAAGCAGGACGCTCACCGCCAAGATCAAGGTGGACAACACAGAAGGACTGCTTATGCCGGGTATGTTCAGCAGGGCGGAAATAAGCATAGCGGACCTGAAACAAGTTTTGATAATCCCTACTTCCAGCATCATGCAGGCCGGCGGCGGAAAAATACTGGTGCCGGTCGTCCCCAAGACGACGTTGAGAACAGGAGAAGACGGCATTCAGACCGGAACCGTTCAGATACGCAGGGTCGTGCAGGGATATGCCACCAACGACTATGTGCAGGTTGCGCAGGGTTTGGGAGAAGACGATCTGATCATCATAGAAACGCAGGGCGAATTGAAGGACAACGCCAAGGTCAAGATCGTGGGGACGGAAGAGCTGGGCCTTTAACGCAAAATCAGACTGCATGTAATCGATTAGGAGGGAAATTCCGGCAGGACCTTACTTGATCCTGCCTTCGTGTATCTCCAGGCCGGCATTGTTCTTCAGATCCTGCAAAAGTTTCTTTATCCTCTCCTGCTTCTTTTTCTGCAGCAGAATGGCTTTTATTTCACCCTGCATCTCTTCAAAAGGCCGCCCCTGAAACCCGCGTATTGCCTCTATCCTCACTATATAGAATCCTTCGGGGCAGGAGAACACGCTGCTGATCTCTCCTTCATGCAGTTCCGGAGAGAATACCGCCTTGTCGAACTCCGGGGAACGTTTACCGCGCTTTAAGAACCCCGCGTCACCGCCTTTATCGCGGCTTTCCGTCCGTGAATAAGCCTCGGCCAGCGAAGCAAAATCTTCCCCCTGTAGAAGACGGATCAGGATACTCTGCGCCTCTTTTTCAGTAGGCAGCAATATCTCCCGGACATGACGTTCTTCCAGCTCCGATAGTCCGGCCTTATACCCGCGGTAGTATTCTTCGGCTTCTCCCCCGCTTGTCTCCGAGCCGGACGTCTCCTGTTCTAAAAGCAGCAAGGCCAGTATCTCCTGCCTGGTCTTTTCCATCAGCCGCTTGAATTCTTCCTCTCCCTCCAGGCCGCGCCGCTGAGCCTCCTGGGAAATAAGCAGGCGCTGGATAATCTCTTCTTTCAAATAGTCGGCCTTGGCGGAAAGAGAATCAATTCTTCTCCGGTCTCCTTCCGGAAAGGCGGAGTTATAATATTTTACTTCGAAATCCAGATCGTTATCGGTTATAACCGTACCGTTCACCGAAGCGACGGCGTTAGCGGGAGTGCCGGGGACAGGCTCTTGGCGGGGAGAACAGCCGGCCATAAAGATTACCGCCGCCGCCAAACAAGCCGGCATTGACAGGAGGCGGAGCGAAAGAAGATTATTCAAGATACGTGTATATCTTGCCTTTATAATTGCGCAGGACATATTTTCCCCTTGCCTGCGAAAGTATGTAGCTCGGGCTTACCGGTATCTTGCCGCCGCCCCCCGGGCCGTCTATCACATAGGTAGGGACGGCATACCCGGAAGTATGCCCGCGCAGTTTCTCCATTATGTTTATACCGGCGGCCACGGGAGTGCGAAAATGCTGGGTGCCCCTGACCGGATCGCACTGGTAAATATAATAAGGCCTCACCCTTATCTGCAGCAGCTCGTGCATCAGGCGTTTCATGATGTAAGGCCTGTCGTTTATTCCCTTCAAAAGGACGCTCTGGCTGCCGAGCGGGATGCCGGAATCGGCAAGCATTTCACAGGCGATACGGCACCTCTTGGTTATCTCCTTGGGGTGATTGAAATGTATGCTCATCCATAACGGATTGTATTTCTTGAGTATCCCCGCGAGCTTGGCTGTAATACGCTGGGGAAGGGTTACCGGGACGCGGCTTCCGATACGAAGGAACTCCACGTGTGATATCGCGCGGATCTTCTTGAGGAGGTCCTCTATCTGCTCGTCTTCCATGGTCAACGGATCTCCTCCGGAGATCAGGACGTCCCTTATCTTACGATTGGACTTTATGTATTCAACCGCCGCGTCGAACTTGCCCGCCCCGCAGGCGCCTTCTTTATCCTGCGCGCAGTCATGCTCGCCCACCAGCCTGCGCCTGGTGCAATGACGGCAATACATCGCGCAATGATCGGTGGCCAGCAGCAAAACCCTGTCCGGATACCTGTGCACCAGATGCGGCGCAGGCGAATCCCTGTCTTCCGCGCACGGATCGACCATCTCATGCGGCCCCACGGAATACTCCTGGGCCACAGGAACGGCCTGCCTGCGCAGCGGACAGGCGGGGTCCTCCGGGTCCATCAAAGAGGCCCAATACGGGGTGATGGCCATGGAAAGCCTGCCGTTGGCCCTGCGGATGGCTTCTTCTTCCTCCCCGCTCAATTTGATTATCTGCGCGAGTTCCTCCCGGGAACGCACGCGTTCCTTCATCTGCCAATGCCAGTCCTCCCAGTCAAGAGGATTGACATCTTTGAAAAGCGGTATCTGCTGGTAATCCCTAGGCCTTCTCAGAGAACGTATCTGCGGTTCCGGCTGGTTCTTTTGCTGTTCTGCCAGTATGGTATTCTCCAATTTACCCTCTCCTCCTTTTAAAGGCGCCCAGTAAGATCGTTTCTATCAGGTCTTCATACTGCATACCTGCCGCGTATGCCATAATGGGGAAGTTGGAATCTTTAGGGTTCAATCCCGGCAATGGGTTGATCTCCAGGACATAAGGCACGCCTTCTTCGTTCAACCGGATATCGGTGCGCGATATGTCGAAACATCCCACCGCGCGGTGGGTCTTGAGAGCGGTCTCCTTCACCAGGCGTTCGGTGTTCTTATCGAGCCGCGCCGGGCAGTAAAAATGCGGCACGAGCCCCATCTCCTTGTTCCCCTGGAATTCCTTCATCTTCCATGAGTAGAAATATTCGCCGCTCCCGGAGCAATCGGAGAAATCTATTTCGAGTATCGGCAGAATTATGGTGCTTCCGTTCTCCAGGACGCCCACGGTCAATTCCTTGCCGTTGATGAACTCCTCGGCCAGGATGGCCTGATTGTATATCTTCATCAGGTCACGAACCCTGGAATATAATTCCTCCGTGTCGCGCACGACGTTGGAAGACAATATCCCTTTTGCAGACCCTTCGAAATTAGGTTTAACGATCAAAGGGAACTTGAGCGTGCCGTCGACCTTCTCGCTGCCGCGGGAGAAAAGCTGGAAACGCGGAGTGGGAATACCCTCCGCCTTCAGTATCTTCTTGGTCGCCGATTTATTCAACGCCAGGGCGAGCGCGAAGGTGTTGGATCCGGTATAAGGGATTTTGAGATAATCCAGGATTGCGGGTATTTGCGATTCGCGGTATTTACCGGCGCGGCCTTCGGCGATATTGAAGACCATATCTACGCGGTTTTTCCTGAAATACGATACGATGTCGGGATTGCCGGCTTCCACCGGCAGGACATTATGCCCTTTCTTGCGCAGGGCGGAAGTAATGGCGTCTATGGTTTCCTGCGAGTCGAACTCGGAGAAATAGTCCGGGGGTTTCGATTCATCCTTTTCTTTCAGGTTATAGGTCAAGGCGATATCCATGCTTACTCCAGTCCGTACCTTTTCAGGGCCGCGCGGAGAATATTCCCCACGATCTGTTCGTAAGAGATCCCGCCGGCCTCCGCCACCAGCGGGAAGACGTCGGCGGTCGACAATGAAGGCAGAGGATTTATCTCCAGCACATACGGCCTGCCTTCCGGGTCAACTCTGAAATCCACCCTGCCGAAATCGCGGCAGTCTACCGCGAGGTAAGTTTTCAACGCCAGCTCGCCCAGGGTTTTTTCCAGCTCACGACTGATGTGCGCCGGACAGATGTATTCTATCCTGTCGGAAGCGATACTGCTGAACGTATAGAATTTATCGTTAAGCTTCACCTTGCCGTCTATCTTAACCTGAACGGCCGGCATCACCTCGACCGGGTCGTTGCCGACGATTGCCACGGTAAATTCCTGTCCGGCAACGAATTCTTCCACCAAGGCAGGCTGATGGTATGCGTTCAGGATATACTCCGCCTGTTTCTTAAGCTCTTCCGGAGTCTCCACCCGCGAACTCTCGCTCAAACCCTTAGAAGACCCTTCAAACCTCGGCTTCACGATCAAGGGAAACCGCAGGCGGCCGGTCTCCAGCATGGAAGAGGCGTCCCTGATCTCTATCGAATTGGGGGTCGGGATACCGTCGGCCTGGAATATCTTCTTGGCCATTACCTTGTCGAGAGTAAGCCCAAGCGTCAGCGCGTCGGCGCCCACATAAGGGATACCCGACATCTCCAAAAGCATCGGCACCTGCGATTCCCTGTTTCTCCCCTCCGTGCCTTCGGAGATATTGAAAACTATATCTACGTCGAGATTGTTCATCCTTTCCAAAAGCGACGATACGTTGCCGATCTTCTCCACCTTATATCCCTGGGATTCGATAGCGTCCACCAGCACGTCTATGGTTGACGGATGATCGAATTCCGCGTTGGCGTCGGGAGGATCCCCTTCCCTGAATTCGTAATCTGTTTTTAGATCGTACGTCAGTCCTACTCTTTTCATTCTGCCCCTCGAAATCCTTCCATTTCCCGTCGAAAAAAACGCAACAGATATAAAAAATAAGGGCTCCTTCTTTACAAGAGCCCTTAAGAGATCCATTTCTGTTTTTCCCGGTAATCCTCCGCTTTGGAATTAATAATTGTTGTTATTTTTTTAACATAAGCGGGGGCGATTGTCAAGTAAAAAAAGCCTTGCCCGCCGGTTATAAGCGGCCGGCTTTCAAGGCGATTATGCCCCTGATGCCTTCCCTGTAAACGCCTAAGGAAACGGCGGCTTCCCGGCTGTAATCCGGCGGGACTGAAGCGCGCAGCGGCAGGGCGGAACGTATCGCTGTTTCCAGGGAAACGCCGTTCAGGACAACGGCTCCTTGCCCCCGGAACGCGGAGGCCACCTCTTCCAGCCCCGGCGAGGGATAATACAGAACCTGCTTGCCGGCAGACAGGGCCTCCTGCAGGGCGAGTCCGAACGGTTCGTTCCTCAATATCGGGAACACGCAAATATCGCATAGCGCCAACAGTTTGTCCATGTCATTACGGAACCCGAGCATCCTGACGCGTTCTTGCAGCCCTTCCTTCGTTATGACTTCCCGTATCGCGCTTTTATAAGACAGGCTCTTTGGGGCCCCAAAAGAACAATCCCCCGCCAGCAGGACCGTAACCTCATGACGCTTTAATACCGGGGAGAAATCGCGTAGAAATTCCATCTGCCCTTTGAAAGGATGTATTCTGGAAGGAAGCAATATGACCGCAGTATGCCGGGGGATGGACAATTCCCCGCGCAACATCCCGTCTTCCTCCTTCAGGCGAGGAGAGAATGGCAGAGGCTCGCGGATAACCGTCACTTTGTCCCCTGCCCCCGGACACCTTGCCCCGAACATCTCTTTCCGAATGTTCTCCGACATGCAGATTATCCTGCCCGGCAATACCAATGCCAGCCCGGCGAGCAAGCGGTTGAGAAAAGAAAACGGGGAATATTCCCTGAACAT
>JBAZDY010000098.1:0-5795 GCA_041654215.1 Candidatus Omnitrophota bacterium
CCCTCGGTGTTGGAACAGACAAAGTACTCGCCGTTATCCAGTTTATACCTTTTCTGGGCGTTATAGATGCTTTTAAGATGATACTCCGCGGCCTTGGCTTTGTTCCTTTCCACTGTCTTATGAAAATCCAGAACGGCCAGCGATGATAATATTCCTACAATTACCACCACCGCCATCATTTCTATTATTGTAAAAGCGTTCCGCCTCATATACTCCTATATATTATAAAAGTCATAAATAAGTCCGTTTATATAAATTATACCCTATTTTCTGTGTAAAAACAATCAGTATAGTCGGTTGTCAGCGCGGCCTGCCTGCCGCTATGTCCCTGGCAATAAGGTTACGGTTCAAATAAGGCATGACAGCGCGGTATATACGGTGTGCCAGAATCCTGTAGCCGTAACTGTTTGGATGCAAATAGTCGCTTTTCAGCGACGGATCGGTGATTATCCCATCCATAACGTCCCTTATGAAAATAGCGCCTTTTTCCCGGCAAAGGGAACGAAAAGCCTGTCCATATTCTTCCATCAAAAGGTCGACGCTTATATCCACTACCGCTGCCATGGCGCCGCTTTCCTGTATATTGTCTATGATTTCCCGCATGTTCTTGACCGTTTCCTCGAAAGGGATTTTACTCAAAAGATCGTTGCCGCCGAATTCTACTATTACCATAACAGGCTCTCTGTCAAGAACATCCGTCTTTAATCTCCGCAGGGCTCCCCGCGTATCCTCTGCCGACAGTCCAGCGTTTATTACGTTAAATGAAGTAAGACCCGCCAGGATGACCGGGTAAGATCTGTTCGGTTCGGCGCCATAGCCGGCGGTCAGGCTGTCGCCGAAGCAAATTATGTTCTTTCCGGAAGAGTTGAGATTGCGGATATTAAAATCTATGCAGCCGGCCGCAAAGAAAAAAAACGCCAGGAAGGAACAGATACGGAATATGAACCCCGCTATTGTGACTTTACGCATCTCTCAACCTGCCTGTTCTGCGCGTATTGCAGCCTTAATTGTCCGCAGGCCGCTTCTATGTCCCGCCCGCGCGGCTGCCTGACCGTGGCCTGTATTCCCTGCTTGCGCAAGAATGAACTGAACACGGCGATTTCCGCCGCGGAAGGCGGACGCCATTCCATAGACGGCAACGGATTAAGCGGGATAAGATTAACCTTGCATCCCATCCCTTTTAACATTCTACATAATTTAACCGCGTTTGGCAAAGAGGAATTTATTTCTTTTATCAGTATGTATTCAAAAGTCACCTGCCTGCCTGTCTTGCGCGAATAAACCCGGCAGGCCGCCAGCAGCTGCGCCAAAGGATAGATTTCGTTCACGGGCATGAGCCGGCTCCTTACTTCATTATCCGCGGCGTGTAAAGATACGGAAAGCTCAACCTGCAGTCCTTCTCCGGCAAGACGGGCTATCCCGGGCAGTATACCGGATGTGGAAATGGTAATGCGCCGGGCGCCGATATGAAAAGATGCCTTTGAATTGATTATCCGGACGGCCTTGATAAGATTATCGTAATTATTGAACGGCTCGCCGGTACCCATGAAAACAAGATGGGTGAGCCGGCCTCCGGCTTCTTTTTGCAGACGGCAGACCTGTTCCAGTATCTCTCCGCAGCTGAGGTTCCTTTCCAGCCCAAGCGCTCCGCTGGCGCAAAAGGCGCAGCGCAGACCGCAGCCTGCCTGAACGGAAATACATCCCGTCATCCTGCGCTCCGCCGGAATAAGCACGGATTCTATCATATTCCCGTCCGCCAGTTCAAAAAGGAGCTTCACGGTACCGTCTCCGGAGACCAGTCTGTGCGCGACCACGGCGCTGTATATCAGAAAGTCCGAAGACAGGTAGTCCCTGAGGGGAGCGGGCAGGTCGCTCATGTCCCGGAACGTCCCGGCCATTTTCCTGTATATCCAGGCAAAAACCTGTTCTGCGTGAAAAGGCCGAATACCCGCGGCGTTAAACCGTTCCTTCAACTCCTCTAAAGACAACTCCTTTATATCGAGCATACACTCCTTCGTCGGCGAAAGCTCAATTACCGGCAGGCTGCGGGCGCAAGCGTTCTTTATCGTTCTTCCCGGAGCGGTTTTTAGGAAGGGCGGACAGGAATTCTATCTGCTGCGGGATCTTGAAACGCGCCAGGTGTTCGCGGCAGAAATAGCGCAGGTCTTCCGCAGAAACAGCGGCGTCTTGTTTCAACACTACCCAGGCCCTGGGGATCTCCCCGCGCAATTTATCCGGAACGCCGACCACCGCGGCCTCCGCCACCGCGGGATGACGCAGCAGCACGGATTCCACTTCCGGCTCGAAAACGATCTCTCCCCCTACCTTGATCATCTCTTTCTTCCGGCCCACGATGAACAGATCCCCCTCTGCGTCTATCCGCCCCAGATCCCCGGTATGAAACCACCCTCCCCGCATGCTCTCGGCCGTCAACTCCGGGTCCTTAAAATAACCGTCTGTGACCACCCATCCGCGCACCGCCACTTCTCCCACCGCGCCGGACTGCGCGGGCTTATCGTTTTCGTCAAGTATGCATATCTCAACCCACGGCGCCGGTCTGCCCACGCTTTCTATCTTGGCCGACCCCCTGGGAAGTACCACTGTCGGGGCGTTGGTCTCGGTCATGCCCCAGCCGTTGAGAAGCTGCGCGCCGGGGCAAAATTTCTGGAACCTTCGCAGCGCTTCCGGAGAGCTGGAAGCGCCGAAAGTAACCACCCAGCGCAGGCTGGACAAATCGAAACTCTCGAATTCCTTCAGCTGCAGCAGGGCGTAATACATGGAAGGGACTATCCAGAAACAGGTGATCCTCCGCTCCTGCACAGTCTTGAGGAATTCCGCGGGGATAAAACGCTCCATAAGCACGAAAGTAAGCGAATACACGAGGCAGCCCTGGATATAGATCAGGCCGCCGAGGTGAGAAAAAGGCAAAGCGCAGAGCGCTATGTCTTCTCCGCTCAATTCCACGAAATACTCCATCGCTTTCGGCGGAGCTTCCAGCTGACGGTAGTTGATTATCACTCCTTTAGGCTTGCCGGTGGTTCCCGAGGTATAAAATATTATCGCCGGATCGGAATCCTCCGGAACGGGAAACCCGGAAATACCGCGGTCTTTTTCCTGGAGCGCCTTGAACGGAAATACGCCGGACGGATAAATCGTATCTTTGTGATTGCATACGAAGACCGAAGAAAGAGCGGGCAGTTTTTCTTTCAACCCGCGGGCCGAAACCACTGCCTTTTCGCGCATGATCAGTGTTTTGGCTTCGCAATGTCCCAAACAGGAGAGCAGTTCATCCGAAGTGAGCATAAAATCAAGCGGCACCGCCGTTGCGCCGAGAACCCACACCGCCAGGTAGCTAAGGATGTATTCCGGACAGCCCGGCAGGTATAAAGCTACCCTGTCTCCTTTGACTATACCGTGCGCAGACAAAGCCGCCGCCACGGGAAAAACCTTATCCTTAAGTTCCCGGAAAGAAACTTCTTCTCCCCGGGAAACGAAAGCCGTTTTTTCCGGATGTTTTCGCGCCTGTTCTTTCAACAATGCCGCTATGTTCATTGTTCTCTCTCTATAAAGCCGGGGATTTCTGGACGAGGGGAGTGGAGCCCCTCGGGCTAAAGCTCGCGGCTCCTTCTATTTTCAGGCGAAGCCAATGCTTCGCCGGTACACAGCGTTTATTCGGCTGGTTGCTTATTCCGGCGACCTCCCCGAAGCTTCACACAAGTGAACACTTGCTCAATTCCACACAAGAGCAAAGTGCGTTCATCTTCGCACGAACGAATACTTAGCCATCCGATAAGCTAAGGTATCACGCACAAGCGAATACTTAGCCTTCCGATAAGCTAAGGTACAACCGGGTTAAAACCCGGGGATTTCTGGGCTAGGGGATTAAAAACCGTACCAGTAACTCACCAGAGGTTTACCGCCTTCGCTCCTATCCAGCACCACGCTCTTCAGGCGCGTATATTCCAGGAATCCCTCCCTCCCCAGTTCTTTTCCGAACCCGCTTTTTTTGAACCCGCCGTACGGAAGACCGGGATAGAACATCCCGTAGGTATTTATCCAGACCGTGCCGGAGTTTATCCCCGCCGCAAGTTTCAAGGCCGCGCCTTCATCACTCGTCCAGATGGAAGCAGCCAACCCGTAATCGGAATCATTGCAAAGACGCAGCGCCTCTTCCGGGCTTTTGAACCTGGAGAGCGCCGCCACCGGCCCGAAGACCTCGCCGCGGAATATCTCCATTTCCGGGGTCACCCCGGCCAATACCGTGGGTTCGTAGAAAAAACCGCCGCGCAGGCTTTCTCCCGCCGGAACCTTGCCGCCGCAAAGCAGCTTGGCCTTCTGGCCCAACGCCCTCTCCACCCATGAGGCGACAAGTTCCCGCTGCCGCCGCGATATTAACGGTCCCATCTGCGTCCGGAAATCTGCGGCGTCGCCGACCGCGATATTCCCCGCTCCGGCGGCAAACTTCGCGCAGAAGGCGTCGTAAACGCTCTCTTCCACCAGTATGCGCGACATCGCCGTGCACATCTGTCCCTGGTTCAGGAACACGGAAACAAGACAACTGTTCACCGCGGTCTCCAGATCGCTGCCGGCGAAAACCAGGGCTGCGG
The DNA here is from genome assembly GCA_041654215.1 of Candidatus Omnitrophota bacterium. Taxonomy (GTDB): domain Bacteria; phylum Omnitrophota; class Gorgyraeia; order Gygaellales; family Profunditerraquicolaceae; genus Undivivens. The sequence continues at coordinate 4,608 of JBAZDY010000098.1, forward strand.
ATTTCCCTCCCAGTTCCATCAGCGTCTTCTTCGGGGAAACGGAGGTATGGCCGAGAATGGCTCCCCCGCTTTCGTTACTGCCTGTAAAAGATATCATGTCGACCCTGGGGTCGGCACAAAATTTTTCCCCCGCCAGTCCCCCCTCGCAATTCACCACGTTCAACACCCCGTCCGGTATGCCTGCTGCGCAGGCTATTTCTGCCAGGGCGATCGCGCTTAAAGGAGTAAGTGAGGAGGGTTTCAATATCACGCAATTACCCGCGGCAAGGGCCGAGGCGAGTTTCCAGCAGGCGATTAAAAGAGGATAATTCCAGGGGATGATCAGCAGTACCACTCCCAGCGGCTCGCGCAGCAGGTGTCCTTCGGCCTCCGGCGGAAGGCCCGCCGGCGCAGTATCCTTCAAATACTCCTCGAAATGCGCGGCGGTCTCTTCGAAGACCCGGGCGGAAGAGGGAACATCCATAAAGGTGGTTTCTTTTATCGGCTTGCCGGCGTTCCGTGTCTCCATCTGCGCCAGTTCAGCGGCGCGTTCGCGGATACCGACGGCCATTTTCACAAGGCATTCCCGGCGTTTATCCAAAGAAATATCTTTCCAGGAGCCGGAGTCGAACGCCCTGCGCGCGCCATCCAGAGCCGCTTCCAGTTCCGGCTCCAGAGCCAACTCCGCTTCGCACAACGGCACGCCGCAGGAAGGATTGATTACCGTCTTTCTGGCGCCTCCGTGAACGAAACTGCCGTTTATAAAAAGCCTGGTGTTCATGAGGATACCGGCACCTGTTTGAAAAGCTCAAACAGCCTGCTGAAAGGAACGTACCAGCGGGAAAGCTGGCCGAGCTGGCCCTTAAGTTTCATTTTCCCTTGCGTCACCGCCGTGAACGGATCGAGCCTGCCGGCGAAAACTTCTCTCCATGCGGATGACGGGGCCGAGATCACGAACGGGGCCTCTGCGCTGCGTTCAACGGAAGCGATCTGACCCTGCCGGAAAACGAATTTATAGGCGGTCCCGTCATCGTCCAGAACTACCGAAAGCTGTAAAGTAAGCTCCAGTTCCCTGCCTTTTTTGGAAATAAAAGAGTCGCGGTTCACCAGGCCGACGATGGCGTCTATATGCTCAGGGGAAAACATCCGACAAGTTCCCCCGGGAGCCGCCGCTCGTTCCGCTTTCTCGTCCTCCGGCGCTGACGAAGG
>JBAZDY010000099.1:0-5757 GCA_041654215.1 Candidatus Omnitrophota bacterium
CGAATACTTAGCCTTCCGATAAGCTAAGGTATCACGCACAAGCGAATACTTAGCCTTCCGATAAGCTAAGGTATCACGCACAAGCGAATACTTTCACACGCGTAAACACTTGCCCAATTCCACTCAGGGGCAAAGTGTTATTCCTATTGGCTAAGGTGTAACACACAGGTGAATACTTGGCCATCCTATTGGCCAAGGTACAACCGGGTTAAAACCCGGGGATTTCTGGGTTAGGGGATTAAAGGGGAATGACGCTGAAATAAGTACTCATTATATCCGGCAGCTCACCAACCGCACCGGCGAATGCGCAGCGCACAAGATCAGGGGCACGGACTTCAAGCGGCATCAAGACACCGGGATCGAAAAAAGAGAAATGGACCCGAGCGGAGTCGAACCGCTGATCTCCGCAATGCGAATGCGGCGTTCTCCCAACTGAACTACGGGCCCGAAACTACGGCTCTATGTATTCTGGGATATATAACAACAGTGAGTATATAGTTTAACACAGACGTCTGAAAGGTCAAATATTAATTCAGCGAAACGGAGGGCATATTGCCGGAGGAAAACATGGACACTTCCGGATTGTTGGTGGAAACGCCTGAAGCCGGATCATAACGCGCTGCAATGGAAAAATTCATGTAATTGACTGAAGCCGGCACCGTGCAGACAAAAGATACGACTTTACGGCTCAAGATCGTATAAGTCCCAGGGCTGCCGCTGTAATTGTCGTATTTGCGCAGTTGGTGCGTCGTGGAGTCGTAGCCGTAGGCCACCTGGCGGTCCGACCCGTCTCTGACGCCGTTCTTGTTGTAATCCACCCAGATGGTGACAAGCGAAGTATTCCCTCCGGAGGTGTTTATAGCCAGCGGCCATTCGCCGCTGGATCCCAGCGCGCTGTTCAAATCCTTACACAAGGATGCGGATATGAAATAGACGTCGTTCTGCAGTCTCGATGCCCGGTCTATATCGTTTACCTCAAAACGGCCGAAAAGCTCGAAATTGGCCGCGGTCATCACCACTACCCCCAAGATCATGACGACGAGAATCAATTCTATCAATGTGAAGGCTTTCATAATAAAGCCAGGGGCTCCTCTCTTCTCCCGGCGAGGCTTCGGCTTAACCGGCCGGACACTAAACCTATTACTACTCAGTAATATAGCGTTCTGATAATCCGAAGCGAAAGTCAACCCGCTTCACTGCTAACCGCGCTCAAGACAGAACAGACGCGCTCCCCGGCGCATACACGCGCTCATCTCCCACGGGTACAACCGGGGGGGTCCTGCGTTAAGGACACTATGGAATATATTCCGTCCAGTTAATAGTCAGTTTAACCCTCCGCAGATTGTGGAAATCCTGGACTTCGTACTTGGCGCTGTAAACCAGGCGGTTGAGCGTCCTCTCGGATAACGGAAGACAATTCGGCGACTGCGGAGTAGAGCCGCCTCCGCAGTAATAAGTGGAGGCGGTCAATTCATTGCCGGAAGCGTCCCAGGTATCCGCCCTGACATGCATCGGCAGAAAAGAAAAGAACTTATAAGCCAACTGCCCGGCAACGGTCTTGGAAGTACTTAATACGGAATGCCTCTTGCCGGCGGTAAAAACCGCCATCATCCCGAACATTACCAGCGCCAGCAGCATGCTGGAGACTACCGCTTCCATCAGATTCATGCCCCTGAGCGAACGTATATTCACAACGTCTCCGTAATAAACGGCGTCCTTGTCCGGGGCGCCAAAGGATCCTTTTCCCGATAAAAGGCTTTTAAGGAATACAGGTATCCCCTGCCCCGGAGGTACATGTTGCTTCCTCCGCTGTTATGGCTATAGACCAGCTTCGTCCGGATGGGCTGCGCGACGCGGTGGCCGCGCCGGTACCGGTTGTGGTGGAGTAATTCCAATTCACATGGCCTGAGGTGGGCAGGAACACTTTAAGAGAGCTATTCAATGAATTATGGGTTACCGCACCGGAATACGGATAATAGAAGCCGTTCTGCATATAGTATATCTTTTCCGCGGCCTGGAGAAGTTTAAGGGTGGCTTTCGCCTCATTGTCGTAGCTCTTCTCCTTCATTTTCCGCAGGTTAGGCAGGCTTAAAGTCGCCAGAATGCCTATAATGATAATTACGACCAGCAGCTCGAACGCAGTGAACGCCGTCGTCATCTTCCGACGCATCGAAAGCATATAAGCCTCCCTTTCATATAAAGTATAGCCGTCCGCCTGGGGCTTGTCAATTTAATTGTCTTCCTCTAATAATAGCCGGCTGCTCCGCTCCATGCGCCGTCGGAATAGCTCAAAGTAATGGTATATGCCGAAGGGGCATCGGGATGTTTTCCGCCGGAAGTGCATCTCACCGCCGAGGCCGAACCGGCTGCCAGCGAATAAGAAAAGAAATGTGAGGCGGTACAAGCGGCAGGGAAATTCACTTCTATAAAGCTGCTCTCGGCGGCGTAGGAGCCGTGCTCCAACCTGTAACTTTCCTGCGCGGAACGTATGGTCCCCAGGATGTTTCTCGCCTCTGCAGTCCTGGCTTTTTCGATCGACTTCATAAACTGGATGAAACCGATGGAAGCAAGTATGCCGAGAATAATGATAACCACGATCAATTCCAGCAGCGTAAAGCCGTCTTTTTGATGCACGAGAGGGCGCATTTCCTTGTCTTTCTTATGGATGAGAAAGGCTTTGCCGAGAGGACCTCTAAATTCCGGGATATCTTACTTTATCGGAGGCGCAAGTATGTCCTTTATAAAAACAGACAACCCGCTCACACCCCCGGTTGAAACCGGGGATTTCTGCGCGAAACACGGAGATCGTATTTTCCCGCCCGGTGGTATGACAAAAAAACGGCTCCTTTTTCTTGAAGAAAAAGGAGCCGCCGTAAATCAAACGACTTTTCCCATTAGAAGGTCAGGCTTTCTATTAATAGTATCCGGCAGTTCCGCCCCATACTCCGCTGGAATAATTCAAAGTGATGCTGTAGGCGCTTCCCTGCGGGGTCTTGCCGCCGGTGGTGCAGCGGGCAGCCGTACCGGTCACGGCCCCTGCGGTGTAGCTGAAATAATGCGTCGTCGTGCAGGCAGAAGGGGCTTCGACGGGAAGGTCGCCGATGGACGATGCGTACGACCCCTGTTCAAGCTTGTAAGTTTCCTGCGCCGTGCGTATCTGACCGAGGACCATTCTGGCTTCTGCGCTGCGGCCTTTCTCCACCATCTTCATGTATTGTGAAAATCCAAGAGTAGCAAGTATACCCAGGATTATAATTACGACAATAAGTTCCAGAAGCGTAAAACCCTTTTTCATACCCCCTCCTTTGTGAGTTTTTTATTCACACTTGCTGTATTATAGCTCACAGGGATTCGCTGTCAATCATTATTTTAGGTTCGTGGCACTATCCGGGGATTAATAATACCCGGCGGTCCCGCCCCATACTCCGCTGGAATAGACCAGCGTGATGCTATAGGCGCTTCCCTGCGGGGTCTTGCCGCCGGTAGTGCAACGGGTTGCCGTCCCTCTTGCCGTAGTCGCGGCGTAGCTGAAATAATGCGTCGTCGTGCAGGCGGCAGGCGCCAGTACGGAAAGATTGGTGACCGACGTTGCGTAAGAACCGTTTTCCAGTTTATACGCCTCCTGCGCCGTGCGGATCTGCCCGAGAAGCATCCTCGCTTCCGCGCTGCGGCCTTTCTCCACCATCTTCATATACTGCGAGAACCCCAAAGTGGCAAGAATCCCCAGGATGATAATAACTACAATAAGCTCCAAAAGCGTAAAACCTTTTTTCATGATAAACCCGCCCCTCCTTTTCTAAAGTTAAACCCGGGTTAAAGTCCTACCCGCTTATCTTGCTTATCTGAAATATGGGCAGGAACATGCCGATGACCATAATGCCGATGACCACGCCCATGAATATCAGGATTATTGGCTCGAACATAGCGGTAAATCTCGTCAAAAAAGTGTCCACGTAGTCCTGATAAAAGATATTTATCTTCTTGAACATCTGCGACAGTTCCCCGATCTCTTCTCCGATGGTGACCATCTGCACCACCATCGGCTCGAAAAAACCGCTATTTTCCAAAGGGGTATGCAAATTCTTCCCCACGCGGACGTCCTCCTTGATATTCCTGATTATCCCCCCCATCACGATATTCCCCACGCTGTGCTCCGCTATCTCAAGAGCATACAGTATCGGCACGCCGCTTTCTATGAGCGTGGACATCTCGGAGGAGAATCTCTCTATTACTATGGCCCGGAAAAATTCGCCGGCCAGCGGAAGTTTAAAAATGAATTCCTCGAAGGAGCGTCTGCCTTCCCGCGTCTTCAGATAGTTCTTCAAAACATAGATGCCCACAACTATGGCGACCACGATCAGCACCATGAATTTCCGGATAAAATCACTGACGGAGATCAAGGCTATGGTCAACGGCGGAAGCGTTATGTTGAACCCGGCAAAAAGCTGGGCAAAAGTTGGAATGATCTTGATTGTGAGAAAGAGCAGGGCCCCGGTAGAGGCCAGCATTAGTATTATAGGATACACAAGAGCGGAGATGATCTTCCTCTTGAAAGCCGCGTTCTTTTCCAGATAGGTAGCAAGCCTGTTAAGAATGGCCGCCAGGTTACCGGAGGCTTCGCCGCTTTCGACAAGATTGATCCAGAGATCGGAGAAGACGTCCGGATGTTTGCTCATCGCTTCATGGAAACTCAAGCCGGCTTCCATGTTTTTTTTCAAGGTTTTCAGCACATTATATAGCTTGCGGCTGGAGACCTGGAGCGAGATAACCTCCAGGCTCTTCAAAATCGTAATACCGGCCCCCAGCAAGGTAGCCAGCTGCCGGCAAAAAAGCACGAGATCGTCCGCGGTTACTCCGTAATGTTTCGGTTTCGAACGGACGCCGGTAGAGGGACCGGCCTGTTTCATGGCAGCGGCCTCGGCGTGAGTCTGCGTATCCACCTGAATGACTATGAGATCGCGCGACTGCAGCCGGTTTATCAAATCTTCCTGGCTGGCGGCTTCTTCTGTTCCCCCGATTTTCTTCCCTTCGCGATCGCGGGCTAAGTAAGAGAATACGGCCATTATTCCACTCCTATAGTCACGCTTAACGCTTCCTCAAGGCTGGTAGTCCCATCCTCAACCTTTCTCATCACGGAGTCGTAAAGAGTCAGCATGCCGTTGGCACGCGCGGCCTCCCTTATTTTCTGGAATGAAGCCCTCTGATTGATCAGTTCCCGGATCTCCTCATTGACGACAAGTATTTCCGATATGCACAGCCTGCCTTTATATCCTATCTGGTTGCATTTCGCGCAGCCCTTGGCGCGGTATATCAGGCCCGCACTGAGCTTGAAATCCTGGATCTGCTCCGGAGAAGGCTCATAAGCTTCCTTGCATTCCGGACAAAGTTTACGGACGAGACGCTGCGCGACCACCATCAGAAGCGAAGGCGCGATCATGTAAGTCTCAATCCCCATATCCGCCAGCCTCGTCACCGCGGAAGGAGCGTCGTTTGTGTGCACGGTGCTGAGCACGAGGTGTCCGGTAAGCGCCGAGCGTATGCAAATCTGCGCGGTCTCGAGGTCGCGCACCTCGCCGACGAGCATCACGTCCGGATCCTGACGCAGGAAACTGCGCAGGGCGGCCGCGAACGTCAACCCTATATCCGGCTTGATCTGAACCTGATTGATCCCGTCAAGCTTGTATTCCACGGGATCCTCGACCGTCACGATATTCTTGGAAGGGCTTTTTATCTCGTTGAGTATGGCGTAAAGGGTAG
>JBAZDY010000100.1:0-5605 GCA_041654215.1 Candidatus Omnitrophota bacterium
TCAATGGACAGCAGGCGGCGCTGTTCTTGGGAAAAGCGATCACCTCGCGAATACTGCTCTCTCCCGCCAGTATGGACAACAATCTGTCTATGCCGAAAGCCGCTCCGCCGTGCGGAGGCGCCCCGTATTTAAAAGCGTTCAAAAGAAAACCGAAACGCCTCTGCGCTTCTTCGTCGCTCAGGCCGATGATTCGGAATATCTTTTCCTGCAGCTCCGGGCGGTGTATCCTTATCGAGCCCGACCCCAGCTCGGTGCCGTTGAGCACCAGGTCGTAAGAAAGGGAACGCACCTTGTCCGGGGCGGTCTCCAGCAAGCCGATATCTTCCGGATGTGGTGAAGTGAACGGATGGTGCTCGCTCTCCCAGCGGTTTTCCTCCCGGTTGAATTTAAAAAGAGGAAAATCCACAACCCAGGCGAAAGCGAACGGCTCTCCCGTCTCGGGCCGCAGGTCAGGCTTGTCGCTGCCGTATTTTTCCTGCGCCTGCGCGTATGTCAGGCGCGGGAAAGGCGTTTTTATCTGCGTCCCCTTCAATTCCTTGACTATCTTCTGCATCAATCCTTCGGTGAGGGCGAATATGTCTTCTTCCCGCACGAAAGACATCTCAATATCAAGCTGGGTGAATTCCGGCTGACGGTCCGCGCGCAGGTCTTCGTCCCGAAAACACTTGGCGATCTGGTAATACCTCTCGATACCCGAAACCATCAATATCTGCTTGAAAAGCTGAGGCGACTGCGGCAAGGCGTAGAACATACCGCGGTTGACCCTGGAAGGCACGAGATAATCCCGCGCCCCTTCAGGCGTGGATTTCGTGAGGATAGGGGTTTCGCATTCCAGAAAATCCGCGGCGTTCAGATACCCGCGCATTATAGTATAAAGTTTATGCCGCATCGCGAAATTGCCGAAAGCCGCCGGCCTGCGCAGGTCCAGATAACGATATTGCAGACGCATCTCTTCGTTTATCTCCCCCCCGTCCTCTATCTCGAAAGGAGGAGTAAGGCTGGCGTTCAGTATCTCGAGTTTCTGTCCCAGCACCTCCACCTCTCCGGTGGCGAGCTTGGGGTTAACCGTGTTCTGCGGCCTGCGGTTGACCTTTCCCGTTAATTTTATCACGTATTCACTGCGCAGTTCCTGCGCCAGCGCGTAAGCCTCCGGCGCCTCTTTCGGTATGAAAACAACCTGGGTCAGACCGTAACGATCGCGGATGTCTATGAAAATGAGCTTACCGTGGTCCCGGCGGCGAGCCACCCAGCCGCAGAGCGCCGCTTCCTTTCCCTCGTCCGCGGCGCGTAGTTCACCGCATGTATGGGTCCTATACATTTCCTTTAAACCTTTCTTTTACCGCTTCTATAAGCGCATCCCTCGCCGCGGGCTCCTGAGAGCCGGTGGACATATCCTTTATCAGCGCCGTGCCGTTTTTAAGCTCGTCCTCGCCGATTATCAGAACGAGTTGAGCCCCCTGCGAGTTGGCCGCGCGCATCGCGCCTTTTATGGATTTGCCTTCGTAATCGGTATCGGCGGATATCCCGGACGCGCGCAGTTCCGTTAGTATCCCGGGGCAGACGGCGCGCGCCCCTGTCCCGAGAGGCACGATGAAAACCCGCGGTCCGCCGGCGTCCGGCGCCTGCGCCTGCGAAACAAGCATGACCCTTTCCATGCCGAAAGCGAACCCGCAAGCCCCTTTATCAGGGCCGCCCAGTTCCGCTATCAAATTATCGTACCGGCCTCCCGCGCCTATGGCGTTCTGCGAGCCCAAACCGGAGTGAGTGATCTCGAAAACCGTGCGCGTGTAATAATCAAGCCCCCGCACCAGGGTCGCGGAAAGCGTATATTTTACCCCGCAGGAATCCAAAGCGGATAATACCGACCTGAAATGCCCGGCGCAATCCGGACATAAATGCCCGGCTTCGAGGTTCAAACCGGCAACGGCGCGGCGGCAGCCCTCATTTTTGCAGTCAAGGATACGCAGGACATTGACGTCCAGGCGCTGCAGGCATTCCGGGCAAAGCTCTGCGCGCCTGTCCTGTAACGACGCGCGCAGGCTTTCCGTCAGCTTCTGCTTGTCCCGGAGACAGCCCAGCGAGTTGACGAGTATCTCATACCCGCTTATGCCCCAGGCCTTAAGCAGCGCATCCGCCAGCGTTATGATCTCGCTATCCAGGCAAGGATCCGAAGACCCCAGCGCTTCACAGCCGATATGATGAAACTGGCGCAGGCGCCCTTTTTGCGGCCGCTCCGCGCGGAACATCGGACCTATATAAAAAAGTTTAGAGAACCCCTGGCTTTTATCCAGCCCGTTCTCCACATAAGCGCGGACAACGGAAGCGGTGCCTTCGGGCCTCAAGGCATAGCTGTCTTCGCCCCGCTCTATGAGGAACATCTGCTTACCGACAATCTCTGTGGAGCCTCCCAGACTGCGGGTGTAAAGCGCCGCCTCTTCTATCACGGGAGTCCTTATCTCGCGGTAATTGTATAAAGCGAATACTTGTCTGCCGGCGTTCTCGGCATTCCGCCATAAAAACGCTTCTTCCGGCAGGATATCTCTGGTTCCCAGGACTTTTTTGAACATAGATAGTATGACGCGGGATGAAAAGCGGTGATAACCGAAAGTCTGCCCGGCCCCCTATTTTTCGATTATAGATCCCGCAACTTCAAAGCCTTTTGACTGCCGGGACCCCGGCCTGTATTCTATCGAGGCGCGGGAACTGACTTTATGTGTTTTTCGGAAAAGCAACGTAAAACAGCACACCAGGCGGGTTATTTTACCAGCTTCTTCATTTCCAGTCCCGGTTTGAAAACTACCACTTTACGCGGCGGGACAGGGACAGTCTGCCCTGTGCGGGGATTTCTGCCTGTTCTGCTTTTTCTCTCTTTGATCTTGAAAATCCCGAAATTCCTGAGCTCTATCTTCTCGCCGCGCACGAGAGCCTCCAGGATGCAGTCAAAGGTCTTTTGCACGACCTTTTTCACGTCTATCTGCTTCAATTTCGTATCATCCGAGACTTTAAGAATTATGTCTTTCTTCGTCACAAGACACCTCCGTTTCTTAAATCAATCCTTGAGCACTGCGGCTTAAAGGCCGTGGTTGACGGGATTGATATTGAAGGCAGGTCTTTCTCTCCGCGCCTTGATGGATACGGTTTAAACGCTGCCGAACGTATCAAGTATACTACTTTTCGGATAAAACACAATATTTTTTTGTCTAACCGCCTACAAGGCAGAAAGATATATGTATAGATACTGCTATGGGCTATGGGTTATAGCTTTAAAGGATAAAAACGGAGAATTATGATCTTTAAGCTTTTAGAGGAAGCCTTTTTTCAGTACCCGGAACCCTGCGGTAAAAAACTGCGGTTAGCTACTTTTTTTGCCACCCATAGACTCTGACCGACAAGTCGAAATGAGTGTGATCGTAGACGCGGAATTCGCGCGGCCATAACTCGGGAATACCGTTATCCGCGAGCGAATATTGAAAGGGATCCATCGAATATTTCAATATCACCCGCGGCCCGTAATAAGGAATGACTACCGATATATCATGGGTCCGTAAAGAAGGGTCCATCCTGCGGAACATCGCTGTCTGCAGTTTTTTGTCCAGGCTCATCCTGAATTTATCGTCCACCTCCAGGATGACGTTCTTTACGTAAGAAGAACAGCAGTTTTGATGGGAACAATTGAAAGTCGCGCAGGTATATACCGGGATACACCCGGAGCCCATGGATAGAGTGTGCGCGGTCTGCTGAAAGAAAGTGCTCCCCTCGAAGACAACGATGGGGCCGCCGGACAGAGAGGAGAAGCTTTTCCCCTGCCAAAATATATATACTCCCATACCGTTGCCGTCCTGGTATTCCATCGGCGCTGCAGAAAGGCTGGCATCCTTAACCTCATTCAGTTTCCGGGCGAAAGTATCCGGATTTACGTCAACATATTCGCGTAAAGGCTCGTAACAATAAGCCAGATTATCGTCGCGAGAATCGCTCACCGCCAACGTCCGCCAGACATACCCGCCGGCAGGAGGCTCGAGCCCCTGCGGTCCCGAGGGGTCCATAAGATCCAGCATCGTAAAACTCCATTGCCGCGAGGCACAGCGGCCGTCGGTATCGCAGGCAGTGAAAACTACCGAGTGCCCGCCGGAAGCGATCCCGGAAGACGGCGTGAAATACGCTTCGGCCGACGAAAAAGTTTCGTCAATAAAATTCTTTGTAACGGTCTGGGCCGAGCCGTCAAGGCTTATGCTTAAAGACGACAGCTCCAGACCGGCTTCCCCCTGGGCGCGTGCGCGCCCGTAGAGCAGCGGCCGCGAAGAAGCTATCATCCCCTGCGGCTGTATTACTTCTATCACCGGTCCGCTTGAAGAAGTCTTGACCGTAAAAATCAATTCCTCGGAACCGGTCCCGCCGGGATTGACTGCCCTGGCAGCGACCTTGAATTCGCCTTCTCCCGGAAGAATGACCCGGGCAGAGAATTCCGCTACCGGAGAATTCGGGTCTCCCGCCTGCCAGAGATCCGTCGGCAGCATAGGAAATTCCTGCTCCGGAAAAGATTCTTTTTTCTCGGAGTTTGAAACGGTAACCAGCAATTTTGTGTCCGCGGGCAGATATTCCTTGAATAGTTTTCCTTTCAAGTCTATAGCCCCCTCGCTGGTTTCTACTTCGCTTTGAGCGGGCTCGTTGATCTCGATAACCGGAACATCGGAATCCAGAAATTTCAATACCGGATTCTCCGTCTGTAAGGCGATGTTTCTCGGTTCTTGCCAATGGTCGGATACAATAATGATATTCTCATTTTGGGAATTTGGGATCCCTTTTTGACTTCTTAAGCTCACTATAGAATCACCACCCATCCATTCCTGAAAAAGCATTAAATTTAATATACTCCCCTTCTGTCCCACAACAGTAACATATTTTGTTTCAGGAGAGAGGGGCAATCGATTTAAATAATCTAAAAAAACACTCCCCAAATTAGTATTATCCATATCATCAATTGCACATCCCCTAAAGTCAATCTCCAGCAAATTGGAAAAAGCCGACTCCAAAGCCGAATAATTAAGAGGAACAAGATACACACTGGGGCCTAAGAAAAGCCCCCACCCTAATTCCTGAACTAAAGACAACCCGTTGGCGGCCGAAGAGAGCGGCGTCCCGAGGTTCGGCACCCCCACCAGGATTAATTTCGGCACATTGGCAGAAGAATTGACTGTTAGATAATAACGCGCTGCCAGCCCGCCCATGGAATGCGCCACGATATTCACCCCTGCGCAATAGAACCCGTATTTCGAGGAGGAAAGCAGTTCTTCGACTTTAATGGCGAGCTTGTCCGCCCAGCCGCGGTTGTTGCCCTGGGGATTGAGTTTGCCCGGCGGATAAGTATCAATGGAGCCGTTGGGATCCTGGAAGTCCAGCGTCTCCAGATAAGGGCCGACCTGCTGGTAGGGGCCGAAATAAGGCTGCAGGGTATTGATTACCGTTTCCCAGTCGGCCGGATTTCCCTTGGCGAAACCGTGCAGAAAAAGCACCGGCACAGGTTTATAGGCCCGGCTGTCCTTCCAGCTATCGAGCACCTGCGCTTCCCCGGCAGAGGCGCACATCAGCCGGAACAAAACAAGAA
>JBAZDY010000101.1:0-5582 GCA_041654215.1 Candidatus Omnitrophota bacterium
AAGAGCAGGAAGAGGCGAGGGCCAGGATCTGGCTGGAGATAAAGATCGGCGAGATACATACCGGAACCGTCAAGGCCATCACCGATTTCGGGGCTTTCGTGGATCTGGGAGGCGTGGACGGCCTGCTGCATATAACCGATATGTCCTGGTCGAAGATCAGCCATCCTTCTGAAGTGGTAGCGATCGGAGACAAGATTGACGTTATGATCCTGAACTTCGACAAGGAAGCCAACAAGGTTTCTCTCGGCTTAAAACAACGGTTCCCGGATCCGTGGCAGGACGTGGACACCAAGTATAAAGCCGGCGACAAGCTCAAGGGCAAGATCGTCAATATCCTTCCTTACGGTGTTTTCGTGGAACTGGAGAAGGGAATCGAGGGTTTGATACACGTCTCGGAAGTTTCCTGGTCGAAGAGGGTGACCAATCTCGGCGAATTGTTCGCCGTGGGGGATACCGTGGAGACGCAGGTGCTGAACGTAGACCGCGACGCCCGCAGGATATCCTTAAGCGTCAAACATCTCGAACAGAACCCCTGGACCGAAGCCGAAAGCAAATATCCTGCCGGCACCAAAGTGCAGGGCAAGGTGCGCGGGTTCACGGATTACGGCGCCTTCATCGAGCTCGACGGCAACCTGGAAGGGATGATCCACATATCGGATATGTCCTGGACCAAGCGCATCAGCCATCCGCAGGACCTGCTGAAAAAAGGCCAGAAAGTGGAAGTGGTGATACTCTCCGTGGATACGCAGAGCCATCGCATCACCCTCGGGCTTAAACAACTGCAGGATAATCCCTGGACGGAGATAGCCGCAAAATACCCTCTGGAAACGGTGCTGGAGGCCGAAGTGGTCACCATTAACGATTTCGGCGTTTTCGTAAAGCTGGAGGAGGAACTGGAAGGGCTGGTTTACGCCAACGAAATAGACAAAGAGGCTTCGGGCCAGCTTAAAGTCGGCGATAAACTGCAGGTTAAGATAATAAAAGTCGACACCGAGCAGGGGAAAATAGGGCTCACGTCGAAAATATAACGCAGGTATGGAGTGTCGGGCCGAGAGTATGGAGTAACGGTGTTTAATCAAACCGCGGAAATCCCCGGATTTCACAGATTGGGGATTCCGTGGAGCAGATTACTCCTTACTCTCGGCTCTACACGAAATCGCGATATGACGGACATCGAAGAACAGCTTAAGGTCATCAAACGCGGGGCGGTGGACATCGTTTCCGAGGAGGAACTGCGCTTGAAGTTGAAAGAAGGGCGGCCGCTCGTAGTCAAGGCGGGATTCGACCCCACGGCCGCCGACCTGCATCTCGGCCATACCGTTCTTCTGCGCAAACTGAAGCAGTTTCAGGAACTGGGGCACAGGGTGAAGTTCTTGATCGGGGATTTCACCGCGCGCATCGGCGACCCGACCGGACGCTCCCAGCTGCGAAAACAGCTTTCGCAGGATGAGGTCGGGGAGAATGCCGCGACTTACTGCAGCCAGGTTTCCCGCGTGCTCGATTTGGACAAGATCGAGGTGGTCTTCAACTCCCACTGGTTCGGCAAAATGAAGATGAACGATATGCTCGAGCTTACTTCGCATGCCACCGTCTCCCAGATGCTGGCAAGGTCGGATTTTCGCACCCGTTATACCGGCGGCCAGGATATATCTCTTTTGGAATTTATGTATCCGCTTTTACAGGGGTATGATTCCGTGGAATTGAAGGCCGACATAGAGTTGGGGGGCAGCGATCAGATATTCAATCTGCTTGTGGGCAGGGATATGCAGAAGGATTTCGGCCAGCCGTCCCAGGCGGTGATCACCATGCCGCTTCTGGAGGGGACGGACGGCGTGCAGAAGATGAGCAAGTCCTACGGCAACTATATCGGCATAGACGAACCCGCCGCCGATATGTTCGGCAAGCTGATGTCGGTCTCCGACGAGATTATGTTCAAGTATTTCGAGCTTTTGACGGATGAGGACATGGTTTCCGTGCGGGCGCTGCATCCCCGCGACGCCAAGGTGCTGCTGGCAAAGACCATCATCGCGCAGTATCACGGTAAAGAGGCCGGCGAGACCGCGGCGGAAGAGTTCGGCCGCGTTTTCAGCCGGGGGGAAGCGCCGCAGGATACGCCGGTCTATAAGCTGCCTTCGGGCGGCGAACGCGCTATGGACGTGATCATCGCCAACGGCCTTGCCGCCAGCAAGAACGAGGTTAGGCGCCTCTTTGAACAGGGCGGAGTCAGTTTTAACGGTGAAAAGGTGGCTTCGGAGGATGCCCTTCTTTCGGGCGAAGGCCTACTTAAAGTAGGCAAGCGGCGGTTCCTGAAACTCCTGTAGCAGGGGTTTTTACCGCTTATATCAGGCGTCGCGCCGGGCTGACCCCCGCTTAAATTCCCGGGATAACACCGTTCATCACAGATAAGTCTAAAAATGCCCAAACTGGAAAGATTATTTTTTTCTGTCCGCGCGCTGGCTTCGTCCCTCTTCCTTTCCATAAATAGCTCCTTTTTTTTAAGTATTATGCTTGTTTTCCTTGGGATGCTTGTGGCGAATGCGTTCCATATGGGTTACCAGATAATCGCCGCCCACAGGCTTCCCGCCGAAGATTTCGCCGTAGTCAACTCCCTGTTGTCCATCCTTTTTCTTGTATACATTCCTGCCGGCACCCTGCAGACGGCCGTGGTTTCGCAGGCCGCTTCGGTGCGCGCGCGCGGACAGGGGATCCCGCAGATAAAGGCCGTTTTCCGGGAGTATATATTATTGTCCCTTTTTGCCGGAGCGGCCACCTTCGCCGCGGTTTTCCTGACGGGCCGATGGATACAAACCGCGCTACAGATCACCTCATTGACCCCGGTGCATTTCCTTGCGCTGATGATGCTGTTGGCCTGGGTGGGGCAGGTGGCGCTCGGGATGCTGCAGGGGCTGGAGATGTTCGGCTGGTTCTGTTCCGCCAACTGCGCGACCGGACTGGTGAAAGTCGCCTCGGCGGTGCTTTTTATTTATCTTGGAGTCGGAGTCCCGGGCGTTCTCCTGGCCGTATGCCTGTCGCTTCTTGCAACCGTGATCGTAACAGAGGCGGCGCTTTTTCCTTTGAGAGCGCAAAAGCCTTCCGTAGCGGAGCGGAAAGAGGCGGCGTTTGCCGTCCGACAGACCTTTTCTTCTTATCTTTTGCCGGTTTCTCTCAGCCTTTTTCTTTTCACCTTTCTGGTAACGGCGGACATGATATTCGTAAAGTCGTTATTTCCGCCCGCCGAAGCAGGGATCTATTCATTCGCCCAGATGGCAGGCAAGATATTCCTTTTTCTTCCTTCCGCAGTTCCGCTGGTGATGCTGCCGAAGACAAGCGGAATGGCCGCCGTGAAAGCCGACAGCGGCATCATTCTGGGGAAATCCATAATACTGACTCTGCTGATCAGCGCAGCCGGCGCCGGTCTCTTTAACCTGTTTCCCGGATTCTTTTTTAAGATATTGACCGGAACCGCCGTTCCTTCCGTTGTCCTGCTGGGAAGGTTCTTCAGCCTGTCAATGAGCCTTTTTGCCGTGGTTTACGTTTTTATCATTTACTTCATAGCCCTGCAGGATTTTCGTTTTATAAAATATCTGGTCGTATCGGCCGCGGTACAGGCCGCCGCTTTTATTATTTTTCACGCGTCCCTGGTGAACATACAGCAGACGATGTGCATAAATGCTTTCATGCTGCTGTTTGTTATGACGGGTCTCCTGAAAAGAGCCGGGGGATTACCGCAGGAAGAACCGGGACTTTGGCGCAGGACAAGATGAAGCGAGCGGGGCAGGATTCCGGAACTTATGTTTTACGTCTTTCGATTCTAAGTCGTAACCATTACCGATATTAAAAGTCGTCTATCGTTTATTGGTATTTGAAAATCGAAAGTGGAAATTTGACCCCTTCGACAAGCTCAGGGTAAGTTCCATTGAGCTTGGGATTTGGCCCCTTCGACAAGCTCAGGGTAAGTTCCATTGAGCTTGGGATTTGGCCCCTTCGACAAGCTCAGGGTAAGTTCCATTGAGCTTGGGATTTGGCCCCTTCGACAAGCTCAGGGTAAGCTGCATTGAGCTTGGGATTTGGACCCTTCGACAAGCTCAGGGTAAGTTCCATTGAGCTTTGGATTATGTAATGCTGATTTTCGATTGCTCTGTGCGCTGTATTTAACAGCGCACCCACCCCTCCTTCATCCTCCCCATCAAGGGGAGGAAAGATTAGAGGTACCCGTTCGGGAGGAAAGAGTGGAGGGAACCATTCGGGAGGGGGGATTGATTATCATCCCTCCTATCCGACAGGTAACCCGGCTTGATTAAGTATCGTGTCCCCGGAATAAAGGCGGCAGCCGTGACCGATAAGAGAATTAAGTATTGTGTCCCCGGAATAAAAGCCCCGGCTCCTCCGGGCAGGTTGAGCGTGCGGGACAATGTTCTTTCATACGTTTTCGAGGGCGGCGGGCGTATGGATTTCCGGGGCGAGTGGAGCTTAGACGATAAGAACAACCTGGTTTTTTCCCTTAAAGACGACGGGGAGGATTCCGGGCGGATAGTGCTGCGCGGCAGGATAATCTCCGCGCGAGCGGGCGTGCTGGCCTTTGAAGCCGCCGGAGTAAACGAGAGCGGGACGCTGGAATGGCAGGTGTTCGAGCTCTACGGGCAATGGTACGCCGACGGAGCCGGTAAACTCGCTTTCCGGCTGCGCGGGAGCGGCGGCTCACGGGGCAGGCTGGTTTTTCAATCCTCCTGGGAGATAAACGAGAACCAGGAAATCGTTTATAAATACACGCGCGAGCGCCTGAAACGGACAGGGGACAGGGAAACGGTTTGCGTTTCCTTCAGCGGCCGCTGGAGCGTTTTCTCCGCCTCCAGGATCGTATATTCCTTAAGCGGCTCCAGCCGGGAAGGTTTCGCGTTCAAGGCGCATCTGCAGACGCCAAATCTTTACCCCGCCGCCGGCCGGATAAAATACCGCATCGGCTCCGGTGTCTCGCGGGGACGGGAAATAGTTTTATACGGGCAGTGGAAGTTCGGCAGGCGTTTCAACCTCGGGTTCGAGATGGCATACGGCCCGGGAAAAAGAGAGAGGATGTATTTCGACGCCGGTTTCAAAAGTGCCGGCAAGAATACCGTTACTTTCAGATTGAGGACCCGGGAAGGCGGTTTCTCCGGGATGTCGCTGGTTCTTTCCCGCGAATTCATGGCGGCCGATAATAAGGCAAGGGCCTTCGCGGAGTTCGTCTTGAATAACGACGAGAAGGCCGTTAACGCCGGGGTAAAGTTCGAATTCTGATGCGGTCTGACTGATTCCGGATTCCGGGGACACGATATTAATCAAGCCGCAGAAATTACCGGTTTGAACGGGCCGGGAATTTCTGAGGAGAAGATTACCCCGTAGAGTGCCGGATTTACCTTAGCTAATCGGAGGGCTAAGTATACACCTCTGTGTTATACCTTAGCCGATCGGAATAACACCTTGCCCTTGTGTGGAAAAACACCCTGCCTTAATTGAGAGGCAGGTGTTCACCAGTGTGAAAGTGTTCCCCTGTGGGAAAGTATTCGCTCGTGCGAAAATGCCGTAGGGATTTTCCCGGTATCTTA
>JBAZDY010000102.1:0-5443 GCA_041654215.1 Candidatus Omnitrophota bacterium
TCGGCGAGCTCCTTCCGCGGGATGGCGTTCTCCCGGCCGCGGTGGCTGGCCAGGATCAGCATGATTCGCATTCTGATGGTTTCCTGCATGGTCATTCCCCCAGGTAGATTTCGACGTCGATCACGCCCTCGCGGATCATGCCGAGGGCTCGGGCTGCAGCCTCGGAAAGATCCAGGGCTCGGCCGAGTTTGACGGCCGGGCCGCGGTCGATCACGGTGACGACGACGGACGCCCCTGTGTCTGGCCGGGTCACCCGGATCCGCTTCCCGAACGGCAGCCAGGGAGAGGCGGCGGTGAGGGCGTTTTTGTCGAAGATCCGGCCGGACGTTGTCGGCCGGCCGTGATGGCGGCCGCCGTAGTAGCTGGCCTTCCCTCGCAGCGTGAGGGCAGCCTCGAGGTTGATGACCTTCTCACCCAGGACCGCAAGTTCGGTATTCCGGGCATCGGATTCGATCCGGAGATCCCGGAGCTCGCAACCTTTGACCGTGTCGCTTTCGATGATGACGCCCAGGGCGATAACCAGAACGGCGATGATGGCTGCGTTCGCTCGGGCAAGCCGTCTTCCGGCCGCTATCTCTTCCTCAAGGCGACGCTTGAAGTAATCACGATCGTTCCTCACCGTGTCATAGCTCGACGCCATCTTCTCGACCGCGTCGGCGATTCTTTGGAGAGATCCGACGTTGATGTTTTCGACCGTATTCCCGCCATTCCATTCTGCCTTTGAGAGTTCGCGGAAGTTGCTCATGGCTCACTCCCCCCTTTTCGATCGTCTTGCCTTTCTTCCGGGAACGGCAAAGTGCAGGGTGATTTTCTTCACCCGCGGAAGCTTTGACATTTCCTGCGCGGCCAGCATCATCGCGGCGGCCGTGACAAACTTCTTGTTTTGAATCGTCCCGTCTTCGAATTCTGTTTGCACGTTCATTCCCCCAGGTAGATGTCGACATCGATCACGCCCTCGCGCAACATCCCGAGCGCCCTGGCTGCCGCCGTTGACAGGTCCAGCCCCCGGCCCAAGCGTGGATGTGGTCCGCGATCCGTAACCGTGCAGACAACAGACTTGCCGTTTCTGATATTCGTTACCCGGATCCGCCTCCCGAACGGCAGCCACGGGGAGGCCGCGGTGAGCTCCTGGTCGTTGAACACGGCCCCGCTTGCGGTCAGCCGGCCGTTATGCCAGCCCCCATAGTGGCTCGCCCCGGTTCTGATGGTGAGGGCCGCCTCGAGGTTGATGACCTTCTCGCCCAGGACCGCGAGTTCGGTATTCCGGGCATCGGATTCGATCCGGAGATCCCGGAGCTCGCAACCTTTGACCGTGTCGCTTTCGATGATGACGCCCAGGGCGATAACCAGAACGGCGATGATGAGAGCCTCGACAATGATGATCAGATTTTTCATTTGGACCTCCACCAATCCAGATGTTTTTCAGCGGCCAGGGCGGCAGCCGGGATGATCAGAAAAAAACCGATGATGAATAGGTCGATCATGGCGGTCACGTCCGGGTGCGCCGCTCGAAGATGAAGAAAGCCGTACTTGTCGAGAGATTATTTTTTACCGTCACCCGATACTTATCTAGGAAAACTTCCCATGTCCCATCTTTGCGAAGGATGGCGATTTCTTCTCCATTAAAAATCGCCTTTAAATACACACGGAAATCCAAACAGATGATCGCGCTTATTTCCGGCATGATGGGTTCCCAGTCAGACTCCTTCTCCTCCACGGGCTCCTTCTCGAATTCCTGCGGCCATATTTTTATTAATGCGGCCCGGATCACCAGGTTGTCTTCTGCCAACCGCTTGGCGTCTGATAGAGTCAGGGACAGGACGGGTTCGGACGGGGGAAGCGGTGCGAGTTCGTTTTCTTTCCAGTACGTCGGCACGGTGAAATACTCGGGGAATAAAACGTAATACCCGTCAAGCTCTTTCTTTACCTTCGTGACCGTCCCCTTCAGCCCGGCCCTTGCGTCAAGGACTCCGCCGTTCGTCACCGACATAACCGTCTCGCCAACCTTGAATTTCATTTTCCCCTCCCCGACCTGCGGTCGAGCCGCCAGGCGACGGAAATTAATCCAGCGTTGAAAGCAACCGCCAGAGCCAGCGCAATGTGCCAGAGTTTCATGCTTGCACCTCATAGCCGTGGATTTTCTTGATACCCGCCTGGGTCTCTGTGTTGGCCGAAGCTCGGAGCTTGTTTCGTTCTTCGGGAGTCCTGGCCGCTTCGATCTGCGGTTCCCATTTGGCGGCCTGCTGATCTACAAATTCTTTGATCCGGCGATCCTGCTCACGCGCCGCCGACTTCTCGGCCTCTGTTTTCTCTGGACTTGATCCGACTCGGCGCTCACGCGAAATTTCAGCATCCCTCGGTGAAACAGACCGCATTCCGCCTCCGCGCTCTTGTGATCGTGCAAGCCAATTCACGATGAAGCGACGATAATTCTTTTTCTTCCCCTTCGCCGGATTCGCCTTGATCCATTCGATCATAGCCGAAAGCTCACGGTCGATATCACAAGCGGGATATGCGACGGCCCACGATTGCTTGTCCTCCCCTTTGATTCCCTCCCAAATTAGAGGGAGATTAGATGATAAAGAGATAATACTAGAGGATATAAGAGGCGCTTCCGTAGAAGCGGAAATGCATTTCCTTTTTTTCGGAAATGATGATATCTGTCTTTTTCTTCTGTCAGTTAAGGAAAAATCGTCCCATGACTTTATTCTATAAATGCCGTTTTCCAGCTTTTCCAATTTTCCATATTTGATACATTTAAGGAGTGTTGATTCTACTAATTCAACTTCTGCATGTAACATTCCGGCGAGATGTTCTTTTGTGTAAGCGAACTGCTCATTAGCCCGAATAAAGCCGTTATCCCGATTTGCCAGGGCCATCAAGTCGATAAAGATTGCCCGCTCCGGGTGATCCAATTCATACCGCGTTGAACCGAAAAGCCACTTTTCCCCATATAGGGGGAACCATGAATAAAGCGGATTCTTTCCGTGTTTCATAAATCATCCTTTCCTGAAAAAAACAGGCCGGGCGGGGCAGACGGGAAGTCCGCCCATGCCAACGGGGGAGGCTGGCATTTGGTCGCCCGGCCTTTGGGGGAACATGGGTTACGCGATTCTCTGGCTGACGATGCTCTTGGGGAAGAACCGAACCCCGGCGACGCTGGCCGTTCCCTTCATGGCCTTGGCGTACTTGCGGAGCTTGGTTTCGTCGACGGCCAGGAATTCCCGGGGGACGGCGTTTTCGTCGATGACTTCAAAGTCCCAGTCCTGCCTGGTGGAGATTCCCTTGGTTTCGATCTTGGCGATGACGGCCGGCGCCTTGGCTGAAAGCTCGGCCTCCCGCTTGGCCGCTTCTTCACGGAGGCGGGCTTGTTCGGCGTCGGCATTGGCCTTGGCGATACGGTCACGCTCGGCGGCTTCGCGGCGGATCCGATCGGCCTCTTCCTGGGCCTTGCGGCGGCCCTCTTCGCTTCTAGCCCGGGCAGCTTTTTCATCGGCCTCCCGGGCTTTCTTTTTGGCCTCTTCCTCAATCCGCCGACGCTCGGCAGTGGCCTTCTCTTCGGCCTCCCTGGCCTTACGCTCGGCCTCCTGCTTGGCCCGGATTTTTTCCTGCTCCACTTCCCAGGCCTTGCGCTCGGCTTCTTTCCGGATCCGCTCCTGTTCGGCCAGGTACGCCCCGAGCTTACCCTTGACCGTCTTTTCGGCGGCGTCGACGGGCTCGATATACTTCCGCTTCTTGTCCAGGGCGACCTTGTGAGCGACGTGAGCGGCCTCGATGATGGGATCGAAAGCCTCGTCGATTTCCTTCCTCATGCGCTTGATGGCGATGGAGAAATCGTTGGCGATGGCCAGGGACTCCTGGTCGCGGATGGTGAGGGCCGCGGCCTGGTCGACCAGGGCCGGGACCTTGGTTTCGATTTCCGACTCCTGGGCGACGGCCGGGAGGACCATGAGCGGAACGCCGACGGGGGCGTCTTCGCTCGGAAAGTCGAAATGCTGGTCAGCTCTCATGTTAGAGCTCCTTCATCCGCTGGTAAACTTTCAAGAGGTGTTGGAAAATGTCCCACTCGGCAACCAGGGAGTCTTTCGTTTTCACTTCGAAGGTTTCCCCCACCTTGCGGGGAATGCCCAGGAGGATGTACTTTTCGATCAGGCCGAGGGCGGGCCGCTTTTCGTTGACCAGCGCCGAATACCCGGCAAGCTGAATGAAATGCTCCGGGTAGATTCCTCCGGTCTTGAAGTCGACCAGGGTGAACTTGCCGTTGACGTACCCGAGCAGATCCGCCGTTCCGCCATATCGGAACAGCTCTGAAACAAGCGGCGTCTCGAAAATGACGGGCTCGATCTTGTTGGCCGATTTCCATGCCAGGTATGAGGCGAAGCTGCTTTCCGACAATTTAATGACGTCAGGGGAAAAGGCGGACAGCGCCGACTTGTCGACCTTGCCTCCCCGGAGATCCTCCAGGATCATGCGATGGGCGACGGTTCCGACGGCGGCCAGGGCGTCCCAGTATTCCCGGTAATTAACGCCCTTCATCCCAAGGTCCCATGCGGCGTGAATCATGGCGGGCTTATTCAGCAAGCCCGTGATCGTCGTAACACCTGGAACCCTCGTCCCGTCCGCCGTCTTGTAGACCGTATGCGCCTTGGCGGCGGCCTTGAGCTTGGATTCGGCGGCGCTCATTTCTTGGCCCCGTTTTTCTTGGCGCGTTCCGCCTTGATGTGTTCGATCCAGCCCCCGAGGTAATTGGAGACATAGTCGGCCTGGGCGAACGTCATTTCCTGGAGCTCGGCGAACTCTCCGCCCCGCTCCCGGCCCTTGCGGTAGATTTCGTCCCAGATCTGATTTTCCGTTTTGCCGAGACCCTTGAGAGAGTCGGCGTGCTTGGAGATGGAATCGAGCTGGTCGGGCGTGGCCAACTGGTCCGCGTCCTGCTCGGTATGCGCCGGGGCGTCGGCGGGAAAGTCCGGGGCGGTCGGCTTGGCTGAGGCGCGGGCCGTTTCGTGTTTCGGGGCGGGTTCGGCCTGGGCGGGCTCGTACTCGGCGAAGTCGTCCAGGTCCTGGGTGAAGAGGTCGGATAACCGGCCGGCCGAAAGCGCGGCGTCGACCAGGGCCCGCTTCTTGGACATCTTCAAGATCGTGTTGACCTGGTCGAAGATGTCGGGGTTTGAGACCTGGTATTGCGTCGTTCCGATCGTCATTTCATGGCCGGGGAATGTCTTCTTCGACTTGGTTTCCTTCTCGGTCCGGCGGGCGGTTCCGTCTTTGATGGCCTTGTCGAAAGCGTCCCAGTACTCCCGGGGCTTTCCGTAGGGCCCGGTCATTTCCCGCTTCTCGAGGGCGAAGTCGAATTCGAACACGGTCTTCCGGCCGTCGCGGCTTTTGACCAGGTCCTTTTGAACGCCAAGGGGAAGGTTGGACTCGTCGACCCAACGGTAACGGT
>JBAZDY010000103.1:0-3957 GCA_041654215.1 Candidatus Omnitrophota bacterium
GTCCAGATTCTTTCATTGATCAGGCGCAAAGTGGCCGTGACGTTGTCCGTCAGGTCGCTGTCGAGTCTGACCCTGGTCTGAGTGGCAAAGAAACTCCCTTGATCATTATCTTTGTCTCCTGTTCCGCCGTTGGAAAGGTCGAAATTGCTCCTGGCGACCCCCAGCACGGTGATGTCTCCGCCGACCTTGACGTTCTGGACTTCAGCGTAAGCGCTGCAGGCCATTCCGGCTACCAAGGCCAAGCACAATAAAACAGATAAACGTTTAATCATTTCTGTTTCCTCCTTTATCGAGATGAATAATGGCTGCCTTTATAATATGAACTAGGCTTTTGTTTACTGCTTCCTAGAGAATTACCATCTATGCTTATATCACCGGATTGGCTTGATTTCAGGCATATAGCGTGATCTTCACCTCCTTTCCGCCCATAGAGTGAAATCAACTCCAGTGGTATAGTCCTTTTCTCACTTTTTTATCATATATCTAATATAGTGTCAAGTTTTTTTTCCGGGGCGTTTCCCTATTCCGGGGACACGATACTTAATCAAGCCGCAGAATGCGGAGCGGACTTGCCCTTAGTTTATCTAAGGGGTACCCCGCAGAGTGCCGGATTTACCTTGGCTAATCGGAAAGCCAAATATTCACCTGTGTGATATACCTTAGCCAAGTTACGACACGAGGTTATTTGAGCAATTCATTATTGCTTTCAGTGCGCTTGTAGATGTCCGAAGCACCCTTTTTTGAAGCATTCTTGGGGGATTTCGGCCCAAGCGATATGGACGCTATTACCGTACTGCCTTTGGGAGAAAGAGTTATGATACAGGTTTCGTTTTCTTTCTCGAAATTCATTATGGTATCGCCGTATTCCACCATATTCAACAGAATCCATTTATAAATGGCCATTTGTTCCTTAAAGAAGCTGTTTATAAGGTCTCTGTTTCCTTTCCCGCGGTACTTCAGCACCGCCACCCGCACGTTTGCGCTCTCGAAGAAGTAGGAATCTTTAGGCATAAGCTTGAAACCGGCCGGCACCGGGACGTCATTGAACTTGAATATGTTCTGCGGTTCGACCATCTGCGTATCCGAATCTTTGATACTGCCGTAGTTGTCGGTGGCGCAGCCGGCCGCCAGAGCGGCGCATAACGATATACCTGCAACAAGTATCCCCGTGGTTTTATTGCGCATCTTACCTCCTCTTTTTCGTGCGTGACATTTTTTCGATAAAAACGGCGGTCCGGGACCGAATTTCCTCTATAAGACGCCTGCTCAACCCGGCGGATACGGCATTAGCGGCGACTCGTTCCGGGCTGATGATATCCTCAGGGGAATGACTGTCTGTATTTAGAATAAGTTTGGCCCCGTAAAGCAGAGCCTGTTTTACGACATGGCGGTTTGTTTTCTTGTGCCCGCGGCGCGTGGTGATCTCCAGGAATACCCCTTTGCGCGCCGCCAGGCGCGTGTCTTCGGCGGTGATCATCCCCGGATGAGCCAAGATGTCTATATCTGCCGTGAGCGCGGAGCGGTTGGTGCCCTTTATTACCGGCTCCGCCGGGGTCTCCCCGTGGGCCACTATCACTTTGATACCCTGCCTGCGGGCGTAAGCGGCCAGCGGTTTGAACTGCTCAAGCGGCAAATGCGTCAATTCTATGCCCGGCAGTACCGTGATAGGCGAATTCTTCGGCCATTTGCGAGTAAAAGCCAGCACCCCGGAGACCGCCTGTTTAATGTTGCTGTAATCGGCGTGGTCGGTTATCGCTATGGCCTTATACCCGGCTGCGGCGTATCGCACGGCGATCTCCGAAGGCAAAAGTTCCCCGTCGCTCAATATGGAATGACAATGAAGATTATACATTTTGTATCATTAGCTCACCTAATGAAGCTCGTCTATCGTTTATCGGTTACGATGCCCTTGCCTTAGTTCTTATTTCCCTCCCCCTTGTGGGGAGTAATAAGGACGAAGATACCCTTTCTGTATCTTCCCCATCAAAGGGGAGGAAAGATTGATTGGGTTCTGATGGAAATTTGACCCCTTCGACAAGCTCAGGGCAAGCTCCATTGAGCTTTGGATTATTCAATGCTGATTTTCGATTGCTCTGTGCGCTGTCTAAAAAGCTTGCTGAACAGCGCACTCACCCCTCCTTTATCCTCCCCATCGAGGGGAGGATAAATTGGTATTACCCACTCGGGAGGAAAGATTGGTTGGGACCTGTTGGTACCGTGACCGAGAACCGAAGCTGGCTTCGTTACCGTAACCGTTGCCGATTTCTAAATAAGAACCGTGCCCCTGGCAGGAATCGAACCTGCCGCACACAGTTTAGGAAACTGCTGCTCTATCCTTATGAGCTACAGGGGCAAGAAAATGCCGGTTTCAGGTTATGGGTTTGTGCCCCAATAAGGACAAGAGGTAATTCGAATAATTTGTCCCGGGACAGAGAAACTCTCGACCCAACGCCTGTATTTTATGCTCCCTCTATCTTTACCAGCGAGGTCACGGGGTATTTCTTGAGTTTTTCCCTGCCTTTAAGATCGGGGAGCTCTATGACGCAAGCGATGCCCTGGATTTTCGCTTTGAATTTATCCAGCAGGCGGATAACTGCCTCTATCGTGCCTCCGGTCGCCAGGAGGTCATCTACTATCACGACTTTCTCCCCTTTATTGACCGCGTCGGCATGCATCTCCAGTTCGTTCACTCCGTATTCCAGCGAGTAAGAGGCGGAAACCGTCTTGAAAGGGAGTTTTCCTTTTTTTCGCACCAGGACAAGCCCTACTCCGAGTTTGTATGCCAAAGCCGCGCCAAAGACAAAACCGCGCGCTTCCACGGCTACCACCTTGTCTATCTTAACGCCCTTATAAACCTTAGTCAAGTCCGAGATAGACTTGCGCAAAGCCCAGGGATGGCTTATGAGCGTGGTGATGTCGTGAAACAATATGCCTTTCTTCGGGAAATCCGGGATACTGCGTATGTAATCGCGTAAACAGCCCTGCTTTTTTTTGTTCATCGTCATCCATCCTGTTTTTGCACGAATTTTCTCAGTTTGTCCAAAGCCGCTTCTTCGATCTGCCGGATGCGTTCCCGCGAAACCCCAAGCGCTTCGGCGACCTCCGCCAGCGTGTAGCTCTTGCCGTCGGCAAGGCCGAACCGCATATCCAGTATCTGCCGTTCCCTTTCCGACATTATCTCCATCAGGTTGCTGACCCGCTCCTTGTCCATAAAATGCTCTATCTGCCTGTCGGGAGAAACCGCGGTCTGGTTTTCCACCAGGTCCAGCACCTGGCTGTCTCCTTCATCGCCCACCGGGGCGTCCAGGGATGAAGTGCTGGTGGAGAGCCAGAACAGGATGTGGTCCATTTTGGTCTTATTTAATCCGAGTTTCTTCGCGATCTCTTCGTTTGAAGGAATGCGTTTCAACTTCTGGGAAAGGTTTTCCTTGGTCTTTTTCCATTTGCCGATCAGGTCGTTCATATAAACCGGGACGCGGATGGTCTTGGCGTGCTCGGAAATGGACCGGGTAATCCCCTGTCTTATCCACCATGCCGCGTAAGTGGAAAAACGAAAACCTTTCCTGGGGTCGAACTTGTCCACCGCCCGCATCAATCCCAGGTTCCCCTCCTCGATGAGATCCAGAAGCGGTATCCCCAGATACATATACTTCTTGGCAATGTTTATGACCAGGCGCAGGTTGGAGCGGATCATCATCTTTCTGGCCTGTTCGTCACCTTTCGTCACCTGCCTGGCATAATCCAGTTCTTCTTCAGGCGTCAACAGAGGTATCACTCGTATTTCTTTAAGATATGTCTTTAGTGCTTCCATGTTCCTCCCGGGTCTTTCGCTGCGTCGGAGTGGAGCCCCTCGGGCTAAAGCCCGCGGCTCCTTCTATTTTCCGGCGAAGCCAATGCTTCGCCGGTACACAGCGTTTATTCGGCTGGTTGCTTATTCCGGCGACCTCCCCGAAGCTT
>JBAZDY010000103.1:3967-5319 GCA_041654215.1 Candidatus Omnitrophota bacterium
AGCGAATACTTTCACACGAGTGAACACTTGCCCAATTCCACTCAGGGGCAAAGTGTTATTCCTATTGGCTAAGGTACAACCGGGTTAAAACCCGGGGATTTCTGGGCTAGGGGATTAAATACGCGCGGGACAGCCGTGAAGAACTGCTGCCCCGCGCGCATCAGGCGTTTTATTTCTTTTTCTTCCCGTCCTGCAAAGCGGCCTGCGCGGCGGCAAGCTTGGCGATGGGCACGCGGAACGGAGAACAACTGACGTAATTCATTCCGATGCGGTGGCAGAATTCCACCGAGCGGGGTTCGCCTCCGTGTTCTCCGCATATGCCCACTTCCAGCGTCTTGTTGGTTTTTCTGCCGCGCTGAATGCCCATTTTTATCAGCTCCCCGATACCTTCCTGGTCTATGCTCTGGAAGGGATCTTCCGGCAGGATGCCTTTACTGATGTAATCCGGAAGGAACCCGCCGATATCATCGCGGGAGAAACCGAATCCCATCTGGGTAAGGTCGTTGGTCCCGAACGAGAAGAACTGCGCCGTTTCGGCGAGCCTGTCGGCCAGTACCGCGGCGCGGGGTATCTCGATCATGGTTCCGAACATATGCTTTATTTTCTTGAGGCCGTATTTCTTCAAGACTTCGGCGTAGATGCCCTTGGCGATCGTCAACTGGTCGTTTAGCTCTTTGACGTCGCAGACGACCGGTATCATCACCTCCGGATACGGGCTTTTGCCTTCTTTGAGCAGTTCCGCGGCCGCTTCCAGTATGGCGCGTATCTGCATGGAACTGACCTCCGGGTAGGTTATACCCAGGCGCACTCCCCTATGGCCCATCATCGGGTTGGACTCATGCAGTCCATCGGCCCTTGAAGCGAGCTCTTCCATACTGATATTCAACTCTTCCGCCAGCATTTGGAGCTTTTCGGCGTCGCGCGGCACGAATTCATGCAGCGGCGGGTCCAGGAGACGTATGACTACCGGGAACCCGTCCATTGCCTGCAGCGTCCCTTTTATGTCCTTCTTGACGAACGGGAAGAGTTCGTTCAGCGCCTTCTCCCGCTCTTCTTTTGTCTTTGAGACGATCATCTTGCGCAGAAGGAACAGCGCCTGGTCGGAGTTTTTACCGTAGAACATATGTTCGGTCCTGAACAACCCGATACCTTCGGCCCCGAACTGCAGGGCTTTCTGCGCGTCTTCCGGGGTGTCGGCGTTGGTGCGTATCCCGAGTTTCTTCAACGAACCGCAGATCTTGAGAAAATCGTTCAGTATGCGGTTTTCTTCGCTGGCGTCCATCATCGACAGCTTACCGGCGTAAACCGTGCCTTTTGTGCCGTTGAGGGTCAACCAGTCGCCTTCTTTGAAC
>JBAZDY010000104.1:0-5259 GCA_041654215.1 Candidatus Omnitrophota bacterium
CGCCGCCAGCCACGGAAGGTCAAGCATAATATTCGCGGTCAGGCCGGATACTGCTGAATAAAAATCCCCGGTAGTCTCAATAATCATGCCCCCCACCTGCCACGGAAGGTAGTGCAGATCTGAAACAGCCCCGGGGATATAAATCCCTGACGTCTTGGCCAATATTGAATTTATCTGGATTGCTAACTGGGATATAGCGCTGATAATAAAAGAAAAGGTCTGATTGACGCTGAAAGGAATTGCGGAAGAAAGGGTATAGGCGTCAATCTGCGGAGGCCCGGTGGTTAAAGGCAGAGTCAAAAGCATTAAATAAGAGAATATTCCTGATTCCGCTGTATTTTTCAAGGAGATCCCGTTATAGTCAACCGTTGTTCCGCGATCTGAAGCGGCCTTTTCATGGCCGCCGCCCAAGGAAGATCCGGAAATAAAACCGTCTTTTACTGCGGCCGTGCCGGCCTGAGTATAATCAATAGCGGAAATAACCCTTGCCGGGGCAGAGCCGCCGTCGTTGTCCGCTCCGTTGTTATCGGCCTCCTGAGTCATATCCGGTAATTTACCTCCGGAAATCAACAGGCCCCGTTGTTCTTCAAGGTCCATCGGCCGGAACATACCCGGATTGGCTTCTATCGCTTCCTGCTTTACTACCACTATTACCGGTTCTTTCCCGTTGGCGGAGACAAAGGCCTTCAAGGATTCCATATCCGGGAAGAATTGCAGGGAACTGCCGTCACCGTTACCGGACTTATGCCCGGCGAGCAGCGGAGAGATATTATTAATGCCGTTTTCTTTCCCGGCCAGGACAAAACGCGCCGCTGGATCAAAGGCGACGTCTTCCCCTGTTAAACGGGCGGGATTAAGATAGGCTGCCGTAAACCTGTTGCCGTTTAGCCTGTTGAGATAATCCGTGAGCCTCGATAACGGTATGCCTTGAGCGACATCATCCCCGTTCAGTCCGGAAGCCATATTCCATGCGACCTGTTGCAACGGCTGTCCGGAAAACTCAGAAACAGCCTGCACCCCGCTGTTAACAGCCAGTTCTTTTGCATTTCCCATGTCTTTTATGATATTGTTTCTATATTTATACAACTTCAGATTATTGGCGATTGTGGCTACTTCATCCGGAGTGTAAACGCTCGGTTTCCTCATAAAATGCAGTTTGAAGCTTGACTTCAATAATTTATTACCTGCCTCCCGCGCGTTCTCCTTCCTGAAATACGGCAGATTGACGATGCTGGAAGTCACCGACTGCCTCAAATTCTTGCTCCAGTTCAACGGTTCTCCTTTTGACCTCTGCATAACCGAAGGCACGTTCTCCGGGCTGTGTCCCAAGCGCAGGGTATGCCCGAACTCATGCAGCAGCGCTTTCTTTAGGGAACCGGACAGCGCAGCCGGGGCTCTATTATAGGCGCCAAGTTTACCGGCGGTGAAAGGATGATACCCCACCATGGCGGAAGTGAAAGCCGAACCTTCTCCAATGGTGTCAATCGTATTTTCCACCGCCGAATACAACGGCAGGTCAACGAACGCCACTATCGGCGTGCCGAACCTGGCGGCAATCACGGAGATCACCGATTCAGTGATGACCTCCATAGGATAATAATCTTTCTTATCGCTGTGTTTAGAAAGCAATCTGGCATATCCGGAGACCATTTCGGTCAAGTCCTTGTGCATCTGCACGAACTTGACGTCCATACCTATCTGCCGGTAATATTCTCCCGCTCCGTCCACGGCTTTTTGAGTCTGCCGACGGTATTTCTCCGGTATGAACACCGGCACCACGACGGCATTGTCCGACTTCGCCGCTTCTTCCACCAACGGCTTGATCATCTCGGCCTCTGCGTCGCTTATCGTTTCTTTTACCAGCGCTTCGATATCCGCAGTAACCAGCTTGGGCAGAAAGTCTGAGATGAATAAACCGTTAACATAAGACTGCGCGTCTTTCAAGAATTCGCTCCCGGCCCGGCCGAAAGACAAGCTCGTATCCAATAATTCCACTCCGCCCTCTTTTATCCTCGGCATACTGTTCAATAACTCGGCCAGGGCTGCCGCTTCCTTATCGTTGATATTCGCCGTGAAGGCCGCGGACTTATCCTTGAATTCAACCGTATGCAACCTATCGTCCTTGGCGTACTGCGAAACCAATTCGCCTAATCCGGACAATTGTCTGAATGACTCCGGGCTATCTAAGCTGCTCAGCAGGATATCCAGGGCCATCTTCTTGTCTCCACTTACGCCGCTGAAACGGGAGTTCAGATGTCCGGCCATCACCGTTTCTTCCCATTTGGCTTCGGAATCCGCCTCCGCATTGATGAAATGGACGTTCTCGGCCGAGCTGTCCTGTATAATCCCCTTTAAACCTTTCTTTGCCAGTTCGTTCAAACTATTTCTGTATTTATCCTGCTCGATTGACTGCGCGGCCAGAGTGATGGGGGCCAGCGGGCTATGCCGGATACTGTTAACCAGGTCGGCGTTCTCTTTCATATAATACTGCAGATTAGCCCGGGGACGGTCATTCTCCAACGCCGCTTTCTTAGCCTCATATTCTTGCGCCGCCTCTTTCTCCCTATCGGAATTATGCTCTACAGCCGGCTCTTCTTTGGTCGCATCTTTCAATTCTTCTTCCCATTGCGCTACCTTCTGTGACGAAATAAGATCCAGGCCGAGCGTTATTTTTTCAGCCAGGTCATCCATCGCTTTGTTGTCGTCTGTCTTCAGATCTTTAGCTATCAGCCATATAGCCGCGCCCTGCGGAGTAACGCTGAATGCGCCGTGCTCAAGCTGGCCGAGCACCCAGCCGTTCTTGGCTCCCAATACCGCGTTGCCGGCGGCAAATTTGATCTTTTCCCATCTATCCATCCTTTCGGTAGCGCGGTCATTATCGCTGTATCTGCCTAAGCCATAAGCGATACCCCGGGCAACACCAAGAATACCATAAGGAATGGAGCGGCCGTCTATCAATCCCAAAGCTTTTAAATAATCGGCCAGGAATACCGCCGTGGTATCCACCTCGAGAGGATGATAACCGCTCGCCTGCAGACCGGTTCTCCCGGCCTCAATGCCTGATATTAATTCTTTGGTCCTGAAAGCTGCCTTCTCCGCCGGGGCCTGTCCCTGGGAAGCTTCCACCGGTAAACCATGCAGCATCGATTCAATATAAGTCCCCTGCACGGAAGGCACCGATTCCATGGAGACCTTACCGCTCAACTCCCCTTTGGTATAACGGCCTTCTATGATCTCCGCTATGCTCTTGAAATCCAGCCTCGGCCAGCCCGCGGTTGCGGCGGCCATCTGAGCGAAGTCGCGGTGATAACCGTCGTATTCCAGGCCTTTTCCGGCGATGGACTTGTCCGCCTCTATCGCCAGATATACCATATCCCTTTGTTTGTCGTTCAGTTTCAAAATATATTTATCGCTGATGTCCTTGAACCTGCGCGCGTCGGTCTGAGCCGAACGGGAAACAGAATCGGCGATACCGGCGGTGTCGCGTTCGCCGATATAATCATTCCTGCCTTCCGGCGACTGGAAGTCTTTTCTCATATCTATGACCGCCTTCCAGTTCTCTTCGCTGACGCTCGCGGCCAGCAGCTTGTCGAAACGGTTCAACATACCCTGATGCAGGGCGTCGTTGAGCGTCTGCGCCTGCAGGTTGTTCTCGGCCGTTCTTTCATTATCGAGCAGAACATCCTTTATCGCCTCTCTCCCCATATCTTTTCCGCCGATGAAGGCAAACGCCTTGTCGAACTTCCCGCGGTTGCGGCCGAAGGTGTGTATCAACAAAGTCAAAGAAGTGGCCTTATCGGCGACTGACAGGTAAACCGGATTGCCGGCTATCTCGCCTTTTTGTCCGTAATCAAGGTTGTATCCCACCAGGGACTCTCTGTCGAAGAGAACAATGGAATTGGAATCGGCTTCGCGCAGGATGTCTTTTACCTGTGATTTGGAAAGCGTGATTTCCTCCCCCTGCGGAGTGTGCTTGACGAACTTATCGCCGCTCTTCTGTTCGATATAATCGCGATTATTTGCGGCGGCTAATTCCCTGGCTGCCGAGGTCTTCAGCGACCAGTGGTCCTGCTGGGCAGCCAAAACCACGATGGAACGTCTCTCAAAAAGCTTTGCAGCCTCTGCCAAAGCTTCTTTAAAATCTTCGCCCTTGATGAACTTTGCCGAATCGAAATATTCATCAACCTTGAGGTTCATCTCGTCTCTCTCGATCTGCCAGACGTTTTTGCCCGACTCTGCGTGGACCGGAATATAGCCTATGTTCATCATCTCGGCCATGAATTCGGCCCAGAGCGGGGTGGCGGTAAAGAACCGCTTGGTGCCGGTAAAATCGGAGATCACGCTCAACGGAGTGACCCTGATCGATTCGGGGCTGGTCTGCAGCGGAGCGCGGACGGCGTCGCCTTTGATCACGCTTGAAGCGGAAAGCTCTATCCCCATCATTTTATAGGCGACGACGGTGCGGGCGATCGCGTCCGCGGAATCCGACCAATACATATCCGGCTTGGCGGAATTCTCGTGGATCGGCACCGGGATCTCCTGGCCGTTGACGGAAGCTATGCCGAAACCGTTGTTCTCGCCTTCCTTCATCGTCAGGGCGTTGGCGAAGGAATTCAAAAGTTGTCTTTCTTCGCTGAACTGTTCCTTGTTCTTGAAGTCCTCCAGAGAGACGTTCTTGTATTCTTCAGCATATCGGGCGGACGCCTTCATGTGTTCCAGATATTTACCGGCCATCAGGTCGGTGGCGTATCCCGTGCCTCCGGCGGCCTTCATCGAAATCAGCCCTTTGAACGGCTCGCTGCCCTCTGCTTTGCGCCAATCCGACTTTCCGACCAGCTCGGAGATGAAACTTTCCACTTTGAGCGCCGGTTCAATCCATTTACCGCCCACCGGCATACCGTTGAAACCGGTGATCAAATGCGGCGTCTTGGAGATCTCCTGGATTTCATCCGCGAACAGCCAGCGGTCTGCCGTCAGGGCTTCATATACGCTCTTGGCGGAGACAGACGCAAATCTCGATTTGAAATCGGCGTGCAAAGTATTCATCTGCAGTGATTGGGCAGTGGAAACATCCAGGATCACTATGTCGCTCTTTCTTAACGAGTCAAGCAGGTTTCCCTGTTCAATAAGGCTGGTGGAATCTTTACCGACGAAAACAACGCTTACAGCTTCTTTATATTCTCCCGACCCCAATAAATCGGTAAACTCTTTATAAGCATCTCGGGCCTTGGCTTCCGTGGCATAAAGCCCGACAGACTT
>JBAZDY010000105.1:0-5219 GCA_041654215.1 Candidatus Omnitrophota bacterium
GAAATCCCCGGGTTTTAACCCGGTTGCACCTTGGCCAATAGGATGGCCAAGTATTCACCTGTGTGTTACACCTTGGCCAATAGGATGGCCAAGTATTCACCTGTGTGTTACACCTTGGCCAATAGGAATAACACTTTGCCCCTGAGTGGAATTGGGCAAGTGTTCACTCGTGTGAAAGTATTCACCTGCGTGATACCTTAGCTTATCGGATGGCTAAGGATTCACCCGTGTGAAGATAAACGCACTTTGCTCTTGTGTGGAATTGAGCAAGTGTTCACTTGTGTGAAGCTTCGGGGAGGTCGCCGGAAAATAGAAGGAGCCGCGGGCTTTAGCCCGAGGGGCTCCACTCAAACCGCAGAAATCCCCGGCTTTCCGGACGGTTTTATCTTATTAAAAGACGGACTACAGACAAAGACAGTGCAAATGGGTAATCTTATAAGGTTCGGAGTTTCCATAGAAAAACAACTGGTTTCCGGGTTCGACGCCCTGATCCGGAAGCGTAAGTGCGGCAATCGGTCCGAGGCGATAAGAGATCTTATCCGCCGGGAACTGGTGGAGCAGGAATGGGCCGAGGATAATGTAGTCGCCGGGGCCATCACGCTTATTTACGATCATCATAAACGCGAACTGTTAAGCAAGTTAACGGCGGTACAGCATAATTTTCAACATTTGATAATTGCCACTCAGCATATTCATCTCGACCACTCCAATTGTCTGGAGATGATTGCCGCCAAAGGAAAGGCCGCGGAGATCAAAGAGCTCGCCGATCTTTTGCGATCCACCAAAGGGGTGAAGCATTTGGCCTTGAACGCCGCGACCACCGGAAGGGGCGTGTAAAAAATTTTATTTTTTGGTAGCACAAGTATGTCTTTTGTGCTATCATACATATCCTGGAGATAAGAAAAATAATCAACACAGGAGAGAAAAATGCATATACCCGACGGATACTTAGGACCCGCCACGAGCGGAGTGATGTATGCGGCGATGCTGCCTGTATGGGCTCTGGCTTCGCAGATGGTCAAAAAAACGCTTAAAAACAAACAAATCCCTCTGCTTGCCATCAGCGCCGCCTTCTGCTTCGTTATAATGATGTTCAACGTCCCCATCCCCGGAGGGACTACCGGACACGCGGTAGGCGCGGTGCTGACGGCTGTGCTTCTCGGCCCCTGGGCCGCCTGTATAGCGGTTACTGTGGCCCTGGTGGTACAAGCCCTGCTTTTCGGCGACGGCGGCATAACCGCCATCGGCGCGAATTGTTTCAATATGGCGTTTGTCGAGGTCTTCGCCGGTTATTACATCTACAAGATCATAAGCGGCAATTCGCCTTCAACGTCCGGCCGCAGGGTTTTTGCCGCCGCCGCGGCCGGCTACCTGGCGTTGAACATAGCCGCATTGACTACGGCGGTGATGTTCGGCATACAGCCTTTATTGTACAGAACGCCGACAGGCCAGTCGTTGTATTGTCCTTACGGACTTAATGTCGCCGTTCCGATGATGCTCGGCGAGCATTTGTTGGTATTCGGCTGGGTCGAGGCGCTTATTACCGCGTTGGTTGTCAAATATCTGCAGAAACAGGATCCTTCATTGATCGTTTCGGGAAAGGAGGGGTAGGGATATGAGAACTACTTCTAAACTTTGGCTGGGATTGATTATATTGGCGCTTCTTTCCCCTCTGGGGCTTTTGCTCCCTGAATATTTAAAAGCGGGGGACGCCTGGGGGGAGTGGGGTGCGGAGACTCTGCAGGAATTGGTGGGATATGTCCCGCAGGGGTTTGCCAGGCTTTCCGCTCTCTGGAGCGCTCCCGTGCCTGATTACGCCTTCCAGGGATGGGAAGAAAAAGGGCTGGGCAATCTGAGTTTCGCCTATATCTCTTCAGCGGTTATCGGGATCGGTATTACCGTGGCCCTAATTATGCTGTTGGGCAAACTGCTGACCAAAAAGGATTAAGCGCGTTTTCTCAAAGGACCGGTTTTCTTCTTACGTTGAATGGTTAAAAAAAAGATAATTCTCACCGGAGGGGCAGGGTTCATCGGCAGTTGTTTTCTCTGGAAACTCAACCGGGAAGGGATTTCCGATGTAATCGTTGTAGACGACCTCGGCAGCGACGCCAAATGGGTGAACCTGCGGGGGAAGCGTTTTATGGATTACGTCCATAAAGACGATCTCCCGGGGCTGCTTGAGTCCGGGAAATTGGACGGTATCGGGACGATCGTCCATCTTGGCGCCTGCAGTTCCACCATTCTTACCGACGCCGGGTATTACCTGAAGAATAATTACGAGTATTCCAGGCGCCTCGCCGAGTGGGCATTCGCCCATTCGGCGAAATTCATCTACGCCTCTTCGGCCGCCACTTACGGCTCCGGCGAGAGCGGCTACGGGGACGAGGAAGAGAGATTGCCTTGTCTGAAACCGCTCAATATTTACGGTTACTCGAAACATCTTTTTGATCTCTGGCTGTTGCGCAGCGGCTGTTTCAGGACGGCCACCGGTTTCAAGTTCTTCAACGTCTTCGGGCCTAATGAATATCACAAGGTGGAGATGATGAGCTTGGTTTGCCGTAATTTTAAAGCGGCGGCCGCCGGCAGGCCGATACGGCTGTTCAAGTCTCACAATCCCGCGTATCAGGACGGCGGGCAAAAGAGGGATTTTGTCTACGTCAAGGACGCCGTCGAGGTGATGTATTATTTCTTTCGGGAACGGCGGAAAAGCGGTATATTCAATCTCGGCACAGGCGCGGCAAGGAGCTGGAACGATCTGGCGCGCGCGGTCTTCGCGGCCGCCGACCAGGCGGCCAAGATCGAGTATATAGACATGCCTGAGAATATAAAGCCGGGATATCAGTATTTCACGCAGGCAGATATCTCCAAATTGAGAGACGCCGGCTGCGATCACGGGTTTTCTTCCCTCGAGGAGAGCGTGAAGGATTACGCTTCATATCTGGACAAGGAAGAATATTTATAGAGATCAATTCCGGTGCCCGCGTTTGCAATCATATGAGAAGAAGCCGCTTTATAGAAAAATCCCTGATGGGAACCGTCGCTTTCCTGAGAGAGTCGGTCTTCGCCGATGATTACGCCGCGAAGAAGGGTTTTCTGCAGGCGCGTGATCCGCGTTTCAAGACGGCGGCGGTGTTTTTTTTGGTTCTGTCGGTACTTTTCGCGCGGGACATCCCGGCGATCGCCGTCATTTATCTTATAACGCTTTTGGCCGCCGGCTGCTCTTTCATCAACCCGGTGTTTTTTCTCTCCAGGACGTGGTTTTTTATCCCGTTTTTTGCGCTTTTCATCGCGGTCCCCTCTATATTCAGCGTTTTTACTCCCGGAGAACCGCTGGCATCGTTAAGAATAAGCGGGTTTTCCCTGCAAATAACGCGGCAAGGGGCGGCCGGCGCGCTTATTTTCTTTTCCAGGGTTCTCGCCTCGGTTTCCTTGTGCGTATTGTTATCTCTGACGACAAAACATTTTGCGCTGCTTAAGGTCTTGAGGGTGTTCCGGGTGCCGCAGATATTCGTGATGACTCTGGGGATGTGTTACCGGTATATCTTTCTTTTTATCGGCATAATACAGGATACCTACATGGCGATGAAAAGCCGCTGCGGTTACGCGGTCTCTCCGGTAAAGGGACAGAGAATAGTGGCCTGGAATATCGCTACTCTCTGGCAGCGTTCATACCAGATGCAGAACAGCGTTTATGACGCTATGCTTTCGCGCGGGTACACCGGGGAGACCTATTTGTACGGCGGATTCCGCGCCGGGGCGAAAGACGTTTTTATGCTGGCGGTCGCGGCGGTCATCTTCTTTCTTGTCCTATGGCAAACATATTGTTCGAGCTGAAACAGGCCGGTTATTCGTATTTCGGACGGTTCCCCGCTCTCTGTTCCGTCGACCTGACGATAATGCAGGGTTCCAAGACCGCCATGATCGGGGCCAACGGCACCGGCAAGTCCACTCTGTTATCCATGCTGGACGCGCTCATATTTCCGGATGAGGGAAGCGTAAAGGCCTTTGGTATGCCCCTGGGCGATAAGATGCAGGGAGATACCGATTTCACCATGGCTTTCCGCAGGAGGGTGGGGCTGGTCTTCCAGAATCCTGAGATCCAGCTGTTTTGCCCGACGGTAAGGGATGATATAATGTTCGGCCCGCTCCAATTGCGGATGCGCGATTCGGAAGCTGCCAAGAGGCTGGATAAGGTAGTGACCGAGCTTAAGCTCGCATCCCTGCTGGATCGCTCTCCCTGTCAGCTCAGCATCGGAGAGAAGAAAAAGGTGGCGATCGCCTCGGTGCTTGCCATACAGCCGGAGGTGCTCCTTTTGGACGAACCGACCGCCGGACTGGATCCGCAGACCACGCGCGACATCATAGATATCCTCGTTTCCGAGAACCTGTCCGGTACCACTCTGGTCACGGCCACGCACGATCTGCATATAATCGAGGAGATTGCGGACACGGTGCACGTTTTCGGCCGGGAGAGGAACATAATCCGCAGCGCGCCTCCGGAAGAGGTGTTGTCCGACCGGACGTTCCTGCAGGCGCATAATCTCGTGCATATCCACCGTCACAGACACAAGGACGCCGGTGTCTCGCACGCGCATCAGCACGATGTAAAACACCACCATTAATCAAACCGCGGGAATCCCGGATGCAGGGTATTTGTATCGTCTTTCGTTTATCGGTATTAAAAAAGCGAAAGTCGAAATGAGACCACAATCGAGAATTCCCATCGAATCAAATCTCGATTTTCGATTCTCGATTGCTCTGTGCGCTGTCTGGAAAACTTACTGAACAGCACCCCTCTCCTTCCTGTTGGTTACCGTAGCCGTAGCCGAATTAAAGTATCGTGTCCCCGGATGTGTGTCCCCGGATGTGTCCCCGGATTGACAGCCGCCTTTCTTTGTGTTATAAGCAGTGAATCATGGACAAGCCCGCTATCTTCAAAGTAGCGTTGAGAAAAAGGAGCCGGTTTCAGCGCCTGTTGAAAGGCCGTCCGCAGACTTCGGGAATGAAATCAGGACAGGTGAGGCTTTCTCCAGGGGAGGAAATAGGCGGGCATGATACCGGATGCAGGGAAGAGATATTGGTAATCCTCGAAGGCATGGCTACGATTTACCGGGACGGCCGTTACCGCGCGAAAGTCCGGGCTCCGGGTATCGTTTATATCCCGGCGCGCACCTTTCACAATGTCCGTAACCGCGACAAATTACTCCTCAGATACATTT
>JBAZDY010000106.1:0-5201 GCA_041654215.1 Candidatus Omnitrophota bacterium
TACTGCATTGGGCGTATCCTTTCTGTTAGGGCTGTCAGGCCCGGGTTGATGAGACTTATTCCAAACAGAAAGATACGCCTTTTTTATTTACTGTAAAGCTAATTTACACAAAATCGAGTATACTACCAATTAGACATTATTCCTTGACTTTTTCCCCGCTTTAAGTATACTTATATCTTCAGTTGTCTGAACACTTGGACCCGGGATGTCCCGGGGGTAACTACGGAGCCTGATATGCTAAAACAATGCGCTATTTGCGGCAAAAGAGCCCTCACGGGTAAAAAAGTGGTGCGAAAAGGTATGCCCAAGAAACAGGGCGGTACCGGGAGCAAGATAAGCCGTTGGTCAAAACGGAGCTTTAATCCGAACCTGCAGAAAATGCGGCTGTTGGTCAAAGGAAAAACGGTCCGGGCCTTTGTCTGCGCAAAATGCATCAAAAAAGGCGGGTTCACGAAAGTAGCAAATAAAAGCAGGAAATAAATTTTCCGGCGCAGAGCCCTGGAATAACAAAAAAACGCGTATGAAAAATACGCGTTTTTTGTTGAAACAACGGGGTCGTTTTATCCTTCTTTCTTGCTGAAATAAGACACCTTATAGAATAGTTCTTTCAACGGTTTTATTATCTTTTTCTGCAGCCGGCCTTCTCCCGGTCTGACGGTACCGCCATCCCCGGAGTTTTCCATATTATAATAATAACCGGCGTAACCGTCTTCTTCGTTATCGCTGCCGTCGTAGTCCTGCGTATATATCCAGTATTCTTCCGAGCCTTTCTCGCGTCTTTCTCCCGTCTCAACCATTAAAGCCGCCTTCTCCGCCGTCCCGGCCTGCGTAAAGAACACGGGATAATCCTGCCTGAGAGATCCGTCATCCGGCATATCCGGCCGGACGTTATCACCGCCATGACTCTGTCCGAAGACCAGGCCAAGATCAGGATCGCCGGAACCCAAGCCGCCCGCTTCCCTAACGACGTCTTCCCCGGCAATATGCGAATAAAAAGACGCATCCTCACCTTCCGCTTCGCCGGGCAAGCGTTCTTTTACGGCAGAACCGCGCACCGCCGCAAGATGATTCTCCTCTCCTCCCGCAAGAACGCTCCGCTCAACCTCGGGCGAAGAAGCCGCCGTTTCCCTTTTCTCAGTTGAATCAACAGCCGAGGCAATAATCTCAAGTGCCGACTGTTCAGCCGCCGCTCTATCCGGATTGTTTATTTCAGGAGCCGAATTATCAATAACCGTCCGGTTCATCCAGCCCGCCTGATCGGAAACGTTCGGGATTGATTGTATATTAACCTGGGGAGAATAAACGGGTATAGTGGAAGGACTGGTGTAAATGATAGCGGTAGTTACCGGAGCTTTTCCCTGCCTGACGTTTCTTGAGGAAACCGGCATTATGAACCAGCTGCCGTTGGAATCGTCATTCCCTGATTTATCTCCTGAGAAGGGATTAAAGGAATCCGCTCTGCAGCAAGGCTGAAAGACAAAAAAATAAGCGGCAATGACCAAACTTACCTTTATTATCTTCATATATCAAGTATAACTCTTCCTTAACGGCCCTTCGAAGAATAAATCCGGATTTTGCTTTTGTTAACAGAAGATAATCTCCTTAACATGCAGGATCACACTATCTTCTCCGTACCATTCATCTATCTGTGGCCGGCAGACAAGGTCGAAGGTATCGCAGGATTCCAGACTGACGAGAAGACTTCCCATGCCGAATCCTATAGCCGGAAGAGTCAACGAACCGTCCGTAGCCCAGAACTTGAGAGTGTCTTTTCTGAGAAGCCTGGGTGCACCTTTCAAAGACAGCCCGCGTATAAGAAAAAGTGGTTCCGGGTTCCCCGCGCCGAAAGGCTCCATGGCGCGCAGGCCGGCGCATAGTTCGGCCGTGGCTGCCGATAAAGGCAGCTGCATATCGACGTCTATTGCCGGCATGAGATCTTCTATGCTGAGAGAAGCGCGGGCGAAATCGTTTATCCTCCTGCGGAAATCAAGGATGTTATCCCGGGAAATAACCAGTCCCGCGGCGTGGCTGTGCCCGCCGAAATCATCCAGAAAATCCCCGCACTCGCACAAGGCGTTAAAAAGATGAAAACTGCGTATGGACCTGCCGGAACCTTTGCAGAATTTGTCTCCCATGGAGATAAGAATAGTAGGACGGTTGAAACGGTCCGTAAGTTTAGCCGCCACGATACCGAGTACGCCGTGGTGCCAGCCTTCTTTCGCCACTACTATGACGTTTTGCTCTTTGAAATTTACTTCGGAATCTATCAACGCCTGGGCTTCCTCCATGATGCAGCTCTCCACCCGCTGCCGGTTGCGGTTGAAGGACTCTATTTCCCTGGCCAGGGAATCCGCCTGAATCTCATCCTCGCAGGAAAGAAGATCGAGCGAAATATCGGCGCTCGCCATCCTTCCGCTGGCGTTGATCCTCGGGCCGAGGATGAACCCGACCGAATGAGAAGTGAGCTGCTTGCCTGTAAGGCCGCTAACCCTCATCAAAGCCTTCAACCCTGACCTGCCGGTGGAACTCAGCTGTTTCAACCCGTGCCTGACCAATATCCTGTTCTCGCCGTTCAGC
Organism: Candidatus Omnitrophota bacterium; assembly: GCA_041654215.1. Lineage (GTDB taxonomy): Bacteria > Omnitrophota > Gorgyraeia > Gygaellales > Profunditerraquicolaceae > Undivivens. The sequence goes on from JBAZDY010000106.1 coordinate 2,578, forward strand.
GGCACTACGTCCGCGATCGTTCCCAGGCAGACCAGGTCGAGATCTTTTTCAAGCCTGTCGCGAGCCAGTGCCTGGCACAACTTATAAGCCACGCCCACGCCGGCCAGTTCCCGGAAAGGGTAACCGCAGCCCTTGACCTTCGGATTGAGCAGGGCCGACGCGCAAGAAACCTTTTCTTCCCCCGGCTCGTGGTGGTCGGTAACGATAACCTCAATACCGTTCTTTCTCAGCTCGGCGACTTCACCCCGGCTGTTGATGCCGCAGTCGGCGGTAATAAACAACCCCGCCCTCTTCTCCACCGCCTCTTTCACGGCATTGGCATTAAGCCCGTAACCCTCCTTGATACGGTGCGGCAGAGAGGAGTAGACCTCCATCCCCATGGCGCGCAGTCTTTCTTGCAAAAGGCTGACGGCGGTGACACCGTCCACGTCGTAATCGCCGAAGATCATGACTTTGCGCCTTTCGGAGGCGGCGCGCCTGACCAGTTCAACAGCCTTCCCCATCTCCGGCATAAGAAACGGGTCGCAAAGTTTATCCAGTCCGGCGTCAAGGAACACCGCGGCATCCGCCGGAGCGGTGACACCCCTGTTTATCAACAATCTGGCTATTATCTCATTGATCGGCAGTTCTTTTAGGAGGGTCAGCAGCAGTTTTTCGTCCTGTTTAAGAACGTTGAGTATCCGCATACTACATCTTCTCCGGGCGGCTGATGCCCAGCAGTCCCAAGCCGAGGGCGAGAACAATACTGGCCGCTTTCAACAAGGCGACCCTCGCGGAAAGCAACCCGCTTTCCTGCCCGAGCACGCGGTGCCTGTCGTAAAAACGATGGAAGGCCTCCGCCGTCTCCTGGAGATAAACCGTCAAAAGATACGGGTCGCGGCTAAGAACGCATATCTCCAGCACATAATCCAACTGACAGAGTTTCTTGACCAGATCCAGTTCCTCTTTCTCCCGCAGCAGATCAAGATGACCCGGCTCAACTGCTCCCGCCTGTTTGAGGATACCGCAGATACGCGCGTAGGCGTATTGGATATAATAAACCGGGTTCTCGGAAGTCTGTTTCTTGGCGATCTCCAGGTCGAAGTCAAGATGGCTGGAGGTCCTGCGCATCACAAAAAAGAAACGCGCGGCGTCCGAGCCGACCTCGGTCAGCACCTCCCTGAGGGTGATATACTGCCCTTTGCGCGTGGACATCTGCACCGGCTGACCGCTGCGAAAGATGGTAGCCAGCTGGACGATCACCACGCAAAGCGTCTCCGGGTCGTGCCCGGAAGCGGCGACAGACGCCTTGAGGCGGCTGATATAGCCATGATGATCCGGCCCCCAGAGGTTAACCAGCAGTCCGTAGCCCCTTTTGTATTTATCCTGGTGGTAGGCGATGTCCGGTGCCAGATAAGTATACGCTCCGTCGCTCTTAACGACCACCCGGTCTTTATCGTCGCCGAAAGCGGTGGACTTGAACCACACCGCCCCGCCCTCGTCGTATATGTAGCCTCGGGAACGCAGATCGTCCAGGGCTTCTTTTATCCTGGCTTCGTTACAGTTATCCTTTTGGCTGTACCAGCGGTCAAACTTCACCCCGAAGTCATCCAGTTCCCTGCGGATTATCTCCAGTATGTAATCCGCGCCGAACCTGCCGTAATCTTCGACATTAAGCCGCTTCTCCATTATCTCGCGCGCGATATCGCGTATATAGTCGCCCTGGTAGTGGTCCTCGGGGAAATCTATCTTCTCGCCTTTTAGTTCCCTCAAACGCAGTGCTATGGACCTGCCCAGGATATTTATCTGGTTGCCTTCATCGTTCAGATAATACTCCCTGTCGGCTTGGTAACCGGAGATGCGCATTATGTTGGCGAGGGCGTCTCCGACGGCCGCCTGGCGGGCGTGGGCCACGGAAAGAGAACCGGTAGGATTGGCGCTGACGAATTCTATCAATACCTTTTTGCCGGCCCCGTCCCGCGAACGGAAAGCCTCCGCGCCTTTATCCAGGATAGCCTGCAATCTGCGCCGGAAATATTCACCGCTGAAATAGAAATTTAGAAACCCGGCTCCCTCTGCGCGCACGTCGTCAATCATTTCTGCGGCCGCAGAAACCGCTATGCGCCGTTTCAAACCCTCCGCCAGAGCGCCTGCTATCTGCATCGGCGGCTTGCGCAGCTTTTTACACAACTGCATAGCGGTATTAACGGCCAAGTCGCCGAAACGCCCGTCCCTGGGCAGTTCGAAGATTATCGCTACCGCGCTCAACCCGGGCGCGAGCGAAACGATCTCTTCCTTCAGTAGTTCTTCGAGTACTTTTTTTATATCAACGTTTTTGTTCATCTTTTAATCCCCTAGCCCAGAAATCCCCGGGTTTTAACCCGGTTGTACCTTAGCTTATCGGAAGGCTAAGTATTCGCTTGTGCGTGATACCTTAGCTTATCGGAAGGCTAAGTATTCGCTTGTGCGTGATACCTTAGCTTATCGGATGGCTAAGTATTCGTTCGTGCGAAGATGGACGCACTTTGCTCTTGTGTGGAATTGAGCAAGTGTTCACCTGTGTGAAGCTTCGGGGAGGTCGCCGGAATAAGCAACCAGCCGAATAAACGCTGTGTACCGGCGAAGCATTGGCTTCGCCGGAAAAT
>JBAZDY010000107.1:0-5138 GCA_041654215.1 Candidatus Omnitrophota bacterium
CCGACGTCGTTTTTGACGTTTCTTGTAGCGTAGAACATCGCCGCGTAGGCAATATCGATGCCGACGTTTTCTTTTAACTTTATCCCGGCTCCCAGGGTCACGATATTCGATTTGGCGTCCGGTATTGAAGTCTCGAAGTTCGCCTGGGGTATGGGGGTTTCATGAAAAATATACCCTGCGCGTAGTTTTAAAATCTCATTGACTTTGTATTCAGCCCCTACGGCGTAGGCAAAGGCGGGTTTCCAGTCTCTCGGGGCCGGATTGCCGGCGTTCAGCACGCTTAGGCGGCCGGCATTCGATTCCGATGGGTACTCGATCTTTTCTTCCTCTATCGAGGACCAATCCATCCATTCCGTATCGAATTCAAGCTTTAATTTATCATTCGGTTTATAACAATATCCGAAAACGACGCTCCGCGGCAGAGTGGTCTTGCAGGTAATTTCGGTTTCATAGGAAGAGCCGCCGAAATATGCGGGGGAGGCGTATGCTCCGTTTAAACCGTTGAGATATATTTTGCCTTTGTATTTAACATCCACCGGGCTGCGGTACATCAATCCGAAACTATGCTCTTTGTTCGCTTTATATAAAGTGGAAAACCGGTATCCCCAGGCGTTCTTATCGCTGCCTTTTAACTGGAGATCGCCGTCCGTGCCGCCCCAGGTCTGTTGGGAAAGCATTCTTTTTTTGTTTACATAGGAGTTGGTATAATCGGCGGCAAGACCTATGGAGAGGTTGTCGTTTATCTCATAGGCCCCGGTTAACATCACATCGTCGGTTCTGTAGTCGGTTTTAGTGGCCACGTATTTGGAGAAGCTGTCTTCAGCCCAGTATGTCCCCAGGCCCCAATATGAGGATTCTCCCGCGCCAAAAGAGAATTTTTCCAGGCCGAAGTCGCTGACGATGAAGAAATTGGGGATTATGAAGGTTTGTCTGCGCCTGTTGGTCCGTTCACCGGTAGTGTTGTCTTTGTAAGAACAGAAGGGCTGAATTACTCCGGCTCCCAGGGAGGCGTATGTTTTTCCTTTTAACTGGGTGAGACCTGCCGGATTGAAATAAACTGCTGAAGGGTTGTCCGCCTGCGCGGCAAAGGCAAGTCCTTTGCCCAGCGCTTCGGCGTCGACCGCCTCGAGGCGGTAGGAACCGGAGCCGGCGGCAAAGGCATTCTTAAGGGGGATGGTTAAGGTCAGAGCGAGCGAAAGAATTAATAGAGGCTTCTTGATTTTTCGTTCCTCCTGGTTACTCGGGACCACATAGGGCATCCGATGAAATATTATAATGGATTTATCCGGTTTGTCCACAGCTTCTGTTAAATCAAACCGCAGAAATTCCCGGCTTTCAAAGCGGTTTTGCTTAAGGATTACCTCTCCGAGGGGGAGTCTTCCGGTTGAAATTCGGACCTGGAGCACTTCGCTTTCTTTCACAAAGAGCGCACTTACGCCAGAAATGAAGGAAAGTGTCGCAGAGGATTGATTTTTATGCGGTGAAATGGTATTATTCATAAAGGTATCCTTATTCCATATCCCAAGTCAGAGACAAGGAAAAAGGTAATCACAACTCGGAGGAAGCGGATGGCAAAGCACAGGGTCATGATCATTGATGACGAAATAAATGCCGTTGATCTTTTAAAGCACCGCCTGGAGAGCGAAGGATATCAGGTGCTGGCTTTATTGAACGCCAAGGAGATTATTTCCGAGGCTCATCGTTTCCTGCCCGACATAATAATCCTGGATCTGCTGATGCCGGAATTAGGCGGGTTGGATGCCTGCGAAATGTTGAACAAGGATCCCGTCGGCCAAAGCACGCCGATCATCGTGGTGAGCGGTTTGAATAAGGATATAGACAAGAAGAAGGCTTATGTAATGGGGATACAGGAGTACTTCGTAAAACCCGTGGATATTGAGGCCCTGCTGCAAGCGATACGGAAGTATATAAAGGAAAAAGAAGAAGAGGGATAGCCGGCATAAACCGCGTTTCCCGCGGCCGGCCCGAGGGGCTCCACTCAAATCGCAAAAATCCCAGTTTATTTAAAGATTCCCCCGGGCGCGTGTCCTGAGCAGTTCGACAGGGTCACTACTGAAGCCTGTCGAATGATCAGCCGGGAGTTAGCCGGGAGCTTCATTATTGTTGACTTCGCCGCGCGAGGATGTAAAATATCCCCTGGATTATCCGGAGACAGGCGGCTATCGGAAGGGAGAATTTGGATTGTTCGTTCGGTCTCCCCCGGCGCCGGTAATTCTTGCGGACGGAGCGCGTTATGAGAAAGATAAATTGCGACAAATGCAGTAAACCGAGCGCCTGCTGTAGATTCGGGGCCTGGGTTGACCTGGAAGAAGCGAAAGGGATTGCCGCCCTGGGGCTGGAAGGCGAGTTTTACCATCTCGAGGTGGATAAGGATTTCCCTTCCGGGTACAGAGTGGGGACGAGTTACGGCAACAGCCCGTGTTCCTTCCTTACCCCGAGAGGGTTGTGCTCCATTCATATGATGGATTACAAATTCAAACCTTCCCACTGCAAAGAATTCCCTTATGAGAACAAGAAACTCTCGCCGTTCGCCAGGCATCTTTGCCTTCAGGCCGGGTTTAAGAAGAAAACGAAGATAGTATCCCGCGCAGGCAAACATTAACCCGTCATGAATCTTATCTCTTACGGTTTCCAGGACTCTAATCTTTTGCGGCATATGCCGCGTTTCGACGAGATATCTTACGCCGGCCATAATGAGGACAAGGTCCGCCTTTACAAAGCCCTTCACGAAAGTCAGCCCTGCAGTATCCTTTCGCTGAATTTCATCCGCGGAGATGAAAAGGTCCTCTGGGACGCGATAGAAGATTTCGTGAAGCGCGGCACGGCAAACGCCGCTTCCTCGGCCCGCGGCATATATATCTTCGACCTGCTTACCATAGATATACATAAGGAAATAAAGACTTTTAATCACGCCGAACTGTCGGCTGTGATCGTTAACATCGCCCGGAAGATGGCTCCTGGAGAGATGAAGATGGTCAAATATTCCTCGCTTTACGCGTTGCTGCGAAAAACCGCCGACTACGATTGGGGAAAAATTACCTTCAAAAGCGCGGTCAACGTGTTCAAGGATAAACCGCAGTATCTGGATTTGCTCATTAAGCAGCTTTTAAAAGATTATATATTCCCCCGAGAGCCGGTTATACTCCTGCTGAACGATATCAGCCAGAATCCGGTATTCGACCCCGGGAACTCGGTTCAACAGGAGAGATTGAAAAAGGTGATAGCGGGTCTTGTCCCGAATTCGATGGAGTTTGTCCCGGAGATATATGTTCAGGATAAAAATGGGGCAAGAGAGCTTCTTTCAGGGTGTAATTTATGACGGCAATGGGAGGCCCTGTGGATCTCGAGCTTAAGAGAGAATATATCGAGCTGGACAATCTTTTGAAGAACGCCGGTATCGCCTCAAGCGGCGGCGAGGCCGGGCAGTTTATCCGCTCCGGCTCGGTGAAGGTCAACGGAGAAACAGAAACGCGCGTCCGCCGCAAACTGCGCCGAGGTGACAGCGTGGAGTCAGGCGGCCTACGGATAAATATCGTATAGCAGCAGCGTTTTCATAAAACGCAGCAGGAGGATGCGCGGGCGTAACCGGGAAATCGCAAAAAACAGTTACCAAAACGGCGTTTTTCTTACTTGTAATAGTGTAAGGCACATCGGCGTGTAGGAATCAAACATAGGCGTTCTGCAGAGAGAACGCCGTTTTTTTACAGACGCGGGCGTCTTTTTAATCCAGGGTGGATTATAAAGGCGCTTTTTTATTTAAAAGGAGGGAGTATGCGAAAAATCGTTTTACTGTTATTGGCGGCAATGCTGGGGGAGACTGCTTTGTGTTTCGCCCAGGACCCGGCCGGGGCGGCCACTCTGGCAGCCAATGCTTCCGCGCCGATCGATTATGTCTGGGTGCTTGTTTGCGGTTTTCTTGTTTTTTTCATGCAGGCGGGATTCGCCATGGTGGAAGCCGGTTTCTGCCGCGCCAAGAACGCCACCAACCTGATGGCCAAGAACACCATAGATTTCGTGGTGGCGTCTTTGGTTTTCATGGCTTTCGGTTTCGCTTTTATGATGGGGACGGATTTTAAAGGATTGATAGGTATATCGGGCTGGTTCCTGCACGGAGAAAGCTATGACGTGGGCAGGTACCTGTTGTTTTTCTGGCAGTTGGTTTTTGCCGGAACAGCCGCCACTATCGTCTCCGGGGCGGTCGCGGAAAGACTCAAATTCAAAGCTTATTTCCTTTACAGCCTCGCTGTTACCGCTATTATTTATCCTATATACGGGCATTGGGTCTGGGGAGGCGGTTGGCTTTCCAAGCTTCCTTTCGGAGCCGGGCACGTTGATTTCGCCGGTTCAGGCGTGGTGCATACCATAGGCGGTTTCGTGGGATTGGCCGGCGCAATAGTGCTTGGACCGCGTTTCGGCAAGTTCGGCAAGGACGGCAAGCCTAAAGCGATCCCCGGGCACAGCATTGTCCTGGCCGCGCTGGGGACTTTCATCCTCTGGTTCGGGTGGTTCGGTTTTAACCCCGGTTCGACTTTCTCGGCGCACCAGTTGAGGATAGCGGTAATCGCGGTGAATACCAACCTGGCCGCGGCCGCGGGCGCGGCGGTGGCGATACTGTTGGTTTTCGCAAAGACCAGGAAATGGGACGTCGGTATGATGTTAAACGGCTGTCTCGCCGGTCTGGTGGCGGTAACCGCTCCCTGCGCATGGATCGAGGCATGGGCGGCCGTGGTCATCGGCGCGGTAGCCGGATTGCTCGTTGTTTTGAGCGTTTATTTCTGGGAGAACGCTGGAGTTGATGACCCGGTAGGCGCGGTGAGCGTTCACGGTATAAACGGCATCTGGGGGCTTTTGAGCGTCGGCCTCTTCGCCGACGGCACTTACGGCCTCTGCACCAGCGAAGCGCCTCTGGTCAAAGGGCTTTTCTACGGCGGCGGCGCCGGACAATTGACCGCCCAGGCTATAGGGGCGGCGGTCTGTGCCTGCTGGGCGTTCGGCCTCGGTTTCATAGTGTTCAAACTTATGGATAAATACTTCGGGATCAGGGTATCTCCTCATGAGGAGATTAAAGGCCTTGATTTGCAGGAACACGGTACGCCTGCATACCCGAATTTTTACAC
>JBAZDY010000108.1:0-5062 GCA_041654215.1 Candidatus Omnitrophota bacterium
CGGTTTGATTAAAGCGGGTTTGATCGCCGTATTCTTGTGCGGCGTGTCCTGTCCCCGCGCCTGCGCGGGAGAAATAGTGTTGACCCTGGAGGAAGCGCTGCTGACGGCTTTGAAAGATAACAGGCAACTGGCGCAAGGCAGGGCGGAAGAAGAAGCCGCGCGCGCGGGAGTATCCCTGGCCAATTCTGCCGTTTTGCCCGCCGTGGATATTTCCGGGACGCTGGGAATGACCCGAGGCCTTTATTCCAAAGACGTCGGAGAATTGTCGGAACAGGTATCGGTCAGGCAGTATCTGTATAAAGGCGGTGCGATCAGCGCGGCAATGCGCAAAAGCAAATTCGACCTTTCCGCGGCGCAGGCGTCTTTAAGCAGGGACAAGCAGGAAGTGCTGTTGAAGGTGAAAAAGAGTTTTTTTACCCTGGTGCTTGCCGAAAGATACCGCAGATTGAGCAGGTTCATCGCCGTCAGCGCCAAGCGGCATTTGGATTATGTTTCCGAGCTTCACAGGCGCGGGCAGGCCTCCGAATCGGAGATCATCGGCCAAAGATCATCTTTGCGCAGCGCCATGTATCTTTATTCCAGCGCGGCCACGCAGAAAAAGTCGGCCGGAGAAATCCTCGCCAACCTTCTTTACCTTAAAAGCGGGGATGAAATTACCGCTGCCGGCAGGCTCCGTTACGCTTTCAGGGATACAGCTTACGACGCCGCTTTCCTGAAGGCCGCGGCTTCCAGGCCGGAGTTGAGGCTATATGAGGCCGAAGAGCGTTCTGCGGAGGAGGCGGTAAAGATAGCCAGAGGCTTCGGCAGGCCGTCTTTAAAAGCCACGCTTGATTATTACTCTTCCAACCGGCTGGCATCCGGCACGGAGAAAAATGATAACGACCACAGCGTGGCCGGGTTGACGGTATCCTGGCCAGTATTTGACGGCGGCCAGGCCAGGGCCGAGGTGGAAGCGGCGATTGCCGCGTTAAAGGCTTCCCAGGCTCAGCGCCAGCAGGTGATAAAGGATATAGCTACCGAATTGAGACAGGCCTGCCTGGGTCTGCAGGATTCGCTGGAGGCGTTGAAGGCGGCGGAAGAGGAAGTTAAAGTGTACCGGGATAATCTGAGGGCGGCGCAGGAGAAGTACCGTCGCGGGATCGCGAGCCTTCTCGACATGCAGGATGCCGCTTTGAAATATGAAACGGCTTATTTCAAGAAAGAACAGGCCGTCTATGCCTATATGATCGCCGGCATGGATTTCGACAAAGCTATCGGAGGTGTTTGATGGGAAGCGGTAGAACGTGGGTTTTAGGCGCGGTTTTTTGTTCGTCGGTATTGTTGGGCTGCCAGGGGTGCGGGAAAAAACAGGAAACGGCCGCCCCCGAAGTTTTTCGCCTGCCGGTTCTGGCGATGAAAGTCGTCGCCGGGGACATAGAAGATGTCATAGAATACGCCGGGAGCATAAAGGCGGAGAAGGAAGCGACGGTATACCCGCGGGTGAGCGGGAAAATAATAGAAAAGTCCCGCAGGGAAGGCGACAGGGTCGCAAAAGGGGAAGCGATCGCTTATGTGGACCGGGATGAGGTGGGGTTGAAATTCGAGAAATCCCCGGTGGACAGTCCGATAGACGGAGTCGTCGGCGGCGTTTATGTAGACGTCGGCAGCAGCGTCACTCCGCAGACCCCGGTGGCGCTTGTTGTCTGCGGCGAACAGGTAAAAGTGAATGTTTATGTCCCGGAGAAATATCTGCCGAGGATACGTCCCGGCCGGCCGGCCAGGGTCTTCAGCGACGTCTATCCGAACCGGGAATTCGAGGGTCGCATAGCCAGGGTAAGCCCGGTGCTGAACCAGGACAACAGGGCTTTCATGGTCGAGATAAGCGTTGACAACGCGTCCCGTGAATTGAAGTCGGGCATGTTCGTCCGCGCCCACATCCCTCTGGAGCGGAAGCAGGGCGTGCCTTTGATATTGAAAGAAGCGGTGCAGGGAAGGGATGAGGACACTTATGTTTTTGTGGTCGATAACGGCACGGCGCGCGTAAGAAAGGTCCGTCTCGGCCTGCGTTCCGGCGCTTATTATGAGGCGGCCGAAGGGTTGAGCCCCGGGGAATCGGTGGTCATAATGGGGCAGCAGAGACTCAGGGACGGCATGGCCGTCTCTGTCGAGGAGAAAAAGTAATGAATCTGTCCGAATTCGGCGTCAGGAAGCCGATTACCAACTTGATGATTTTCTCCGCCATTTTCGTCCTCGCGCTTTACAGCTTCAGCAGGCTGGGAGTGGACCTGCTGCCCGAGATAGAACCTCCCATAATAAGCGTTATCTCTAATTACTCCGGAGCCAATCCGGAGGACGTGGAGACCAAGGTCACGGAGGTGCTGGAAAACCAGTTGGGCACCACCCCGGGCCTGGAGAAGATAACTTCGACATCCAGCGAAGGGATGTCCGTCATCCAGCTGAAGTTCATCTGGGGGACCAACCTGGATGAGGCTTCCAACGATATCCGCGACCGCATAGAGCTCGCCAAACAGTCCCTGCCCGACATCCCGGACGAGATGGACAATCCCTATATATTCAAGTTCAATACCGCCAACATGCCGATACTCGTCCTGGGCGTTACCGCCGAAGGATCTTACCCGGATCTTTACGATATTATAGACCGCCGTGTTTCCGATAATCTGAAACAAATACCCGGGGTGGGCACAGTCCTGATACAGGGGGGAGGGATGGTGCGCCAGATCAATGTCTGGGTGGATAGGCCGCGCCTGGAAGGGTACGGATTGTCCGTTCTCGACGTCGAGAGCGCGATAAGGCAGGAAAATGTCACTCAGCCGGTCGGAAGCCTTAAATCGGGCCTGACCGATTACCTCATCCGCCTGCCGGGAGAATTCGCCGGCCCGCAGGACATCAATTCCATCATTATCGGCAGGAAGGACAACAGGTACGTTTATCTCAAGGACGTCGCCCGCGTGGAGGACGGTTTTAAGGAAGTAAAGACACGGGTGAGGATCAACAGGAAACCCGGCCTGGTGTTGATGGTGCAGAAACAGAACGGCACCAATACGGTCGCGGTGGCGGAGAGGGTCAAACGCAGACTCAGTCAGCTGGAAAGCGACCTGCCTCCTGACGTAAGACTCCAGGTGATTTTCGATACATCAAAGGACATCATCAGCTCGGTGGACAGCTTGAAATCTTCGGTCTGGTTGGCGGTGGTAATGGTAATAGTAGTAGTCTGGTTCTTCCTGAGGCGTTTTCTACCCAGCCTTATTATCGCCTTGACGATCCCTTTCTCCCTGCTGATCAGTTTCATTTACCTGTTCCTGAGCGGGAAGACCATTAATACCATAAGCCTTTCTTCCGTTGCCATCGCCTCGGGCATGGTGGTGGACAACGCGATCGTCGTGGTGGATAGCGTTATGCGCCGTCTGGAAGGCGGACAGCGTCCGCGCGAAGCCGCGATCTTCGGCACTTCCGAGATGTTCCTTTCCATCGCCGCCTCCACCATGACCACGGTGGTGGTCTTCGCCCCGATGCTCTTCATCCCCGGGATAGTGGGGATAATGTTCGGCGAACTGGCGGTAATCATTATCGTGACCCTGCTGGGTTCTCTTTTTACCTCAGCCACTTTTTCTCCGATGTTGTGTTCTCAATGGCTGAAGACAGGGAAACCGGCGAATTCCTCCAACCTGCTCGGCAGGCTCTATGCCGCGTCGGAGAACTGGCTCGGAGCATTGGAGAGGCTGTATTCCGGCATCCTGCGCTGGTGCCTGGGGCACAAGAAACTGGTCTTATTCGGGTCGCTGGGCATTTTTTTATTTTCCCTTTTCCTGCTGCGTTTTGTCGGCAATGAATTCGCGCCGGAGGAAGATTCCGGAGACCTGCGTATGAGCGTGTACCTGCCCATAGGCACGAGATTCGAAGAGAGCGATAAAATCGCGGCGCGCATAGAGGACATCCTGGACAGGGAAGTTCCCGAGCGGCTCTTTTATTATGTCAGGAGCGGCGAAGTATCCGGCGTGGGAAAGAGCATGGGGAACGCCTCAGGGTCGCACATAATTACCTGCGGCGCCAAACTCGTCCCCAAGACGGCAAGGGAACGTTCCGTTAAAGAGATCGGGCAGATACTGCGCGGCAGGATCCGCGCCCTGCCCGGGGTGGTAAGAACGGACATAACCACCGGTAACCCGATGGGAAGGGTGATCTCCGGTTCCGGCGGCAAGAGCGTCCAGGTGGAGATCATAGGTCATTCTTTCCAGGATACCGACGCCGTGGCCGCGCAGATCAAGGATATAATGGAAAATATACCGGGCGCTGTGGACGTGAGCGTCTCCAGGGAAGCCAACCGTCCGGAACTGCGCATAGACGTGGACAGGGAGAAATCGTCTTCTCTGGGGCTCAACATGCAGATGATAACCGATACGGTCAAGGCCTTTATTGAAGGCAATACCGCCGGGCATTACCGCGAGAAAGGCAAGACCTACGACATCAGCGTGCGCGCCGAGGAGAAGTTCAGGCTCAAACCGGAGGATATCGAAAGCATCACGGTCTATCCGGCTTCCGGCGGCGGGGTGGACCCCGGCAGGCAGGTGAGGCTTTCCAATATCGCAGGTATCAGCGAGGTGCTCGTGCCGCAGGAGATAGAACGCAAGAACAGAGAGCGCGTGGTGCGCGTGGAATGTAACGCCTACAAACGTTCTTCCGGCAAAATCGTCGAAGACGTCAAGCGGGAGTTGAATAAACTTACCCTGCCGTCGGACATTACCCTGGAACTCGGAGGTGAAGCGGAAGAACAGACCAAGGCCTTCCGCGACCTGGCGCTGCTGCTGGCGCTCGGCATTATCCTCGTTTACATGGTCATGGCCGCGCAGTTCGAGTCTCTGATAGACCCGTTCATAGTCATGTTTTCCATACCGTTCACCTTCGTGGGAGTGATATTCGCTTTCATCATCAGCGGCATGACCCTGAACATAATTTCTTTCCTCGGGGTGGTGATGTTGATGGGTATCGTGGTCAACAACGCTATAGTCCTGATAAGCTACATCAATATCCTGCGCGCGCGCGGGTTGGCTCTGTCCGAGGCGGT
>JBAZDY010000109.1:0-4923 GCA_041654215.1 Candidatus Omnitrophota bacterium
TGACGGTATCCAGTGTTACTGCATTGGCATTGATATCGATATTACCCCCTGCCAGCACAGTATTATAAAAAACTGCCGCAGAGGCGTTAACGGTCAGGGCTCCCGGATCTGTGGTATCACCGATAGTATTCTGGAATGTGACAATGCCGTTTAATGCATTTGCGGTCAATGTCTCGGTATTATCCGAGGTCGCATTGACGGTATTGTAAAATGTTACGTTGCCGTTGGCGCTGGATACGACGGCATTAGCCGCTAAGGTCACTGCCCCGTGCAACGCCACATCGCCGCTGGTCGTGGAGGCTATGGTATTGGTGATGCCGGCAGCACCCGCTATATCCACATCCCCGCCGCCGGATATCTCGGTGCCGGAGGCGGTCCCCATGGTCAAAGCACCGGTGTTATTGATATCAATTGCGCCTGCGCCGGTGGTGGTGATCTTGCCCACGTAAGTTCCAGTGCCCAAGGCTATTGCTCCGGCAGAGGTGATATCTATCTCGCCGTTGACCGCGCTGACGCTGGCGGCAGCACTCTGGGCGATATTGACGGCATCGTCCGCGCTGATCGTGATAGTGCTGGAACCGGTGGTGGAAACGTTACCGTTAAGCACGATATCTGCGGTCCCTGCGCCGGCGGTGTTATCTAAGGTAACATTGCCTCCTGCCTGGATAGAACCGCTGACGGTGATATCGTCGGATATAGCGGTATCCACTGTTACCCCGCCGCTGGTTTTGAAATCGCCGTTAAAGCTGACCGTAGTCGCGGCGTCAATATCCAGCGAGGCGATATCGGCGTTTCCCAAGGTTACTGCTCCTCCGGAGGAGATCGTGAGATTATTTGCGCCGGTCAAGGGGCCGAGGGTTATGCTGCCGGCACCTACGGTAGTATCTATATCGATCGCATTAGCCAGCGTCGTGAGGCCCACGCTGGAAGTATTGACGGTTTCAGCCGCGATATTACCGCCAAGAACCAACTGCTGCGCGCTGACAGATATATCTTCAAGCCTGAATGTTCCCCCAAATGTCCCGGCATAAACAGTGCCTTGGCCGGCAGTCAGGCTTAAGTCACGCGATGTAGCATCGTTTGAGTCGACCGTGCAGTTCAGACGGATATCACCATCAGTCGAAGTGAGCCCTACGCCGTCACTGTTTACCCATATACTTCCGTCTATAGTCAAATCTCCGTGGGCGGTAATACTATTTCTAAGAACCATGCCGCCGCTGGTGTCTTCTGCAATAAGATGTAGAGAACCGATGCTGTTGTCAACAGCTTGGTTTATGATTATTATGCAGGATCTTAGGGTTACAACAGGGGCTTCAAGATCACTACCCGTCCCTATTTCTATGTCGGACGATGTAGAAGCAGTATTCGCAGTAAGAGTCAAAGAACGACCTGCTGTAAGAGCCGCTTGAACCACAATATCCATCCCTGGATTGATAGTGGTGAAAGTAGCGTCCTGAGTGGCCGTCACCGCGTGGTCGAGTAAGATCATGCCTGCTACAGCAGTCATGCTCACATTAAGGACATTGCTTATGGCTGCGTTCAGGTCGATCGTATATCCGGCTCTCACCGTCAAATTATGCCCTTGTCCGTTAATAGCGTTAAGATAGACGCTCCGCGCCGAATCCAGTGTTACATCCGAACCCAACACGACGTTCGACGCCCCGCTTAAATTTATATCTTCTCCTGAGTCGCTACCGTTAACGTCTATAGTGTGATTCAAAGTGGTGATGCCGCTTGAGGTGATGGTCAAGTCCTCGAGCTGAACGCTATCGCCCACGGAATTCCCTAAGGTCACGTTGCCGGTGCCTGCGGCAAGAGTCAGGGCATCAGTATTCGCCGCGGACGCGTTGACGGTGCCGGAAATGTAAATATTGGCATTGGCGGCGGCGGTGCTGATGGTTCTGACGCCGCTAATGACTACGTTATCATTGATTTCAACCTTGCCGGCAGAGGTTATATCGGCGGAGATAGTAGTGGTCCCGCCGGAACCGTTCACGGTCAGGCTCCCCACGCTCACCGCTCCGCCGAATCTGGTACTATTGGCGGTAATAATCAAAGAGGTTGGGTCGTCATTGCTGCCGATGGTACTTGAAAAAACGGCGTCTGCGGCATTAACAGTCAGGGAAAAAGCGCCGGAGACGTCTCCGGAGAAGGTAACGCTGTCGTTAACGCTGGTAATAACGGAGGCGGCGCCGAGGGTAACACCCCTGGTAAAAGTTATACTGCCTCCGGCAATAATATCGGCGGAAGTAGTGAGGGCGCCTGTTTTATCCGCGCCGAAGGTTACAGTGCCGGAATTTGTCTGGATATCGCCGTCTGCGGCAATAGTAGCGGCGTTGGTGGAATCTATGCTGATGTTACCGGTTGTGCTGATTATCGGCTTATTTATCGTTAGGGTATCTCCGGCGTCTATATTCACATCCCCGGTGCCGCTGTCAAGAGCGGCGCCGATAATGACCGCGCCTGTCTGATTTATGGTAATGTCTCCACCGGCGGTTGTAATCGTGCCGCCGGTATTATCGAAGGCGGTGCCCGCGGAAATAAAACTCCCTCCCCCGGTATTTATCGCGGCGCCGATAGTGATCCCTGCCGAATGGCCGCTGAGATCCACCGCGCCGCCGTTGGTGGTAATCGTGCCCAAGGCGCCGCTGGTAAAAGATGTCCCGTTAGAATCAAAGGCGCCGCCGTTTAAAGCAACGGAATTGTTAACCGCGACCGCCCCTGACGCGTTTAAATTCAAACTCCCGGAACCTTCGAAATTTACGGCAGTAGAGAACGTTATATTCCTTTCCGCCGTCAAGGTAAGGCTGTGAGCGGTCGTATTGGTTAAAATCCTGCCCGGGGCGTTGAGCGTAATATCGCCGCTGCCCACACCACCGCTTAGCGTAGTAATAGTGGTATCACCGGCAAGAAGATGCGTGATCAAAGTATCAATATCTATCTGCGACGTGGCGCGGGAGGAATCGTCAGCCCAGGCGTCAGCGGTCCAGAGGGTGTCGTCTGCGCCGGCGTCATTGATGGTAATATCGGTAGGATCGATGAGCAATAATCCAGCTTTGCCGTTAGGAGCTCTTCTGTCTATAATGCCGTTGACTTCCACATACTTCTGCCCGCTAAATTCGACAAAACCGCCGTTGCCGGAGTTATCCCCGCCTCTGACCGCGATTTGAGCGGTAGGAGCCATC
Organism: Candidatus Omnitrophota bacterium; assembly: GCA_041654215.1. Classification (GTDB taxonomy): domain Bacteria; phylum Omnitrophota; class Gorgyraeia; order Gygaellales; family Profunditerraquicolaceae; genus Undivivens. The sequence continues at coordinate 3,186 of JBAZDY010000109.1, forward strand.
AACGCGCTGTCGGGAGAGAAAACCACCACCCTTCCGCCGTTACCGTTTACGCCGGCATTCGCGGTAGTAGCGCTATGCGGCCCCAATGCCACAGTCTTAGCGGCGCGCAATTCAACATTGCCGCCGTCACCCGCGCCAAGGCCGTCGGCTTTTACGCTTCCGAACTGACCGACCTTTTCTCCGCGTATTTCTATTGTGCCGCCTGATGCGCCGTCTTCCACCCCGGAAACATTCATAGTGCCGCTGTTCTCCACCACGCCTTCGCTATTGGAGACCAGAACGATCTTACCGCCCTTGTTGACCATGGAGCCGGCCTTGACCACGCCGGACTGGTTGATCAATTTGCTGAAGACGTTCTGGGCCGCTTCGGTTTCGATATAGACCTTGCCGCCGTTAGCGTTTATCTCGCCGACATTGTCCACCCCGAACTCGACCTTGTTGCCGTTCTTGTCGTAAACGTTCTCCAGGACCTGGCCGTCAACGGCGACCTGGATCAATCCTTCGCTGTCGGCGTTCAGAGTTACTTTACTGCCGCTGACCAGGTTCACCGTGCCGAGACCGGCATTGATCACGCCTTCATTCCTCACCGCGCCGCCGGCCAAAGTAACACCCGTCGGCCCAGTTGCGTTGATCTCTCCCAGATTGGTGATCAATCCGGCGTCGGCTACGCCCTGCTCCAGCAGATAGTCACCGTTTATGAAATCCTGTATGGACATGTTGAGGGTGGAAACCAACAGACCGGCCACGTTGATCTGCGCTCCGGAACCGAAAAGAATACCGCTTGGGTTGAGCAGAAAGACATTACAATTTGCGGTAAGAGCGCCTTGTATATTGGAGAGCGCGCCGGTGATATCGCGGTGCAAAATGACCGCGGATGTCTCGGCGGCGATGTTGTTGACGCTGTTGGCGGCGCCGATATTGAAACCCCCGGTCCAGTCTATCCAGGTCTTGGCGGCGTCGGTAACCACAGTCATATTGGTGCCGTCGGAAGTAATGGAAGCATTACCGGCCTGGACCACGGCCCCTGCGGGGAGATCTCCGGCGAACGCGGCTGTATGACAATTCGTAAGCGCCAGCAATGCGGATACGATGACAACAACTGCCTTATCCATTTTTATATACCGGCCTTTATATCTCATTTTTCCCCCTGCCATCGGTTTAATATAGGTAGTAAAGGATTTTATAAATAATGATAAATTACGGATTACGCCGGCCCGGGTATTATCGCAAAAGGCCCCGGATTTCGCTCGCCCTGCGCGCTGTAACCATAAGAATGACTTATTATAAGCGCGCTTACCAGTCGTATTGCATCCCGAAATGCACCCTGCTGTTGGAATCGTCGCTGGGCTTTTCTTTACCTAACGGGAATCCGAAATCTATGCGGGCGCGCAGATGCTCATACAGGTCGAAACGGAAACCGAAACCGGCGCCGACAAGAAACTTTTCGTTGACCTCGCCCACCCTCGGCTTGTTGATATAACCTTTGCCGGCGTCGATAAAACCCACCACCTGCACGGCATCGATAAGCCTGGTGTGTTTCTTATCGAACGGGACTTTCAATATGGATGGAAGCAGGAATGGCGGCATGCGCAGTTCCACGGTGTTGATCCAACCGTAATCCGCCAGATACTCGTTCTCCTGGAACCCTCTTACGCTGTCCGCGCCGCCGAGCGTCATCTGCGCTCCGCTGACAAGCGCGAAAGGCGTGTACTGACCTTTAAAGGAATTTATCAAATAC
>JBAZDY010000110.1:0-4164 GCA_041654215.1 Candidatus Omnitrophota bacterium
CCTTCTATCAGGGTAAGGTTTATCGGGTTTGAGGACATCCGGAATTCCCTGGTGCAGATTGCCGGCCTGGTCGGCGGCGAGGAAGCGGTGGAGAAAGCCTTGCGGCTGGTTGAGGAAGAAGAGGCGAGAGTGAAACCGGTCGTCGAAACCTTTAGAAAAAAGTTAAGCGGTAAGACGGCGGCGGTTTGCGTGGGGGGAACTTATAAGGCAATCGCGATAACCCGGCAGCTGAAGGAGCTTGGGATAAAGCCGTTGATCGTCGGCACCCAGCACGGAAGCCCGGAGGATTACAAAACCATCCATGATTTCTCCGCCGAAGGGACCATTATCTTAAACGATACATCTCCGGCGGAAATAGAAAAATACATCCGGGAGAAAAAGCCCGATATTTTTGTGGGCAACGTAAAGGAAAGGGTGCTGGCGTTAAAAATGGGCGTGCCTTTCGTGGATTTTAACCATGACCGCAAGTATCCTCTTACTACCTATGAAGGGATGATTAATTTTGTCAAAGAGCTCGACATTACGGCAAATCACCCGGTCTGGAAGTGGGCAAAAACCGATTTAATTGCGGAGGATAACGTCTCGGAGCTCAAGACCTCAGTTAAAGAAGAGGTTTTAACGAAATGAAAAACAGGAATTTTACGAATTTAAATATTAATCCCTGCAAGATGTGCATGCCGATGGGAGCGGCGATCGCCTTCCGCGGGATCGAGAACAGCATGATGATGCTCCACGGCTCCCAGGGGTGCAGCGCGTATATGAGGACTCACCTGACAACCCATTTTTCCGAGCCCATCGATATCGCTTCGTCTTCACTGCATGAGAATGCGACGATCTACGGAGGGGCGAATAACCTGAAAAAAGGGTTAAAAAACCTCATCCAGCTGTATAACCCGAAAGTCATCGGTATTTCCACTACCTGCCTGGCGGAGACGATCGGGGAGGATATCAAGAGGATTGCCGCCGAATTTAAAGCGGAAAACGACACCTCCGGCATCAATATCATCACAACCAATACTCCCGGTTACGGAGGGACCCTTTATGAAGGATATTTTACGGCTTTGAGAGATATCGTAAAACAGGCGGCTACGCAGTGTTCCCTGCATAATAAAGTAAATATTATCATGCCTTATGTCAGTCCGGGGGACGTTAGGAATATCAAGGGAATGCTGGAGTCTTTCGGTATCGAATATATCATGCTTCCCGATATCTCGCGCACTTTCGACGCCCCGTTTTTAAAAGAATTCAAGAAAATTCCGGACGGGGGGACAAAATATAAAGATATAGAAATCATGTCCGGGGCGAAAGCTACCATCGAGATGGGGGTTACGGTGCCGGATGCGATTTCCCCGGGTAAATTCCTGCTGGATGAATTTAATATACCTCTTTACCGCTGCCCGATACCGATCGGGGTGGAAAATACGGATCGTTTTGTAAAAATTTTATCCGCGGTTTCCCGGACGGAGATACCCGCGAAGTTTATTGAGGAGCGCGGGAGGCTGATTGACGGCATGATCGACGCGCATAAATTGAACGCCGAGATCAAGGCCCTGGTTTATGGAGATCCCGACCTGGTATATGCGGTAAGCTGCCTCTGTTTTGAGAACGGTATGGATGCCTCTATTATCAGCACCGGCTCGCATAGCAGCATGTTAAGGGAATTACTGTCCGGGAAAATAGAAAAATTGGAAGAAAAACCCTTGATACTCGATGACACTGATTTCGAAACAATAGAAAAACACGCCCTGGAGAGGAAAATTAACCTGATCATCGGGAATTCCGGGGGCAAGCATATTACGGAGAAATACGGGATTCCTCCGGTAAGGATAGGCTTTCCGATCCAGGACCGCTGCGGCGGGCAAAGATTGGTTTATACGGGGTACAGCGGGTCGCTGAAACTGCTCGATGATATTTGTAACGCGATGCTTGCCAAGAAATTCGGGATGCACCGGAAAATCATGCTTGAGAAGTATTTCCATAAAGAATAGGGGTAAAGCGGCGCCTGCCGGTCCCCAGGAGCGCGCCGGTTAAAAATAGAAAGAGATGGATATGCTTATGAATAAAAAAACCGGGTCTGCCATTCTGGAAATCTCCAACCATCCCTGTTTCGACGACAAGGCGCGGCATAAATACGGGCGCATCCACCTGCCGGTGGCGCCCAGGTGCAATATACAATGTAATTTCTGCGACCGGCAATATGACTGCGTGAATGAATCGCGCCCCGGGGTGACCAGCGTTGTCTTAAGCCCGCATCAGGCCCTGGCGTATTTAAAGAAGGTTTTTGCTTTAAGGAAAGATATCTCCGTGGCCGGGATCGCCGGGCCGGGGGATCCTTTTGCCAACCCGGAAGAGACCATGGAAACGCTGCGCTTGATCAGGAAAGCGTATCCGGATTTGTTATTGTGCGTGGCGACGAACGGGCTGAATATTTTTCCTTATATTGAAGAGCTGGCGAAGCTAAGAGTGAGCCATATCACCATAACCATAAACGCGGTTGACCCGCTTATCGGGGAGAAGATCTACGCCTGGGTCAGGGATAAGATGAATGTTTACCGCGGGAAAGAGGCGGCGGAAGTCTTGTTATGCCGCCAGCTGGAAGGGTTGATCGGGATAAAAAAGCACGGGATTACCGCCAAGATCAATACGATCATCATCTCCGGGGTGAATGACGGGCATATCGCCGAAATCAGCCGGAAGGTTTCGGAGGCCGGGGCGGATATTATGAATTTAATCCCGATGTACGCGGTAGCGGGCACGGCTTTTGAAAATATCCCTGAACCCAGTTCGGGGCTGCTGGAGAATTGCCGTAAAGACGCCTCCAGGTTTATACCGATCATGCGTCATTGCATGCGCTGCCGTTCGGACGCAGTCGGCTTGCTGGGGGAGAAGCTCAGCCCGGAGAACGTTTCTTTGCTTAAATCCTACGCCTCTTTACCGCTTGAGGGGCAAGAGCGCCGGCCATACGTAGCTTGCGCCAGCCGCGAAGGCATATCGGTAAATATGCATTTAGGCCGGGCGGAAAAGATTTATGTTTACGGCAGGGGCGGGGATACTTATAAGCTGATAACTGTGCGCAAGATCCCGAAAAGCGGAGGCGCCGGGGAAAGATGGCTTAAGCTGGCTGGAACGCTTAAAGATTGCCGGGCGCTATTGGTTGAAGCGGCGGGAGGCGCGCCGCGCGAAATTCTGGGTAAGCAGGGGATAAAAATAATTACTTTCCCGGGTTTGATAGAAAAAGGGCTGGAGGCGGTTTACGGAGCGGATTATATTCCCGGTCTTGCGGATCAGGGCAATTGTGCGCGCAGGAAGACTGAGCCGGGATCTGATCCTTCATGCGGTTGCGGCTGCAAGGGCGGAGGCGGGGGTTGCGGATAATAATTTAGGCACCCCGCGCTTATCGGTATTGCGCGGGTGTTGTCTAGGTAGACAAGGAGGTAAAATTATGGAAAAACCAAAACATCATATTTTTGTCTGCGCGAGTTTCCGGGCTAACGGCGAAGCGCAGGGGGTATGCTCTAGAAAGGGTTCTATGCAGCATTTACAATATCTGCAGGAGGGGCTATCCGACCGCGGCATGGAGGATGTCGCGGTATCAATGACGGGTTGCTTAAAGCTGTGCGACCACGGCCCGGTGATGGTCGTTTATCCCGAAAATTACTGGTATGGAAAGGTCGAGAGCGAGGAAGCGCTGGATGAAATTCTTGACGCGCTCAATGAGGGGAAGGCTGTCGAGAAATATCTTATTGCCTAACAGCGGGTAGATGAACGAGAAGAGTTTAAGGATAATTCAAGTAAGGAAAGCGGCAAAAAAATACAAACAGGCTTTAGTTGAATTGGTTAATGTTTATTTGTCCGGGAAGATGGGGGAAAACAGGCGGTTGGACGAAAAGGCGCAAAAGAGGCTTGTTTCCCAACTATTCCGTCATCCCGGCGCCTTAATGTTCTTTGCGGAAACAGGGAAAAAGCCGGTCGGCCTGGCAGTTTGCTTTACAGGTTTTTCCACGTTTTCCGCTAAAAAGATCATTAATATCCACGACCTCATCGTATTGCCGGAGTACCGGGGCAGGGGGATTGCCGGCCGGCTTTTAGACGCCGTAGAGGATAAAGCCAGGGAGCTTGATTGTTGTAAGCTTACCCTTGAAGTGAGGGTGGATAACAAAAAAG
>JBAZDY010000110.1:4174-4874 GCA_041654215.1 Candidatus Omnitrophota bacterium
TTCAACTACGGGGAGCACCCGATGTATTTCTGGAGAAAGAAATTGCAATAATGTTGCGGACATCTGGCGGGAAGGAAAGTATCGATGCGCGGTAAAACTTGTGTTTTGGCGGCTATTTTGTTTTTTTCGTATGTTTATGCGGCGCTCGCGGCTGAAGGAAGCGGAGAGGATAAAGAAAAATCTCTTAGCTGGAAATACCAGGTAGGAGCGGAGGAACGCTTCCGCTACGAATACAAGCGGGATTTCGATTTTAACAAGAATAATAAAGATAATGGCGGCCAGTTGTTTAACCGCATACGCGTTAACGCCAAGGCCGTTTTAAGCGACGGAAATTCAAATAACTGGATGGAATTCTTTATTGAAGGCCTTGCTGCCCAGGCGGGAAGTTATAAAATTAAGGCGGCTCCGGGGCAGGAAGAAGAATTCGACCTGCACCAGGCCTACCTGAAGATTTTCAATGTTGCCGGTTCGCATATCGATGTTAAAGTCGGACGCCAGGAGCTTAAATACGGCGCAGGCAGGCTGATTATGGCCCCTCCCTGGGTTAATCTTATCCGCGTTTTTGACGCGGCTGTTCTGCATTACGCCGACCGGGGGTTTTACGGGGATTTATTATACGCGCAGACCGTGAAATTCAACAAGTATAGTTTCGACAGTTCTTATCCCGGAGATACCTTGAGCGGGACTTATTTTGGCTATC
>JBAZDY010000111.1:0-4847 GCA_041654215.1 Candidatus Omnitrophota bacterium
TGCAAAACACGCTGGGACTCGGCCTCAATCCCCAAATCAAGAAGGAATTATGCTTCATACTCGATTCTTTTATCGCTTTTCACCTCGGCAAACAAATGAAATCCCAGGCGGTGATGGAGCAGTTACAAGCCCCGGCAGTGGCCGCTTTGAATTCCGGGGACACGATACTAATCAAGCCGCAGAAATTACCGGTTTGAACAGGCCGGGAATTTCTGAAGAGAAGATTACCTCCGAATGGGCGCCTCCAATCTTTCCTCCCAAACGGATATCTCCATTCTTTCCTCCCCTTGAAGGGGAGGATGAAGGAGGGGTGGGTGCGCTGTTAAATACAGCGCACAGAGCAATCGAAAATCGAGAATCGAAAGTAGAAAAAAGAAACATTGCTGAAAGGGTACCTCCATTCTTTTCTTCGAATGGATAACACCAATCTTTCTTCCGAATGGGAGCCTCCAATTTTTCTCCCGAACGGATACCTCCAATTTTTCCTCCCCTCGATGGGGAGGATGAAGGAGGGGTGGGTGCGCTGTTCAGTAAGTTTTTAGACAGCGCACAGAGTAATCGAAAATCGAGAATCGAAAGTAGAGAAAAGAAACATTACGATTATCAAATGCTTCAGCGGCGGATAGTCTAATCTCGGTTTTCGATTTTCAAATACCGATAAACGACAGACCAGTATCGAAGGAGGCCATATGAAGATTGCCATCGTCGGTTCCGGGGCATTGGGTTCTCTGTTGGCGGCTCTTTTTTTCAAGGCGAAGGCCGATATCGTTCTTTTTAGCCGTTCTAAAGAGCGGACGGATAAGATCGAGAGGGAGGGAATAAATGTGGAAGGGGAGGCCGGCAAATGGAAAGCGCGCGTCAAGGCTTCCTCTTCTTTCGCTGAAATATCCGGCGCGGGTCTTGTTTTTCTTTGCGTTAAATCCTACGATACCAAAAACGCGGTTTCTTCCTTTGGCCCTTATCTGGCCAAGGACGCCGTAGTGATCAGCCTGCAGAACGGCCTTGGCAACATCGAAGTGATTTCGGAGGCGGTGGAGGAAACGAGGGTCATAGGAGGGGTGACGAACATAGGCGCCACTCTGCTTGAAGACGGCGGGGTGCGTTACGCCGGAAAAGGGGCGACTGTGATCGGCAGAACTGACGGGAAGGTAACGGCCGAGATGCGCCCAATCAGGGAACTGTTTTCGTCCTGCGGACTGGAATTGCGCATATCCAGGGAGATAAAGAATATCATCTGGTCTAAACTGGTGCTGAACGCCGGCATCAACGCGCTTTCCGCTGTCCTGCGCCTGCCAAACGGGGCTCTGGTGAAATCCGAAGGAGCCAGACGGATCATGCGCGCGGCGGTCACGGAGGCGGTCAGAGTGGCTAAGCGCAAGAGAATAAAACTGGCCTATGACGACCCGCTGGCCAAAGCGGAAGCGCTCTGTGAATCCACGGCAACAAATATTTCTTCCATGCTGCAGGACATACTGGCCGGGAGACGCAGTGAAATAGACGCCATAAACGGAGCGATAATACGCATAGCCCAGGAAGCAGGCATTCCGGCGCCTGTTAATATGATGCTCAACGATATGGTCAAAAGTATAGAAGATAATTATGCCGGGTAATGCCGGCGTAGCCGCGATTTTCCGCTCGACTGCCGCTTTGCTTGAGATAAAAGGCGAGAACATATTCCGGGTACGCGCTTATGAAAAAGCCGCGAGGAACATCGAATCCCTGCCGGAGGAGATCGGCCTGCTGGCAAAGCGCGGGCGTTTACGCGAGATACCCGGTATAGGTTCCGACCTGGAAGCCAAAATACAGGAGATAGTTTCCACCGGGGAGCTCTCCTTTCTTTCCGCCCTAAAAGAAAGCCTGCCCCCCGGACTGCCGCAACTGCTTGAAATCCCTTCTCTGGGGCCGAAAACCGTGAGCCTGCTTTACAAACAAGCAGGCGTAAACAACCTTTCCGACCTGGAAGCGGCGGTTTCTTCAGGAAGACTCCTCAATATACCCGGGATAAAGGAAAAAAGCCTAAAGAACATGGCGAAAGGCATAAAACTGTTCAAGAGCAGTAAGGAGCGTATGTCGCTTCGCGACGCCGAGAGCCTGGCACAAGAGATACAAGAAAAATTTCCCTCGGGTTCTTTATCCGTGGCGGGGAGCCTGCGCCGGCGCGTGGAGAGCATAGGCGATATAGATTTCTTATCTGCTGCCGGAGAAGGGAACGCCCAGTTTATAAATAATTTCATCGCCGCCGTCGGGGACGCGGAGGTGCTGGCGCGGGGCGGGACAAAAGTATCCCTGCGCACTTCCGGGGGGAGACAAATAGACCTGCGGATAGTGAAAAAGGAAGAATACGGCGCCGCGCTGGTATATTTTACGGGTTCCCGGGCTTTCAACGTCAGACTGCGCCATATTGCCGGGCAAAACGGATATAAGCTTAATGAATACGGGTTATACGACGCCGCGGGACGCAGGATAGCCGGAAAAAACGAGGAAGAAATATTTTCCCGGCTAAAGATGTCATTTGTTCCCCCGGAGTTGCGCGAAGACAGGGGAGAAATAGAGCTCGCGCTCGATAAGCGCCTTCCACCGCTGGTGGAACAGAGCATGATCAGGGGCGATCTGCATACGCATTCCCGCTGGTCAGACGGAGAAGCCGATATAGAAGAAATGGCGGAGGCGGCGAAGGCACTGGGCTATTCATATATAGCGATTACAGATCATTCGCAGAGCCTGAAAATTGCCGGAGGGCTGTCTCCCCGGCGCCTGTCCGAGAAGCGCAAAGAAATAGAAACGGTCAACTCCAGACACAAGGGAAAGATACGCGTTCTCTACGGGACGGAAGCGGAGATAGGCCCGGGAGGCGAACTTGATTACGACGACGCAGTCCTGGCTGAATTCGATATAGTGGTCGGCGCGGTGCACACAGGGTTCAGCCAGAGCGAAAAACAGTTGACTGCGCGGATAGTGAAGGCTTGTAAGAACAGAAGGGTGCACATAATAGCGCATCCCACCGGCAGGCTGCGCGGGGTGAGGGAAGCGTATAAGATAGATTTGAAAACGGTTTTCAAGGCGGCAGCGGACACCAATACCTGTATGGAGGTCAATTCTTACCATCAAAGAATGGATCTCAATGATGTTAACTGCCGCATGGCCGCGAAAAACGGAGTGAGGCTGGCGGTGAATACCGATTCCCATCACCCCGATCAATTGAAGAACATGCGCTACGGGGTGGATATAGCCAGGCGCGGCCGGCTCGGGCCGCAAGATGTCATCAATACTTTAGGCGTAAAGGAACTGTTAAAAACGATAAAAAAGAAGTGATTATGAGGATATGAAAGATTGGTTGGGTTCTGTTGGAAATTTGACTCCTTCGACAAGCTCAGGGCAAGTTCCATTGAGCTTTGGCTTTTGACCCCTTCGACAAGCTCAGGGCAAGCTCCATTGAGCTTTGGATTATTCAATGCTGATTTTCGATTGCTCTGTGCGCTGTATTTAACAGCGCACCCACCCCTCCTTAATCCTCCCCATCAAGGGGAGGAAAGATTGGAGGTATCCGTTGGGGAGGAAAGATAAGGAGTTTTCTATTGGGAAGAAAGATTAGAGGCGGTTATCGGAGATGGAAGATGAGAGTATATTATCCTTCATCGTGCTGTTTTCCCTCCCCCTTGTGGGGAGGAATAAGGACGATGATACCCTTTCTGTATCTTCCCCATCAAGGGGAAGAAAGATATGAATAATCTATTGGTTCGGGAGGGGGAGCCGTTGAAGAAAATAATCCCCGTTGAAATTGCCCGTTTATTGAGGAATAATCCTACTGAAGCGGAAAAATATCTATGGTATGTTTTACGTCTCAAAAATGCGGGAGTTAAATTCCGCAGGCAGGCGGTTATCGGCAGATATGTTGTTGATTTTGTATGTTTTGAGCGTAAGCTGATTGTAGAAGTGGACGGCGGACAACATGCGGATGATCAGGATGATAAAGTAAGAGATGCCTGGTTTAAAGATCAAGGTTATGTAATCCTGAGATTCTGGAATAATGATGTGCTTGGGAATCGTGAAGAGGTTTTGAAGATAATAAAAAAACAAATGGAAATGCCGCATATTACTAAATAGCTATGTTAATCCTTAGACAATTCCTGAGGGTGTTTTTTATTTCCGCGGTTTTTCTTTTTTCGGGATGCGAGAGCAGGGGACTGCTCAGGGAAACCAGGATATTGATGGGGACCTACGTGGAGATCATATATCTCGATCCCAGGGCCCCGAAGATAGCTTTTGAAGAGATATCGAGGGTGGAAGGGCTTTTGAGCAAATACCGGCCGGACAGCGAAATTTCCTTTTTGAACGCGGACGGAAAAGAAAAGGTCTCCGCGGAGGTGTACGCCCTGCTGTCCCGCTGCGCGGATCTCTCCCGGTTAAGTTCGGGGGCTTTCGACATAACGGTGGAGCCTCTGGTGCGCCTCTGGGGATTCAGGGACAGAAAATTCAATCTTCCGTCCGCCGGCCGGATAGCCGCCGTTCTGCCGTCGATCGGGAGCGAAAAAATAGTTTTTCACCCGGACGATAATATGATAGAATTTTCAGGGGCAGGAATGAGCGTCGATCTCGGCGGGTCCGGCAAAGGCTACGCGCTCGATTGCGCCGCCGGTAAACTGGCTAAAGCAGGGATAAAAGATTTTCTTCTTAACGCCGGAGGGCAGATCCGCTGCGCGGGAAGAAAACCCGGGGGAGAACCCTGGCGCATAGCGATAAAAGACCCCAGGGGCCGGGGAGTGTTAAAAGAAATACAACTGGAAGAGGGTTCTATAGCCACTTCCGGCGATTATGAACAGTTCTTTATGGCGGGGGGAGGAAACGGC
>JBAZDY010000112.1:0-4745 GCA_041654215.1 Candidatus Omnitrophota bacterium
CGGATTACCATACCTTTCCTCAATGCTTTAAATAATGCAGACATTCGAGCAGTTGTATTTGTTTGACGCCACCGCATTTTATTACCGCGCGTTTTACGCCCTTCAGGGATTAAGCACTTCTTCCGGGTTGGCTGTGGGCGCAGTCTACGGCTTCATCAATATGCTGAACAAGGTGCTGAAATCCGGCAAGGCCGGGTCTGCCGCGCTGTGTTTCGACGTCTCGCGGAAGACATTCCGTTCCGAGAAATTCGCGGAATACAAGATACAGCGTCCGCCGATGCCCGAGGGGCTTGTTTCGCAGCTGTCTTTGATCAGGGAAGCGGTATCCGCTTACCGTTTCCGCGTCTGCGAGCTGCAGGGATATGAAGCGGACGACCTTCTCGCGGCCCTGAGCAAAAAAGCTTCGGCGACGGGCATAAACACCGTGATCGTCAGCCCGGATAAGGATATTTTGCAGCTGGTGGACCGGCATACTCTGGTGCTGAATCCTTATAAAGGCAGCGGCATTCTTTATGACGCGGCGGCGGTGGAAAAGGACTTCGGCGTTTCCCCTTGTCTTGTTCCGCAGGTCCTGGCTCTGATGGGCGATCAGAGCGACAATATACCCGGTGTCCCCGGTATAGGGCAGAAGACGGCGGTCGCCCTCTTGAAGGAACACGGTTCCCTGGAGGAGATATTAGCCCACCCGGAGCGGATAAAGCAGGAAAAGATCAGAAATGCGGTCGCAGCCGGCGGAGATATGATCCGGCTTAATCTTGAACTGGTCACGCTGGACGGGAGCGCGCCGGTGGAACTGGAGCCTGAAGCGTACCGCATAACAGAACCCGACTACGGCAAATTGCGCGAATTGTTCACCCGGCTTGAGTTCCGTTCTTTGCTCAAGACGCTGCCGGAACCGCCCGGCGCGGGGCAAGAGCAGCCTGTCCCCGGTGGAGACGATGCCGCCTGCGCGGGGAACGGAGATGTTTTTATCCGGCCTCTGGATACAGGCGACTTTATGATTTACGCCTGCGGGATGGCTTTTTCTTCGGCTGACACCGGAGAGAATCTGAAACGAATGCTTGAATCGGGCTCGACGGGCAAATACGGGCACGACTTAAAGAGAGCGGCCGGGGCTCTGCGTTCGCGCGGCATAATCTTACGCGGGATGCGTTTCGACAGCATGATAGCCGCTTACTTATTGAATCCTTCCTCCGGCGGCTATTCTTTCGATGAGGTGTATAACGCTTACGGCGAGGGGTTGTCCGGGAGCGCCGCCGGAACGGAGGGAATAAGGGGATTGAACGCCCGTCTCCGGCGCTTGCTGGAGGAGAAGGGACTGCTCAAGCTCTTTGAAGAAATAGAGATGCCGCTGGCTGAGGTCCTCTCCGGGATGGAAGCCGACGGCATCAAGGTTGACGTATCTGTCCTGCGCGAGCTCTCTTCGGAGATGGAAAGAAAGATTCTCGCGCTCACCTCCGATATTTACGAATGCGCCGGCGGCAGTTTCAATATCAACTCGCCGCAGCAGTTACGGGTCGTGTTGTTCGAGAAACTGAAGCTCCCGGTGCGTAAGAGGACCAAGACCGGTCCGTCCACCGACGAAGAAGTCCTGCGCGGTCTCGTGAAAGAGCATAAACTGGCGGCGATGCTGCTGGAATACCGCCAACTCGCCAAACTGAAGTCCACCTACGTAGACGCCCTGCTGAACCTCGCGGACAAGGCCACGCTGCGCATACATACGTGTTTTAACCAGACCGGCACCGAGACCGGGCGTTTAAGCTCCAGCGAGCCCAATCTGCAGAACATACCGGTCAGGAGCGAGGCCGGACGCAGGATACGCAGGGCGTTCGTGGCCTCGGAAACCGGGAACGAACTTTTTTCCTGCGATTATTCCCAGATAGAGCTGCGCATACTGGCGCATCTATCAGGCGACAGCGGCATGATCAATGCCTTTGTCGAAGATAAGGATATCCACGCGCATACCGCGTCCTTGATCTACGGCGTGCCGGAAACGGACGTGGATGACGCCATGCGCGAGACCGCCAAACGCGTGAACTTCGGTATTATTTACGGGCAGAGCGGATTCGGCCTCGGGAAAGACCTCGGTATCACGTTAAGGGAAGCGGAGTCTTTCATCGACGCTTATTTTCTGCGTTATCCGGGAGTGAAGAAATTCATCGACGATTGTATATCTTTCGCCGAGAGAGAAGGATTTGTTTCCACGATCCTCGGCAGGAGACGTTACCTGCCGGAAATAAACAGCGGGAATATGGCGGTCAGACAGTTCGCCAGGCGCAAGGCCGTCAATACCCCGGTGCAGGGATCTGCCAGCGACCTGATCAAGGCGGCGATGATCTCCATCCAGCGTTTAATTGCCGAACGGGGACTCCGGTCGCGCATGCTCCTGCAGGTGCACGACGAACTGATTTTCGACGCGCCGCGCGCGGAAGCCGAGACGTTCATTCCGGAAGCGGAGAGGATAATGGGGCACGTGCTGGAGCTTTCGGTCCCGTTGAAAGTGAGCGTCAAAAAAGGCCCGAATCTCTGCGATCTCGAAGATTACGCCCCTGTTTCCCGGGAGACGGATATATGAAAATAGCTTTCTTCACGCCGGAAGCCGTTCCTTACGCCAAGACAGGAGGCCTCGCCGACGTCGCCGGTGCGCTTGCCCCGGCATTGTGCGAAGCCGGTAATGAGGTGATGGTTCTGCTGCCGGCCTACGGAAAACTCAACGTTCCCGGAGGACGGGCGGAGAGGATAATGCCGGATGTTTCTTTTCACCGGCAGGGCGGGGCGGCTTTTTACTTCCTGCACAACGACGGCTACTTCCTGCGCGACGGGTTCTACGGTTCGTCCTCGGGGGACTATCCGGACAACCTGGAACGGTTCGCTTTTTTCTGCCGCCGCGGCCTGCGGCTGCTCGAACAGCTCGGCTTTAGGGCGGACATTCTCCATTGCCACGATTGGCAATCGTCGCTTGCTCCGGTTTGCCTGAAGCTTGAGGAGAGCCGCAATCCTTTCTTTCGGTCAACCGCCTCGGTATTGACCATACATAACCTGGCTTACCAGGGCATCTTCCCGGCGGAGGACTTTCCCTTTACCGGACTGCCGGAGGAGATGTTTTCGGTGGATGCGCTGGAATTCTACGGCAAGGTCAATCTTTTGAAGGGGGGACTGATTTTCTCCGATTCTCTGACCACGGTCAGCCCTACTTACAGCCGCCAGATACAGGACAGGAAATTCGGCTGCGGGCTGGAAGGCTTACTGAATAAGCGTTCCGCCGATCTGCGCGGCATATTGAACGGTCTGGATTATTCGGTTTGGGATCCTTCCTCCGACCCTCTGATAGTTGTTAATTACGACGCGGGAAGACTGGAAGGCAAGGGGGGAAACAAAAAGGCCCTGCAGAAGGAATGCGGACTGCGGGAAGATCCCCTGGCGCCGCTTCTGGCGGTGGTCTCGCGCCTCGCCGAGCAGAAGGGGGTCGATCTTATCGTTCCGCTTCTGCCGGAGCTGGCGGCTGCCGGTATGCAGTTCGTGATACTGGGCACCGGTGATGAGAAATATCAAAGGCTGCTTTGCAAGGCCGCGGCCGGCAGTCCGGGTGCGGTATCCCTGCATTTGAAGTTCGATGAGGCGCTGGCGCACAGGATATACGCCGGTTCGGACATTTTCCTGATGCCTTCGCGGTACGAGCCGTGCGGATTGAGCCAGATGATATCCCTGCGTTACGGGACGGTCCCGGTGGTCAGCAGCACCGGCGGCCTGGTCGATACCGTGTCCGGGGAAAACGGTTTCGTTATGAACGGCATATCGGCAAGGGAACTGTCCGTCAAGATTAAAGAAGCAGCGCGTTTGTACGCCGATGCCGGCCGATGGCGCCGGCTTGCCGAGCGCGGCATGGAGAAACGTTTCTCCTGGCAGGCGTCCGCCGGGGAATACATTTCATTATATGAAGAGATCCTGCAAAGCGGCGTTCGCAGCCGCGCGTAAACGTTGCGTGATAGGCGTTACCGGCGGTATCTGTTCCGGCAAGAGTACGGTTTCGGCCATGCTCAGAAAAGGCGGGGCGAAAGTGATAGATGCCGACCGAGTCGCCCACAGCGTGATAGCGCCCGATAAACCGGCTTTTGAGAAACTGCTCAAGGCCTTTGGAAAAGGGATACTCCGAAAAGACGGCCGCATAAACCGCAGGGCGCTGGCGGTAAAGGCGTTCTGCGGCGGTAAGGAAACTGCCCTGTTAAACGGCATAACGCACCCTTACATCACAAGAGATATCCGCGGGCGGCTCAAGGAAGCCGCCGGGCTGATCGTCCTGGACGCGGCCCTGCTTTTGGAGACCGGCCTGCACCGGTTTGTGGATTATCTGGTTTTTGTTAAAGCGCCCGAGGCGCTGCGCCTGGCACGCGCCTCGCGCTCCAGGGGAATGAAGAAAGAACTCGTGGCGCGCATAATCGCAGCCCAGCCTTCCGTAGTGAAAGCGGAGCGCCTGGCCGATTTTATCATAGATAACAGCGGTTCTTTGGAGCAAACGAGGAGACAAGTTGAGAAACTAAGGAGGAACGTGTGGAGAAACTGAATATCACTAAATTGAAAGAAATGAAGATCACCGAGCTGAACAAGCTGGCTAAAGAGCTGAACATAAACGGTTTCAGCGGCATCAGGAAACAGGACCTGATATTCAAGGTCCTGCAGGCCCAGGCGGAGAAAGAAGGTTTGATGTTCGGCGAGGGAATACTGGAGATACTGCCGGAGGGGTTCGG
>JBAZDY010000113.1:0-4643 GCA_041654215.1 Candidatus Omnitrophota bacterium
ATGCCACCTGTACCAGACCTCACCGGAGATCAGGTTTCTGTAACGCACGCGGTAGTAATTCAGTTCCTTATCTTTGCCCAAGCCGTACTCCGGATCGGCGTCATCGGTGTTGGTAATTTGCAGAAAAGCCGTTCCATTCTCATCAAGGAAATACCCGCTCTTGGGGGCGCGGCTGCCCGCGATAAACTGTTCGGTAATGAAAGTTGTGTTCGCACGGTTAATAACGATAGCCCTGCCCAAGCTGTCACCTTCCAGGTAGAACTCCTGATAAACCGGCTGATTGCCTATCCTGGTATCCGCTTTCACGAACCGCAGTTTGCCTCCTGTCAGGAGTTCCTGCAGGTTGGACTCTATCTGCGATTCCGTATAATTGTCTTTTTCTTTCAGGATATGCAAAGCGCAGGAAACCACATCCCGCTTCTGAGCGTCCGTCAGACCGAGTTCCTTCTGCAGGGAATCTATGTCCAGTGTTTCGTTATAAACGATAGACTTGACACCCCAGTACTGGTTCCTTTCCGCGTCCCAGATCAAAACGACCGCTTCTGCCGGCTGATAAGGATTATCGTCAAGGAATCTCTTGACGTAGTAAATGCTGTCTCCTTTAATGGTACTCTCCATTATCGTCCTGCCGAAGATACTTTCGGTCTCGACGTAACGGTAATTGATCGGATGGTTGTAGTTATCGGTAACCACCTCTCTGCGCAGGGACGGCAGACTCAGGTATCCGGGTTCATTGGTTACCAAATCACGATATTCTATGGTCTTTATACCGCTGTAATCCCCCATATAATGCGCGGCCAGGCCCAGTGACGGCAGGAAATCCGGAGAGGGCTGAGGATCCATGAAGAAGGTGTAGGTTTTCTCGGCTTTTGATTCTTCCATCGCGGCAGTAGTCGCGTAGAACGAGGATATTTCGGCTACAGGCACGGCGCTGCTGTTTTTATCATTGCCCTCCGGCGCCGGAGTATATTCCGCGGCGGATTTTTGCCTTGCCTCTGCCTGTGCCCGGATTGCTTTGTATGTAGCTTCGTCCACGGAATCGGTATGCCAATAATCCATGCCGTCCCAATTGAACCAGTGGATATTGACATTCCCGCTGCCGGACGATTTCATCTGCTGCTTTTCCAGCACTTCGCGGACATCCTGATAGTTCACCTCGTAGGACCCCGAAACGGAAGTATTCTTCTGCTGGTATTCCTCATAGCGGCTGAAAATCCGCAAAGCCGATTTATTTTTGCCGTTTATGTCGAACATGCCGAAATAAGCCTCATTGCCGAAGTTGTCATAAGCGACATCGAACGAATAACCGCCGGCGGTGTACATATGGGTGTTGCCGGATTTGAACAATTCGTCTTTGAGGGTCATGTAAGCGGCTCCGAGGGCCTTGGTATCGTTTTTGACCGACTGCCAGATAAGGGCATCGGCCTGCGCCTGCAATGTTTCGTCTTCCTTACCGGCGGTATTATTGTAGGAATCGGCCCCGACTTCCGAGAAATAATAATGCTGCGGATTTACCGGATCTATTTTCCTGGCTATCGCTTCGAATCTTCTGCCCGGTTCTTCCACGCTGTCCCAGTTATAGCTGTTCAAACCGGTGATATCGATAAAACCGGCGGTCCTGCTGATATGATCCTCCAGGAAGATATAATTTTCTTTCGCCGCCACGTCCGGGTGCAGGCGCATTTCATCGTCTTTCTTGATATTCAGGCCGTAAGTGGTGGATATCAAATGTCCGCTATCTATCTTTCTGACCGCGATAGCGGCCTTCTCAAGGGCGTCATACCAAATGTTCATATCGTAATCGAACCACTCCGAGTGATAGTTATACTCATTCCCGAATTCCCAGGCGATGATCGCCGGATGATTCTTGTTTTTTTCGATATAATCGAGATAGGTTTCGCTCTTCATATCCGGACCCGGATTATACCTGTCGTCATAATACGGGAACCCTACGATCACCTTGATGTTATGCCTGTAAGCGAGGTCGAGAACATCCCTTGTCGGCGGATAATAGAACCTGAGGGTATTTATCCCGGCCTGTTCCAGCGAAGTGAATATGTTTTCCGCTTTATCGCCGAAATACTCAACGCTGGTCTGGGAAGCCTCGCGCGCATCGTTAATGCCGGTAAAAGAAACGGTAACGCCCTGAATGGCAAATTTAGCGTCGTTGAGGAGAATGGAATCGTTCTCTATCTTTACGTTGTTGCCCTGCGCATACGTCTCCGCGGTTTTCTTCCCTGACGCGTTCTCATAATATGTCGTGTTCAAAGCCTTCTTGACGCTCTCCTGCGGACCGGCAACGGAGAGAACCGGCTTCTCTCTTAAGTAAACCTTGCCGGGAATACCCTGGGAAGCTACGAGATAAATCCAGCCCGCTTCATCCACTATCTTGTAGGTGTTTATGCCCAGCGGATAATCTACGCGCTTGTATAACTGAAGCTGCTTGCTGGCCAGATACTTGTCGAAATACGCCCGCAGCAGTTCGGATGAGAGGCCGCCTTCCTTATCCATCTGCGTCCCCCAGGCCTGCAGGTAATCTTCTATCGTATCGTAATCTGCCGGGATGTCCTGCAGATAAGCTTCTTTATAAGCCGTGACCTCGCCATTGCCCAGGATGGGATTAAAATAAGTGAACATATTGCTCGCGAATTCTTCCGGATCGCTTGTGCCGGTGTTAATGTTGAATGCGTGAGTCTCCGCTTGGGATACGCCCTTGATCTCGCTGACCTTTCTCAATATGACCTGCGCCCCCGAACTGCCGATGTCGGCGGTACTCTGGGATATCCTGATCACCGGCAGCGAATGAACGCCGTCGTATCCCTCGCGTATCCATACCGGCTCTCCGGTATTACCGTAACGCAGTTCCAAGGTCTGATAGGTATAAACCTGTTCCAGGTTAGGATACCAGGAAGACAGCTGGTGCTGGTAGGAGGTGTCCTTCAATTCAGGTATCTCATTCAGATTCTCCCAACCGATCCCTAAGCCTATCTGCGTCAAGGTATAGGCGCCGTGGTCGATCATCCAGGTGCGGTGGCCGGTGATGATTTCTTTATTATCGACTATCGCCGCCTGACGTATGCTGACTTCGCCGGTTGACTTGACGGCCAGCGTGGCTATACCCTTGCCGGGCAGATATACCCTGACCTCTTGGGCATTGCCGTAATCAAGCGATTTGCCGTTATCGGAATAAGTGAAGAATTCCACCCATACTCTGTCTTCGTCGTCCGTCATCGTATCGTAAAAATCCCACATCTCTTGGGTCAAGCCGTATTTGGCGTTAAGATGTTTCTGCATGGCCGAGGTTTTCTCATAGGAACTTTCGCTGTGGTAAAGGAAGGTATATCTATCGTTTGCCGTCCTCTTCCAGACCGTAGTCGCCATGATCCTGTCCTGCCCGTTGATGCGCTGGACGTCATATACGGCGAAGAAGGTGGAACTGTATTCGAAGATAGGCAGGCCGTGTTCACCGTCAAATCCCTGGTAAACCGTTTCTCCCGTGAGATCATTCGTTGTTTCCACCAGGGAAATATTGTCCAGATCGGAATAATACGTGCGCAGCAGGTCTTTTTGCGCCCCGTTGATGCCGAATACATCTTCGATACTATTCAGGGACTTGATCATACTACTGTCCTCTTTATCGGAATAGCCGTATCTCGACCAGACCCTGGAACCGGTTATCATATCTTTCCCGTCTATATTCTCTATGGCGTTGATCGTCACGGTCTGCGCGGTGATCACCATTATCGGCGGCACGTAATCGCTGCCGGTCTTGGCTTCCGGATAGAAATTGATATGCCAGTCTTCAGAGTTATCGTCCGCGTAAACCATCTCGGCCCAGAGATCATCCATGCCGTAATGTTTATTGTAATACTTGTTCACTTCTTTGCTGAAGAGGAAGTACTCCGAGACGTAGGCGAATGTCTTCTCTTCGGTCCTGACGTGAGAGATCGGTTCTCCGGTAACGGTATAAGTATCGCCGGACCTGGTGAAACGGTATACGTCCGACCCGATCTCCTCTCCGAAGGAGTCTCGAAGGATGATTACGACATTATCGGTATAGAACCGGAACATCTCTTCGCCACTATCAGGATCAATACCGAAATCACTAACCCAGTTCCCTTTTGCGTCGTATCTACTAACCAAATCGTAGCTATTCTCGTTGATTACCAATATCTTACCGGCGTATTTCGTGTACCCGGTCTGCTCTTTTGTCACGAACACTCCGTTGTCCTCTTCTACGTCGTATATCGCGGTGTAGCCGTCGGTTCTGCTCAGGTCTTTCACCGACACGCTCCTGCCTTCTTCGTAGAACGTGATGAACTCCGCTCCGCTGTCCGCGTCTACTCCAAAGTCTTTGATCACGCTCCCGTTCATGCTGTAGCGCGTGTACAGGCTGTACTTCTGGCCGTTGACTTCCAGCACCCGCCCGCTATTGACCACGTACCCGGTCTGCTCTTTTGTCACGAACACTCCGTTGTCCTCTTCTACGTCGTATATCGCGGTGTAGCCGTCGGCCCTGCTCAGGTCTTTCACCGACACGCTCCTGCCTTCTTCGTAGAACGTAATGAACTCCGCTCCGCTGTCCGCGTCTACTCCAAAGTCTTTGATCACGCTCCCGTTCATGCTGTAGCGCGTGTACAGGC
>JBAZDY010000114.1:0-4591 GCA_041654215.1 Candidatus Omnitrophota bacterium
TGAATGTGGGCGATACCGGCAATAATACCTCTGGCGGCTTTCTTTTTCTTCGCCTTATCCCTCGTAGACATAATACCGCATCCTCCTCGTTCGTTATTATTTACCGCCGGACTTGCCGGTTGCCGGTTTCTTTATGATCATGCCGCTTCCTTTACGGGGGCCTTTTCTCGTCCTGGCGTTGGTCTTGGTGCGCTGTCCGCGCACCGGCAGTCCCTTCTTGTGGCGCATGCCTCTCCAACTGCCGATATCCATGAGCCTTTTTACGTTCTGGGAAATATCGCGCCGCAGGTCGCCTTCAATTTTGTAAGGGCTTTTCTGCAGGGCGTTGGTGATACGCGATATTTCTTCCTCATTAAGCTCCTTGGCTCTCTTCTCCGGGCTAATCCCCACTTCTTCAAGTATCTTTTTAGCCAGAAAAGGGCCGATACCGTATAAATAAGTCAACGACACGTCTATTCTTTTTTCTTTTGGAATATCTACGCCTATTATCCTTGGCACTTCCGTTCTCCTTTCACAAAAGCCGCGAGGGGGCAGAACACCTCACTATCCCTGGCGCTGTTTATGCTTGGGATTGGAACACAACACCCTGACCACACCCCGTCTTTTTATGATCTTGCATTTATCGCAAATCTTTTTCACGGATGACTTGACTTTCACTTTTAACCCCCTCTTCAGACGCCTGCTATTTGGACCTGAAGGTTATACGCCCCCGGCTGAGGTCATAAGGAGAAAGCTCCAGCTTGACCTTGTCCCCGGGGAGGATGCGGATAAAATGCATGCGCATTTTTCCCGAGACGTGGGCGAGCACCATATGCCCATTGTCCAGCTGAACCCTGAACATGGCGTTAGGCAAGGCCTCCTGCACGGTACCTTCAGTCTCTACAAGATCTTCTTTAGGCATATCCCAATCCCCCTCTGCCGGTAAGGATCTCCGGGCCCTGTTCCGTTACCGCCACCGTATGCTCAAAATGGGCCGACGGTAACCCGTCCCCGGTTACGGCGGTCCAGCCGTTATCGAGAATTTCCGACCGCCATGTTCCCATATTCACCATCGGTTCGATGGCAAGGACCATTCCTTCTTTCAGCAGCGGCCCTCTGTCCGGCATGCCGTAATTCGGCACTTCCGGTTCCTCGTGCAGCTGCCGTCCGATGCCGTGCCCTACGAATTCCCTCACCACAGAGAATCCGTTTTTCTCCACGAATTTCTGTATGGCGTGCGACACGTCTCCCAGGCGGCAACCGACCACAGCCGCCTTTATCCCTTCGTAGAGGGCCTGTCTGGTCACGCCTACCAACCTGGCCATATCCGGAAGCGGAATGCCGGCAATCACGGTAACGGCGGCGTCCGAAAAGTAACCGCGGTAATTGACGCCCAGATCTATGCTGACGTTATCCCCGTCCTTTATCATCCTGCTGCCGGGGATCCCGTGCACTATCTCTTCATTTACCGATACGCAGGCGACCGCCGGGAAACCGCGGTATCCTTTGAAAGCAGGCACTACCTTCCTGCGCGATATCAAATCCTCCGCCATCCTGTCTATCTCGGCGGTGGTAATCCCCGGCACTACCGATTTCTCCAGCTCAAAAATAACCTCCGCGAGTATCCTCCCGGATTCCCGCAGCATTGCGAGGTCACTTTTTGACTTTAACGGGATCATCTTCTTTCCGCACCAAGTCTATGATCTTATCAAGAACGGCCATCGCCTCGCCGTCGGCGGCCAGGCGTTTCAGTATGCCTTTGGCGGAGTAATAATCTATGACCGGAGCCGATTCATTGTTGTAAACCTCCAGCCTGCGCCTGATGGTTTCTTCCTTGTCGTCGGCCCGCTGATAAAGAGCAGCGGAACAGGCGTCGCAGACCATTTCTTTTTTCGGCGGCATGTTCGTGGAGTGGTAATTGGCCCCGCATTTGCTGCACACCAGCCTTCCGGAAAGCCTCTGCACGATAACCTCTTCGCTGGTGTCGAGGTAAACGGCCATATCTATATCCAGGCCGGGGCCGGAGAGTATACCCTCCAGCGTGTTGGCCTGAGCGGTATTACGGGGGTAGCCGTCAAGAATAAAACCGCCTCTGACGTCTTTCTGCTCGAAGCGCCCGGTCAGCATCCTGGTCACCAGTTCATCCGGAACCAGCAGACCTTTGTCCATATAGGATTTCGCTTCGCGCCCGAGTCCCGTACCCTCCGTTACGTTCTTGCGCAACAGGTCCCCGGTCGAGATATGCGGCACGCCAAGGCGTTCCGCGAGCCTTTTCGACTGTGTTCCTTTGCCCGCGCCCGGAGGCCCCAAGAGGACGATATTCATTTATCTTCTTCCTTTTATGCGGCCGCCTTTGATAAAACCGTCGTAATGATGCATTATCAAATGCGACTCGATCTGTTTGACCGTATCCAGCATTACCCCAACGATAATCAGGATACCGGTGCCGCCGAAAAATGAAGCTACAAGATAAGGGACCTTTAACCAGGCCATTATCAAATCGGGGAAAATGGCGATTACGGCAATGAAGGTAGCCCCGGCGAAAGTGATGCGCAGCAGCACGTATTCGAGAAACTGCACCGTGGCCGTGCCCGGACGTATGCCGGGGATGAACCCCCCGTATTTTTTCATGTTCTCCGCCAGATCGGCGGAATTAAAAACGATCGTGTTGTAGAAAAAGCAGAAAAACATTATCAGTAAAGCATAGATAACCGTGTAAAGGACCTGCCCCCTCATCAGACTATTCGCTATCCTCTGAAAAGCCGGGTTCTGGATGAACGACGCCAGAGTGGCCGGAAAAAGTATTATTGATTGCGCGAAGATAATGGCGATGACGCCCGACATATCGACTTTCAACGGTATGTACGTACTCTGCCCGCCGTATATCTTCCTGCCGACAACCCTTCTGGCGTATTGAACCGGTATGCGGCGCTGCCCCTGCGTGACGAGTATGACCGCGAATACTACGATGACCAGAAGCGCCGCCATAATCAGCAGCGTGAAAGGCTGTATCTGACGGCGCGACGGCGAAAAAGGCGACAGGAGAACGAAAAGCTGCTGCATCGCGGTAGGAATACGCGAGATGATGCCGGCGGTGATGACCAGGGATATCCCGTTGCCTATGCCGCGCTCCTGTATCTGCTCCCCCAGCCACATAATAAAGATGGTGCCGGTAGTCAGGGTGAGAACAGTCAATATCCTGAATCCCCAGCCCGGATGCATTACGATCCTGGCGAGTTCCTGCGGGGCTTCGGCCGAACCTCCTATATTCTCCAGCCAAAGGGAGATGAAATAAGACTGTATAATCGCAAGCAGTACCGTGCCGTAGCGCGTCAGCTGGTTAATCTTCTCGTATCCCGCCTTGCCTTCCTTGGCGAGTTTTTCCAAAGCCGGGATTACCGCCGTCAAAAGCTGCAATATGATGGAAGACGATATATAAGGCATGATCCCGAGCGCGAAAATCGTTAGCTTTTCCATAGCGCCGCCGGAAAACATGTTTATTATGCCAAAGAGCGTCCCGCCCTGGGTCTTTGCCATCGAATTAAAGAAACCGGAGAGCGCGGCGGCGTCTATCCCGGGCGTGGGGACGTAACATCCGATGCGATAAACGGCCAGCAACATACAAGTAACGAGCAAACGTCTTTTAAGGTCGGGTATCTTGAACGCGTTGCCCAACGCCTTAAACATCTTCTATGATCTCCGCTTTTGAACCGGCCTTCTCTATCTTTTCCACGGCCTGTTTTGAAAAAGCGTGCGCCCTGATGGTGACGGCCTTCTTCACGTCCCCCTCGGACAGGACCTTGACCGGCAACGCGGCTTTCTTTATCAACCCCTTCTCTGCCATTACCTCGGGAGTTATCGTTTTGTCGTCAAGCTTGAAAATCATTCCCAGGCTGACTATCTGCACTTTTGAGGGCCTGCGGCTGTTGAACCCTCGCTTTGGCATACGCCTGATCATCGGCGTCTGTCCGCCTTCGAAACCGGCATAGAAATCGCGGCCGGCCCTGGAAGTCTGCCCCTTGCTGCCGCGGGTGGAAGTCTTTCCGTGCCCGGAACCCGACCCTCTGCCGAGCAGTTTTTTGGGTTTATGCGCGCCTTTAGGGACCGTCAGATTATATAGTCCGAACGCGGAACGCTTTTCCTGATTCGTCGCAGTGTTGGTAGTAGCCATCTTATGCCTTTAGTTGTTTTAGCCCCGAAACGGTGGCTTTTATGACATTGACCGGATTGTTGCTTTTCAGCGATTTAGTAAGGATATCCTTTATTCCGGCGGCCTCGCAGACCGCCCTGACCGGACCGGAAGCGATTACGCCGGTTCCTTCGGAAGCCGGTTTCATGAGGACCTTGGCCGCCCCGAACTCACCGGTAACTTCATGCGTGATTGTGCTGCCCGCCATGGGAACGCTCACCAGCGACTTCTTGGCCTTGGCGAGGGCTTTGCGTATACTGTCCGCCACCTCATTGGCCTTGCCCATCGCAAAACCAACCTTGCCTTTGGTATCGCCTACCACGACCAGGGCGCTGAAGGCCATCTTCTTGCCGCCTTTGGTGACCTTGGTTACCCGGTTTATGGTAATTACTTTTTCTACGAGTTCCGGCTGATTTTCAATAT
>JBAZDY010000115.1:0-4552 GCA_041654215.1 Candidatus Omnitrophota bacterium
GAGCGGGTGGATATGCTTATCAGCGCTCTTATGGTGCTTGCCAAGGTGCTGGAGATGAGAGATCCGTATACATTCGGGCATGCCAGGAACGTGGCGGTGATCGCCGAGCGCATAGCCGAGAAACTGGGATGGGACGAGAACCGCTTGCTGGGGATGCGCCTGGCGGGGCAGCTTCATGACCTGGGCAAGATCAGTATTCCCCTGGATATCCTGAACAAACCCGGCAAGCTGAGCGAGCTGGAATACCAGTTAATTAAGGAACATGTCAATAAATGTTACGATCTGATAAAGGATATCAAATTCCCGTTTTCCCTGGCCGAGACGATCCTGCAGCACCACGAACGCCTCGACGGATCGGGTTATCCAAATAATCTGCGTAACGATCAAATCCTTCTGGAAGCCCGCATACTGGCGGTGAGCGACGTTCTGGAATCGATGACCGCTTACAGGCCTTACCGTGAAGCCCTGGGTATAGATAGAGCCCTCGAGGAATTACAGGATGGTGCCGGTAAAAGATACGATGAGCGTATAGTATCGCTGGCCCGCGATCTCACTTTTTCTTCCCCGAACCGCGAATTCTGGCTGAATTAATCAAACCGCAGAAATCCCCGGCTTTCAAGCCGGATTAGCCTGTCGGAATAACACCCTGCCCTTGTGTGGAATTGGGTAAGTGTTCCCTTGTGTCTTACACCTTGGCCAATAGGAGGGCGCTCGTGCGAAGCTCCGAAAGAAACAAAAAGCAGCCATTTCTGCCGCTGTCTTCATCCCTTTATAATAATTTAGGGGCTCCCGGTTTGAGGACCAGGGGCCCCTATTATTTTGTTAATCGCATCCGACCCTTACAGGATTTCCCGTTTTATCCTTGATCGGGTGTTACCGTCGCTTTTAAAGGATCGCTTACGGTGCTTGCGCTCTGGCTTAACAGCCCGTAGGTATTGGTTGTCGGGCCGTCATCCAGTATATTGCTCCATGTGCCGCCGGCTGCATTATAGGATGACAATACCGGATACCATCCTCCGGCAAAATATGTTGAGTCTTTCGCCACGGACTGCGGTATATCGTAAGAGGAGCCAAGTGTCACCGCCTTGGTGGCGGCAGTCCTTGTTGAAGAAACCGTCTGGAAAGATGCCTGGCGTGCGGCCTGCGGTGTTGTGTAAGTGCCGAAGAAGGGATTATCGATGAACCTGGATGTACTCCAGTCGGACTCGTGCGCCAGGCTGACACCTCCGTCGGTGGATATATTTGGCCTCATTATGCCGTTTGCCAGATTCTCTCCCGATGCCCCGCTGCAAACTACCACTCCCGTTGAATCGGTGGATGCCGGTATATACTCGGCTGCCGTATTACTACGGTATTCTTCCGCCGGTATTACAGCTTTGGCGGCTTCACTGGTGAAGTAATTTGCGCGGGATGCCTGGGCGGTTATGCCGTCGGAGTTAATCAGCGCGCTGTTGGCAAATGCGCCCTGCTTCATAAAGGAGCTTGTTGTTAAGTCGCTGCGTATCTGGGATGCAATATCTTTACCCGCGGAGCCGCTTAATTGAACATAGCCGGCCGTTCCGCTGCCGGCTGTTATAGTAGTGCCGATACTTGTAGCGGTCGTTCCCGCTGCCGTAGAACTTGATGTGATGGGTGTGAAATCGGAAGCGCTGAATACGCTTTCAGGTGTGATGGAAGGCGCTGACGCGGCACTTTGGATACTTGGTATATAAGGATCGGCGGAGAAAAAGGAGGTCCAGTTCGAGGTGTTTGCGGTATAACCGCCCGCCGTCTTAATTGAACTTGAATAAGCGGGGGTAGCATAACTTCCCCTGCTGCTGCTGATAACTGAACTGGTACTTGAACTGTATCCTCGGCCGTAACTGCCCGAGCTGCGGGTGGAACTGCTTCCGCAGGAGAAACTGCCTACGGAGAAACCTCTGCCGCTGGAGGCCGCGGCACTTGCCTGCGCGCCTGTCATCCATGCCCAGGCATTAGCGTTTGCCGCAAAGACCAACGCAAAAGTGATTATCCCTGCTCGAATTATTTTATTCATTGATTACCCCCGTGTTTGTAGCCTTACCCTGGCCGTGTGAAGTGAGTTCCGCCGTGAACGGAACTTTAATTAAAGAATACTGCATTTTCTTGTGTTTTTCAATATAGCCTGGACGTATATGAGAAACCGTTTTCTCGTATGATATAACCGGCTGTAACACGTTGAAGATCAGCGTGTTATATGGATATATGCGGCCGTGATTTCGCGTAAACTAAAGCAAAAGCAGGAAATATTGTTTTGCAGTAAGAAGAGAACGTTTATCTAAGTTGACGCTTTTCTTAAATACATATAAAATGATATAATGTTGGAAATTGGGAATCTTAAAATCAATTCCGGATGTATTCTTGCTCCTATGGCCGGGATCAGCGATTTGCCGTTCCGTTCTCTTAATCGCCGTTTCGGCTGTGAATTCGCGTTCGTGGAGATGATTAACGCGCGTTCTCTCGGTTACAGAGGGAGAAAAACCCAACAGATGCTTTCCGGCGCCGAGGAAGACAGACCGCTCGGCATACAGCTGCTCGCCGGAGAAAACAAATGGCTGGCCCGCGCGCTGGATATCGTGGAGGAATACGATTTTGATCTCTTGGATTTCAACGCCGCCTGCCCGGCCAGGAAAGTTATAAGACGGGGAGAAGGCGCCGGGTTGCTGAAAGAGCCGCGTAAGCTGTATTCTTTACTTAAACTTATGGTCAATGATTCTTCACGCCCTGTCAGCGTTAAGCTGCGTACCGGATGGGATGAGCATTCCTTGAATTGCGTAGATGCGGCGCGTTATGCGGAAGACGCCGGGGTCAGCGCCGTTTTTATACACGGGCGGACGAAGGAACAGGGATACGGCGGTTCGGTAGATTACGGCGCTATTGCCGGGGTCAAACGGGCGGTGTCTGTGCCGGTGATCGCCAGCGGAGACGTGCTTTCGCCGGAGTCGGCGGTTAAAATGTTCCGGGAGACCGGCTGCGACGGCATACTGGTGGCAAGAGGAGCGCTCGGCAATCCATGGATTTTCCGCCGGATTTACCGGCAGCTTTCCGGAGGAGGAGAGGAAAAAGGGCCTTCCACGGGCGAGATATGTTCGGTGATGAAAGAGCATTTTGACGCCTGCGCCGATTTTTACGGGGAGAAGAACGGAGTGGTGATATTCAGGAAATTCTTTGCCTGGTATACCAAGGGCATGCGTCATGTCAGGGCGCTTCGCGATAAGGCGTGTCATGTTAGATCGCGAGAGGAGATGTATTTATTGATCGCGGGCATTCTTTCACCGGAGAATGAAAGATGAATCGGGCCTGGAGCGTAAAGCATGAGATACAACAGGGTAGGCGAGGAGAAAGACCGGATGAGGGGCGTGCAAACGCGGATTCTGCCGCGGCGAAATCCGGGCCAAATATGAGAATACGGCATATTCTTTTATTGAATCCTCCCGGCAGGAAATTGTACACGAGAGATTATTTCTGCAGCAAGGTGACAAAGGCCGGGTATGTAGAGCATCCCCTGGATCTTTTGATACTCAGCGGAATATTCTCTTCCGCCGGTTTCAGGGTCAGCGTATTGGATGCCCAGGCCGGACGGCAGGCCCCGGAGTCGGCTTTCAATCACATAGTATCTCTGCGTCCGGACGCCGTTGTTTTCTTAAGCGGACTGGTCTCCCGGCAGGAGGATTACGTTTTCCTTGAGAGGCTGAAAAAGGCGATGCCCCGCGTTCTTTTTGCCGGCATGGGCGACCTGTTCCTGAAAAAAATGGTTTTCGAGAATACTGCCTGGCTGGACGCCGTATTTTACGACTTCACTTCGGAAGAATGCGCGGATTTCCTCGCCGGGCGCAGAGGTCAGTTCTCCACGATCAACTTTCGCGACGGTAATGATATCATTTACCGCGTGCCGGTTCAGGACCGCGGGGAGTTTTCCATCCCTGTTCCCAGGCACGACCTGTTCCTTAACAAAGGCTATACTTTCCCTTTTGCGCGTAAACTTCCGTTCGCTACCGTCCTAACAGACTACGGGTGCCCTTTTTCCTGCCCGTTCTGCGTGTATCCTACCCTGGGATTCCGGTTGCGAAGACTGCAAAACGTGACAGAAGAGCTTAGATATATAAGGTCGCTCGGCATAAGAGAGCTGTTTGTCAAGGACCAGTCGTTCGGGGCGGAGCGCGGAAGAAGTATGCGTTTATGCGAAGAGATGCGCGATATCGGCGGTTTTTCGTGGACTTGCTTCTTGAGGGCGGATGTGGCGCGCGAAGACCTGCTCCGCGGCATGAAAGCGGCGGGGTGCCACACCGTGCTTTTCGGTTTCGAAAGCGGGTGCGACAGGATACTGCGTTCCTACAAACCGGGGGTGAACAAGCAGATGATCGTAGATGCCCTCCGGAAATGCCGGCGCGCCGGCATAAAAAGCGTCGGTATATTCATATTCGGTTTCCCGGAGGACGACATCGGGACCTGCCGTGAAACCGCCGATTTCGCCGTGCGCTGTGGCTGCGATTACGTCTCATTCAATGTCTTTGTTCCCAAAGCCGGCACTCCG
>JBAZDY010000116.1:0-4525 GCA_041654215.1 Candidatus Omnitrophota bacterium
CGCACTTTGCTCTTGTGTGGAATTGAGCAAGTGTTCACTTGTGTGAAGCTTCGGGGAGGTCGCCGGAAAATAGAAGGAGCCGCGGGCTTTAGCCCGAGGGGCTCCACACATCCGTTCCATTCATGAGAAGGGGCGCCTGCGGATTCAATTCAAGAATTTGCGCTGCGCGCGGTATTTAGAACAACCGATAAAGCGCGGCTTGTATTATCCGCGTCTTCGAAAGATGAGCGTATTTCAAAGATGAAGCTGAATATAAAGATCAAGCCGAACGCCAGGGTGGAGAAGATAGAGGACCAGGGGGACGGCAATTTGTGCGTCTGGGTGAGGGCCGCGGCCAGGGAAGGCAGGGCCAATGAAGCACTTATAGAAATCTTGAGCGATTATCTTGATGTTCCTAAAAGCCTTATCAGGATAACCGCGGGGCATTCTTCGAGGCTTAAGACAGTTTCCATTGACGGATGAAACTCAACGGCTGCCGGTATCAAAAAGGACACCGCGCGGAATATTTCCGTTTATTGTTGCGTAAACGGCGGAGTATGCTAAAATTATGGCTGGAAGCATAGTATTACGCTGCAGAAAGGTTAACAGATGCCGGGGGATTTGCGCCGACGCATATACAAAATAGCGGACAGAGACGGAAGATACAAGGCCGACGCCTATGAGTTTGTCATGGAGGCCCTGCGTTTTACCCAGACCAGCCTGGGCAGGAAAGGCCATGTAAGCGGCCGCGAGTTGCTGGACGGGATAAAGAACTACGGCCTGAAACAATACGGCCCCATGCTTAAAACGGTACTGGAATACTGGGGAGTAAGGAATACCGAGGCTTTCGGCGACATCGTATTCAATATGATAGATGAAGGTATGTTAGGCAAGGAGAACGATGATTCCCCGGAAGATTTCAAGAACATTTACGATTTTGACTCCGCTTTCGACGTCTTTAAGGTGACCCGGCGGTGAAACACCATACCTCTTACCTGACAATAACCACTTCCAAACAAAAAGAAATGTTGAATATCACCCCGGCGGTGAGCGAGGCCCTGGCGAAAAGCGGCATCAGGGAAGGGCTTTGCCTGGTCAATTCCATGCATATCACATCCAGCGTGTTCATAAACGACGATGAGAAAGGACTGCATTCGGATTTTATGGACTGGCTGGAGTCGCTCGCCCCTTACGACAGAAAAAAATACCGCCACAATCTGACCGGGGAAGATAACGCCGACGCCCATTTGAAACGTACCGTGATGGGGAGGGAAGTGGTCGTGGCGGTTACCGCAGGCAAACTGGATTTCGGGCCTTGGGAGCAGATTTTTTACGGCGAGTTCGACGGCAGGCGCCCCAAAAAGGTGCTCATTAAGATCATAGGTGAATAGGTCCGTTTTTAGCGTTGAGCAGGAGATGGAATTGGCGCAGATAAAGAAAGAAATACATTATCATCATACCGACGCCGGCGGCGTGGTTTATTACGCGAATTACCTGGCTTTCTTCGAGGAAGCTCGAACGGAGCTGTTTCGTTCCAAAGGGCTGAATGTAAAGACGATGGCTAAATCCGGGACGATGTTCGTTGTCTGCCGCCAGGAGGTGGATTACAAGTATCCCGGTTTCTACGGCGACGAACTGCTTATCGAGGCGGAAATAACCAAGATACAGGCAGTGCGGATAGAATTCGAACAAAGCGTGCGCAATCAGGACGGGGTGTTGCTTTGCCGGGGGAAGACTATAATGGCCTGCGTAGACGGACAACTGCGTCCCCAGGCGATCCCCGGGGACATAAAGGACAAGCTGGAGTCTTGACCGGCCGGATATCGCCTTGGTTCCAGTAGCCGTTGCCGAATTAAAATTCGTCTGTCGTTTATCGGTATTTGAAAATCGAAAGTTGAAATTTAACCGTCCACCACTAAAGCTTTGGCGGACTCTGTGCGCTGTCTAAAAAACTTAATGAACAGCGCACCGCCCCCGGAATTCAACGGTAAACATTATGGATAGCCTTATAATTATATTGATAGTAATGCTTTTGAGCTCAGGAGCGCTTCTTTTTCTGTGGCCGCACAAACACAAACCCGCGGGAGCCGGGAAGAAAAAAGAAAAACCGCGCGGCGTTCCCGACTCCGCGTCTGTCAAGGACGGTTTGCTTTTTCTGAAGCACGGTTTTGAAAAAGAACTCAAGAGGCTGCGGGCCGAACTGGAAAAGGCAAACGACGACTACCAGTTGCTGCACGACGAGATGGAAAAGGAGCTGAACGTCAAGCGCAGGCAGGAAGAAGAATTCAAGAAAGAGATACAGAGGTTGAAGGGCTGGGGGGATAAAGAAAAGAGCGAACTGGATAAACTTCGCAAAGAAAATAATTCTCTTCAGTCCCGCTTTTTGCAGACGCAGAAAGACGCCGAAAAGGAGTTTGCTTCCAATCTGGCCTTGCGCCGCGAACTCCAGGAGAAAGAGAAACATATCCAGGATTTTTCCCGCAGGAACAAGGAACTCTGCGAGAAATTAAGGGACACGGAAAACAGGGAAGCCGTTTTGAAGAAGATATCCGCGGAACAGGAAAAAGCGTTGTCGGAACAGCGCAGGCGCGCTGCGGAGAGCGAATGGATATCCAAAGAAGAATACACCCGGGTTCTCGTTTTGCTGGAAGAGAAAAACGGAGAACTCGATAAATTGAAGGCGGGACGGGAATGAAGAACGAACTTTTAGTGGTCGGCGACAGGGTGTTGATACTGCCGGATGAGGGGGAGGAGATGACCGGAAGCGGACTCTATCTGCCTCAGGGGGTGAAGGAGAAAGAGAAGATACAGGCCGGGACCGTGGTAAAAACCGGCCCCGGGTATCCCGTGCCCGATCCTTCGGCGCTGGAAGCGGAACCTTGGGCGGCGCAGGAGTTGGGCCAGAAGTATTTCCCGCTCCAGGCACAAGAAGGAGACAAGTGCGTCTTCCTGCGCGCTTCTGCGATAGAAATGGAATACGACGGAAAGAAATACGTGGTCGTCCCGCATTCATCCATTCTCGTGCTTCTGCGAAGAAGCATACAGTAGCGCGTAGTAAAACCCCGATACCCATTCTCGCTATAAAACGCCGGCGTATGCCAATGCCGGGGACGATATGTCTTGACTTTTCCCCGGGATATGCTATATTTATCGCAAGTTAGAGAAATGCGGTAGTTATAGTAACTACTCAAACTTCAAGCCACAGAGAAGATGATGAAGAAAGAGATAACGGCGCAGGAAGTGGTCAGGAAATTCAACATCCCTTACCATACGCTGAATTATTACACGGCCATGGGGCTTCTGCAGGTTCTCGCCAAGTCCGGGAACCAGCGTATGTATGAGGAAAAAGAAGTCAGGTCGCGTCTGCGCAGGATAAATACCTTGAGCAAGGAAGGTTATCCTTTGCATCTGATCCGCAAAAAGATAGTTGGTATTTAATCAAACCGCAGAAATCCCCGGGTTTTAACCCGGTTGCACCTTGGCCAATAGGATGGCCAAGTATTCACCTGTGTGTTACACCTTGGCCAATAGGAATAACACTTTGCCCCTGAGTGGAATTGGGCAAGTGTTCACTCGTGTGAAAGTATTCACCTGTGTGATATACCTTGGCCAATAGGAATAACACTTTGCCCCTGAGTGGAATTGGGCAAGTGTTCACTCGTGTGAAAGTATTCACCTGTGTGAAAATACGGAGCAGACTTGCCCTTAGTTTATCTAAGGGGTACCCCGCATCTTACGACGCGGGGTTACTCGAGGAAGAAACCCCGGGTTGAAGCCAGGGGAGGTTCATTACATAAGTTTCTGATAATAGAGAATCGGAATTAGATCGTAATCGAGAACTTTCATCGGATCAAATCTCGATTACTCCGTGCGCTGTTTAACGAACTTATTTAACAGCGCACTATCCGAAGGGGGAATATGAGTTATTATCGGCTCCTCGGGTTGGAGAAAGAGCCGTTTTCGACCAGCCCGGACCCGGAGTTCTTCTATGAATCGCAGGAACACCGCGCGGCGCTGATGCGCCTGCTGGTGGAGATCCGTCTTAAACGCGGCTTGAGCCTTATACTCGGGGACGTGGGAGTGGGAAAGACCACGCTTTCCCGCAGGTTGCTTCAAATGCTTAAAGAGAGGGAAGACATTATCTTCCATCTTATACTGGATCCGACGTACGACAACGAGCATATTTTTCTGGAGTCGCTGGTGAGGACTTTCAAGATAGAGACGGCAAAAACTTCTCCCACGACTCTGGATTATAAGGAGATATTGAAAGATTATCTCTTCATGAAAGGGGTGCAGGAAAATAAAACGGTAGTTCTGGTGGTGGATGAATGCCAGAAACTTAACCAGGCGTCCCTGGAAGTGCTGCGCGTGCTGCTCAATTACGAGACCAACGAATATAAGCTCCTGCAGCTGGTTCTTTTGTCTCAGCTGGAGGTGCTGCCGAAACTTAACCAGATGCCCAATCTCTGGGACAGGATAAGCCTGAAATACATGCTTAATCCGCTGGATGAGAGGGAGACAAAAGAGATGATCAATTACCGGTTGA
>JBAZDY010000117.1:0-4361 GCA_041654215.1 Candidatus Omnitrophota bacterium
CCTGCCTCTCCTTATCGCGCAAAGAAGCCGCCTTCTCGAAGTCCTGGCTTTTGATGTAAGCCTCTTTTTCCTTCTTGAACCCCTCCACCCTGGATTCCAGATCCTTGATCTCCGGCGGGACGATAAGCACGTTCAGTCTGGCTCGCGAACCGGCCTCATCTATCAGGTCTATGGCCTTATCCGGGAGAAACCTGCCGGATACGTACCTGTCGGAAAGTTTGGCGGCAGCCGTCAGCGCCTCGTCGTTGAAAGTGACGCGGTGGTGCGCCTCGTACTTGTCCCGCAGCCCCTTGAGTATCTCTACGGTCTGCTCCACCGAAGGAGGTTCTACCATTATGGTCTGGAAACGCCTTTCCAGAGCCGCGTCCTTCTCTATGTATTTTCTATACTCGTCCATGGTAGTGGCGCCGATGCACTGTATCTCGCCGCGGGAAAGCGCGGGTTTCAATATGTTCGACGCGTCTATCGCGCCTTCGGCCGCCCCGGCGCCGACCAGCGTGTGCAGTTCATCTATGAAAATGATGACATCCTGCGAACGTTTGATCTCTTCCATTACCGCCTTGATGCGCTCCTCGAACTGGCCGCGGTATTTGGTCCCGGCAACCATAAGGGCCAGATCCAGCACGATCAGTCTCTTGTTGCGCAGGACCTCGGGGACGTTGCCGTTGACTATCAACTGGGACAATCCTTCTACGATGGCGGTCTTGCCGACCCCGGCCTCCCCCAGCAGAACCGGGTTGTTCTTGGTGCGCCTGCTGAGTATCTGGATCACCCGCTCTATCTCTGCTTTGCGGTCTATCACCGGATCAAGCTTATTTTCTCTGGCAAGCGCGGTCAGGTCGCGGCCGAAGGCGTCCAGCGCCGGGGTCTTGGTCTTGGATGCCGGGTGGCTGTAACCGGGAATGGACGAACCTAAAATCTCCATAACCTCGTTCCTGACCTTGCTCAGGTCCAGGCCGAGATTCATCAACACCTGGGAAGCCACGCCTTCACCTTCTCGGATCAGCCCGAGCAGAAGATGTTCGGTCCCTATATAATTATGACCGAGGGAACGCGCCTCTTCTGCCGCCAGCTCAAGCGCCTTCTTGGAACGGGGGGTAAAAGGGATGTCCCCGATGATCTGGGTGGCGGGCCCCGGCTGAACGAGCTTCTCTATCTCCAGGCGGATGTTCTCCAGCGAAAGGCCGAGTTTCTGCAGCACGCTGGAAGCCACCCCCTCGCCTTCCCTGATAAGACCGAGCAGGATATGCTCTGTCCCGATGTAATCATGATTAAACCTTCTGGCTTCTTCCTTTGCCAGGATGATGACTTTACGAGCCCTCTCCGTGAATCTCTCGAACATTTTATCCTCCCTGTATTATTCAAGCCCCCTCCGCGAGGGGGCGTCTTCTACACGGCGTTCAATTTTCCCCTGATGATCTCCGCGCGCTTGACGTCTCTATCCTCAGGTGAAAGCTTTTTGTTCTCCAGCTTTTGCAAATGCGCGGGCTGTATCAATATAAAAAGTTCGTTGAGGACGCTGCGGTTCAAGTCCCCGATCATACCCAGTTCGCAACCCAGCCTGAGCATGGAAAGCAGTTCTATCGTCTCCTTGCTGGAAATGATGTGGGCGTTGCGCAGTATCCCGAAACTTCGGTGCACCCTGTCCTCCAGCATCGCCTTTTCTCTGGCGAGCAGCGCCTCTCTGGCTTGGGCCTCCTGCTCGATGATCTGACGGATCAACCCGTCTATGTTGCCGACAAGGTCTTCCTCGCTCTGCCCCATGGAGACCTGATTCGATATCTGGAAGAAATTACCGGCGGCCTGCGTGCCTTCGCCGTAGAAACCGCGTGTGGTAAAACTCAATTTGGCGATGGCGGCGAGCACCCTGTTTATCTGGTTTAACATTACCAAAGCCGGCAGGTGCAGCATCACCGAGCCCCGCATCCCGGTCCCGGCATTTGTGGGGCAAGCGGTCAGATATCCCCACTCGCGGGAAAAAGCGTATTGGACCTCGCGGGATATCGCGTCGTCAAGACCGTTGACTATGTCCCAGGCGCCTTTTAGATTGAAGCCGGATTGCATCACCTGTATGCGCAGATGGTCCTCCTCGTTGACCATTACTGAAAGGACTTCGTTGTTCTCCACGATCAACGCCTTGCTGTTCGGCTTCTGGCTCAGTTCGTGGGACATCAAATGCCGCTCTACCAGGAACTGTTTATCCACCGAGTCGAGCTCGGACATACCGAGGAACGAGGTGCTCTTGAGAAAATCCACGTTTTCCTTCAACGCCCTGGCTTTTTCGATCACCGCCTCCGCCTGCTTCTTGCCCGCCCAGTGGGGAAAAGGCATTTTGTCGATATTACGCGCCAGCCGGACCCGGCTGGAGATGACGATATCGGAATTAGCCCCGGTCCCTTTCAGCCATTCGCTCGTATGATTAAGAAGATCGCTAAGATTCATTGCCCCCGCC
Organism: Candidatus Omnitrophota bacterium; assembly: GCA_041654215.1. GTDB lineage: Bacteria > Omnitrophota > Gorgyraeia > Gygaellales > Profunditerraquicolaceae > Undivivens. The sequence continues at coordinate 2,453 of JBAZDY010000117.1, forward strand.
GTCCGTTGCCTGCCGTTTCTGGTTGTCTTCCATTTCCCTTATCCTGTCCCGCAGCCCGGCCGCTTCCTCGAAATCCTCCCGCTCCACCGCCTTTAAAAGCCTGCGGCGCAGTTCCTGCAATTCGTTTTTGGCGCGCGGCTGTTCCGTTCTCTGCTCCTGGTTGACCGGAAACTTACCGGAATGCCTTACCGAACCGTGTATGCGTTTCAGCAAAGGCGCCAGGTACTGGCGAAAGGCGGCATAACAATCGCCGCATCCCAGCCTGCCTATTTTTTTGAATTCGGCGTAGGTCAACCCGCAATTCGGACATTTCAAAGAGACGGTCTCCGCCGCTTTCTGCGGCTTGTCGAAATCCGCCATCCCGGCGAGTATATCGCTCAAACCAAACTGCTGCTCCATCTGCGCGCTTTTGTTCCTGGCGCACTCCTCGCAAAGATGCAGTTCGCTCATCTGGTCGTCCACGATCTCGGTCAGATGCACCGTCGCCTGGTTTTTGCCGCAAATATCGCAAAGCATAAAACGTCCTTCCCCCCGCGCCGGGCGGCGTTATATTCTGTATCTCACTCCGTCTTTGGCGGTGATAGTATGGAATTTCCCGATCAGCTTCCTGGTAGTCGGGCCGGGTTTGCCGCTGCCGATGACGCGCCCGTCTATCTTGACCACCGGGATGATCTCGGCGGCAGTGCCGGTCAGAAAACATTCATCGGAGATATAAACCTCATGCCTGGTAAGCACGTGCTCGTGCACCGGTATGCGGTTTTTCCTGGCGAGTTCTATCACGGAATCCCTGGTAATACCGCGCAAGGTGCCCATGCACTGCGGCGGCGTGTAAAGACCGCCGTTCTTGACGATGAATATGTTGTCTCCCGTGCACTCCGCCACGAACCCGAGGGCATCGAGCATGATCGCCTCTTCGCAGCCCGCGTTCACCGCTTCAATCTTGGCCAGTATGTTATTGAGGTAATTCAGCGATTTGATCTGCGGATTCAACGCTTCCGGCATATTGCGCACCGTAGGCACGGTGACGATCGTCAACCCCTCCCTGTAATGCTTTTCCGGGTAAAGAGTTATCTTGTCGGCGATAATGACCACAGCCGGTTTCCCCGTGCACTTGCGCGGGTCCATGCCGAGATCTCCCGTCCCGCGGCTGACCACCAGCCTGATATAAGAGTCCTTAAGCTTATTGGCCTTCAAAGTGTCGAGCACCGCCTTGATCATTTCCTGTTTGGTCATCCCGATGTCAAGCATGATGGTATGCGCTGATTCGTATAAACGGTCGATATGCTCCTTAAGCTTGAAAACCAGACAGTTATAAGAACGAATGCCTTCGAACACCCCGTCGCCGTAGAGGAAACCGTGGTCGAATACGGATATTCTGGCGTCTTCTCTCCCGTAAAACTTTCCGTTGATGTAGATTTTCATTACTTCCTCCCAAATTCAAATAATGAATCCTCCCGAGCTTCAGCCCGGGGTTTCTTCCTCGATTAACCCCGTGTGTAAGAAATAGTCCCCGTTCGACAATCGGCGGACGCAGTTGAAAAAAATCCGGCGTTGACTCCGCCGCGAGCCGCGATCATCTATGGGCTGCGGTCTGCGGAGCGTGGGCCTCTTTTGTTGCGTGCAACAGACCGTCCCTCAGCGAATAGACCGCTCCGGCAACGCGCGCGAGTTCCTGGTTATGGGTCACCAGAACCAGGGTAGTGCCTCTCTCCCTGTTTATCCTCTTCAAAAGATCGGTGACTTCCGCTCCGGAAACAGAATCCAGGTTACCGGTGGGCTCGTCGCACAACAGGAACTCCGGCCTGTTTATCAAAGCTCTGGCGACCGCCGCCCTCTGCTGTTCCCCTCCGGAAAGTTGAGAAGGAAAATGCGACGCGCGCTTTTCCATTCCCACCGAACGGAGCAATTC
>JBAZDY010000118.1:0-4337 GCA_041654215.1 Candidatus Omnitrophota bacterium
GCCGGAATAAGCAACCAGCCGAATAAACGCTGTGTACCGGCGAAGCATTGGCTTCGCCGGAAAATAGAAGGAGCCGCGGGCTTTAGCCCGAGGGGCTCCACTCAAACCGCAGAAATCCCCGGCTTTCAAGCCGGATTTACCTATCGGAATAACACCCTGCCTTAAAGGAGAGCCAGGTGTTCACTCGTGTCTTACACCTTGCCCTTGTGTGGAATTGGGCAAGTGTTCCCCTGTGGGAAAGTATTCGCCCGTGCTATACCCGAACCAACTGGAAGGTTCGGTATTCGCTCGTGCTATACCCGAACCAACTGGAAGGTTCGGTATTCGCTCGTGCGAAAATGCCGAAGGTATTTTTCCGGCCCCTCAACGGGCTTCGTTACCTTAGCCGCTTAACGGTATAGAAAGAGCTATGATGCAAAAGAAGTATTATCTGACCACACCTTTATATTACGTCAACGCCTCCCCGCATATCGGGCATTCATACACTACTATCGCCGCCGACTGCATTGCGCGTTACAAGCGGGCCCGGATGGGGGAAGATAACGTCCATTTCCTGACCGGTACGGACGAGCACGGACAGAAGATACAGAAGGCGGCCGACGAGGCTGGGTTGTCTCCGCAGCTCTTTGCAGACAAGGTCTCCGCGCAGTTCCGCGAGCTGTGGCGGAAGCTGGACATTTCCTACGACGATTTCATACGCACCACCGAAGAAAGGCACGTTAAGACCGTGCAGAGGGCGCTGGAGATACTCTACGCCAAAGGAGAGATATACGAATCCCAGTATCAAGGATGGTACTGCACCCCTTGCGAGACTTTCTGGGTAGAGTCACAACTGCGGGATTCCCTCTGCCCGGACTGCGGAAGACCGGTGGAGAAGATAACCGAGAACAATTATTTCCTGAGAATGAAGAAGCACCAGAAATGGCTGGTGGAGCACATCGAAGCCAATCCCCTTTTCATCCGGCCGGAGAGCAGACGTAACGAGACTTTGAGCTTTCTGCGCAGCAACGAGCTCGGCGATCTTTGCATATCCAGGCCGAAGGAAAGGCTTGCCTGGGGAATCCCGCTGCCTTTCTCCCCCGCGCACGTGACTTACGTATGGTTCGACGCCCTTCTTAATTACATCAGCGCGGTGGGAGAGTTCGACGCTTCGGGGAATTACGTCTCTTCCTGGTGGCCGGCGGACGTGCATTTCATGGCCAAGGACATCCTTCGCCAGCACGCCGTTTACTGGCCCGTTATCCTGCACGCCCTTGGAATAGAGCCGCCGCGCTGCGTATTCGCGCACGGCTGGTGGTTGATGCAGGACGCCAAGATGTCCAAGTCCAGAGGGAATGTGGTTTCGCCTGTCGAAGTATCCGAACGGTTCGGGATAGACGCCTACAAATATTTCTTACTGCGAGACGTGCCTTTCGGGCTGGACGGTAATTTTTCGCAGGAATCCATCGTCCAGAGGTTCAACGGCGACCTGGCCAACGATCTCGGCAATCTCGTGCATCGCACCGCTACCATGCTTGAAAAATACTGTTCCGGCAGGATCCCGGCGGATTTCTCGCTCGCGCCCGGCGCCGGCAAAGAGATAATGAGCAAAGCCGTCTCTTTAAAAGAAGATACGGCGGCGGCGATGGAGGTTTGCGATTTCAGCACGGCGCTGGAACGTATCTGGACGGTGATCGGGATGGCGAACAAATATGTGGAAGAGACAAAACCCTGGAATCTTTCCAAGGAAGGGAAAAAGGCCGAGATAGAAGCCTTTCTCGCCGTCCTTGCGGGAGTCCTGCGATCGTGCGCCTTCGAGCTTGTCCCGTTTATGCCGCGCACCGCGGAAGCGGTGATCGCGCAGTTCTCTTGCGATGAGGTGAAGAAGGGGCAGCCTTTGTTTCCCCGGATAGAGAAGAAATAGGCGGTTTAACTCAATTCCGAGGACACGATACTTAATTCAGCCGCAGAAATCCCCGGATTGAAGACCGGGGAGATTCATTAAAGAGAATAAATGCTGATAGATACTCATTGCCATCTTGATTTTCCCGAGTTCGACGCGGACAGGGAAGCAGTGGTTGTAGAGGCAGCGTCATCCGGAGTCGCCTACATAATAAATGTGTCCTCCAGCTTGGAAGGAGCGCGCCGCGCCCTGGAAATTTCCGCGCGTTTTCCGGGCGTATTCGCCGTCGTAGGAATTCACCCTCATGAGGCTGACTCCGTCGCGCAGGAAGACCTCAAGGAGATTTCCAGGCTCGCCGGTTCGGATAAAGTGGCGGCAATTGGAGAGACCGGCCTTGATTATTACCGCAGCCTTTCTTCTGTTCTCAACCAGCAGCGTATCTTCCGGGCCCAGATAGAAATAGCCCTTGAGCGCAACCTCCCGCTGGTGGTGCACTGCCGTCAGGCGCAGGAGGATACCCTGAGGATATTGCGAGAATATCCCCCCTTAAAAACAGTGGTCCATTGTTTTTCCGGCGACCACGCCTTTCTTTCCGAATGTCTCGAGCGCGGTTATTATTGTTCTTTTACCTGCAATATCACTTATAAGAAGGCCGGCAATATAAGGGAATACGCCGCGGCCGTGCCGCTCGATAAATTGATGTTGGAGACCGACGCCCCTTATTTGCCTCCCGAGGGGATGAGAGGAAGGCGGAACGTCCCGGCATGGGTGCGTTATGCCGCGGAGGCCGTGGCTTCCGTCAAGGGAGTGGAATATGAACAGGTCTGTGAGGCCAGCACGACCAACGCGAAGAGTTTTTTCTCTATAGGATAGGGTATGCCAAACCGCGCCGCGCAGAAGAGCAGGATCGCCTTGGTCAAATGCGCCGTTTATAAAAGCGCTGAAGTGGCCGCGGCTTTGGAAAAAGCGTTCGCGCTTTTAGGCGGCGTCGGGGTTTTTATAACTCCGGGCAGCAAGGTACTGGTGAAACCGAACCTGTTGATGGCGGTGCCGGCGTCCAGCGGTATAGTTACGCACCCGGAAGTGGTCAGGGCGGTGATCCGGCAGTTGAAAAAGATAAACTGCCGCGTCCTGCTGGGAGACGGGCCGAGCGCCATGAACCTGGGGAAGGAAAGAGTCGAGCGGGTCTACGAAGCGACCGGGATGTGGCTGCTGGCGGAACAGGAGGGCGTAGAGCTTGTTCGTTTCGAGAAACACCGTATGCGAAAAGGAGTGCCGTTGAGCGCCCTGCTTGACGAATGCGACGCGCTGGTGAACGTGCCGAAATTCAAGACGCACACCCTGATGTTCCTTTCCGGAGCGGTGAAGAATCTCTACGGCCTGGTCTCCGGGCCTTATAAGACAGAACTGCATCGGCGTTATTTCCGTCCCGAGCAGTTCGCCGAGGTTCTCGCCGACATTTACGGCAGCGTGAAGCCGGCACTGACAGTTATAGACGGCATTGTGGCTATGGAAGGCGACGGTCCCGGAACAAGCGGTAGATTGCGCAGCCAGGGCGTGCTTCTGGCCGGCAGGGATTGCGTGGCGCTGGACAGCGCGCTGGCCTTTATGGTCGGGGTAAAACCGGAAGGCGTACTTAGCAACAGGGCAGCCGCGCGAAAAGGGCTGGGGAACTGCGACTTGAGCGCTATAGAGGTCTTGGGAGAACCGCTTGAAGCTGTGCGCGGTCCGGCTTTCAGGCCGCCGTCGACATCCATTACGGCCGTCATTCCGGGTTTTCTTCTCGCTCCGCTTCAGAGAATAATGCGTTTCTTCAAGCCTAAGATCGACCGTCTTCTTTGCGTGCGCTGCGGCGAGTGCGTTAAAATATGCCCCGTGAAAGCCGTGCGTTTTATCGACGGTTACCCCCGCGTGGAAGAAGGGAAGTGCATTTCTTGTTTCTGCTGCCACGAGACCTGCCCTGCCAAGGCGATAAAAATAGCCAAAAGCTGGGTGGCGAGGCTTATGAGGTTGTAAGGTTAGTTCCGGGGACAGGATACTTAATATCGGCAACGGCTGCGATAACCAATAGAGTTCAACCTGTCTTTCCTCCCCTCAATGGGGAGGACTTAGGAGGGGAGTGGTGCGTTGTTCATTAAGTTTTTTAGACAGCGCACAGAACAATCGAAAATCGAGATTTGATTCGATGGGAATTCTCGATTGCGCTTGTCCTGCATTCGAACGGAGTGAGTAGTGCAGGGGTGAAATTTCGGTTCTCGGTTACGGTTAAGTCTTAGAATCGAAAGACGTCCGATGATTGACGATACTTCCGCCACTAAAGCGTCGGCGAGACTTTGTCCGCCGCAGAAAGAAAAGGGGAGAAATGAGGTCTATAGAGTGGAAAAACGGGAAAGTCAGGATTATCGACCAGACAAAACTGCCCGGTAAACTGGTTTTTTTGGATATATCCGATATC
>JBAZDY010000119.1:0-4334 GCA_041654215.1 Candidatus Omnitrophota bacterium
TTCGATTCCTTCTCCCTCAAGGTACAACGTCGACCTTCCGCTGATCCTGCCTCCCTTGACCTTGCCAAGGACCTCTTTTACCGTCCTGCCGAACGCCGGCGACAGCACCACCTTCGCTCCCTGACCGAACGGTATCCCCTGCACTACCCTCTTCTCCCCTTCCACTTCTATCTCAACACCCGCCTTATTCAACAGCTTCCGGTAATACTTGTACAGATCGTTCTCCCCGGTTGCCATAACATCAGGATACAGATTCTTCTTCGCATTCTCCTCCCCCGTCTCCAGGTTGTTCTTCACCGGTGAGAATATGTCCCTTTCACTGAAATTCGTGAACCCTACCTCTTTCATTTTCTTCGCCAAATCCTGCATCATCGTTTCCAGCCGCGTCGGAGACCTGAATGAGGTGTGTGTATCGTCCGCGTACTTAGGATTCACGAACTCTCCGATTACTCCTTTGGTATCATTCAATACACGTTCATATACTTCGTTATTTACTATGAATACGTTCAGGTTGCCGGGGAACGGCGATTTCCCGGTCTCCGGATCGGCGATATCCCCCTGCGGGTTGATCGTCGCCCTCAACAGAGGATCCAGATGGTTGTATTCAACGTTCGCAGTTATCGCCTCCCCTTTACTGTTCACCAGGTCCGCTATCGCACCTACTTGCGCGCCAGCCTCTCTCGGCACCGTCAGGAAGTTGAAATCAAACCCTCTCTCAAGCGACACGCCCAGACCAGCCGGCACCGCGTTGAATACCTGACCGTTGGTATCCTGGATGAATACAGTATGCGTCCTGCCGTCCTCTACCCATTTATGCACCAGTCCATAATGCGCAAGCAGCATATGCACGTCCCCGTGCCCGTGCGGCTTGGCCTTTAATTCATATCTGTTCTTCAGGCAGAAGTTGCCTTCCACGTCCTTCACCGCAGGCACAGCCCCCTGACGTACTATCGTCACGTCTATATCGCTGCCGATGTACAGGCTGTACTGCCCGTAATCCTTTTCTTCCTCCAGCTCGAACCCGCGCTCCTCAAGCATCGCTTTGGTACTGCTGTCCGTGTCGGGAGACGTCATTATCACGAACGGGATACGGTAATTCTCCTTCTTCAGACGGTTAGCCTTCTCCTGCAGCGCCACGGTGTTCCTCAGGAACCAGTCCAGGTACGTATCCATCGTCACCAGCGACACCGGAATCCCTACCTTTATCCCGGGATATCCCAGCCGCTCTCCCAGACCACCCGCAACCAGCACTATCGATATACGATTCGCTTCCCTCATTCCGGCTTCTTCCTGCCTCATATATTCGTCGTCTATCTCCGACAGTTCCACGCCCTTCGGCACCCGCGGCGTTAATCCTTTAAACGTATTATCCCCTCTGCCGGACGATTCGATCTCTTTGAGCGCGTTCTCTCTGTATCTTGTCACTCCACCGGGATACGTCGCGTTGATACTTTTCACCTGTTTCAGGAATTCTTCCTTTAACCCGTCATTCTTTCCGGCTTTGTCCCATTCGTTAAACAACTCTTCCTGCTTCATTTTCAATAACTGCCTGATTACTTCCAATTCCCACTCCTCTGCCGTCACCCTGTTTAATACGTTATCCAGCAGCGCGTTTCTCGTCCGGGTCCGGATAAAACCGGCTCCTTTCAGGAATCCGTTGATCTCCTTCACGGAATCAGGGTAATATGTCATCTGCACCAACGACTCATACCCAGCCTCGTTCTCATCTATTATACCTTTATATACGTGCACCACCATCTCGTGGTGCCCTGCGTAGAATGCGTATGATACAGGCACATATTGGCTCAATGCCAATACCTGCATGTACACCCGCGATATCTCTCCACTTCCGTCATACCACATCAACGGCATCTCTTCCATCATCGGCATCACCACTATCTCGACTTCCAGCGGAGGGCCTGCTATCGAATGCTGCACGAAGCCAAGGATCTCCATTAATCTCCTCTGATAGGCCGCGTTATCCAACTTCTCTATACCGCCCGCTTGAATAGATCCCTCGGATATCACTACCAACCCAAGATTTATAGCTTGGCCCCAAGTATTCAGCTCTTCACGCATCGCTTCCGGAATACCCCTCACCACGTCCGGCGTACCCTCTATTCCCCCGTCCGGCCTTCTGTACCTACCGGCCAACTCCACGAACTTACTGTTTTTATCCTGTCCCGCAAAGAACCTCAACGCGTCAGGCGTATGCCCAGGCTCTTTGAAATCATGGATTAATTCTCCGTTTATCTCTTGTTGAATAAACCTATCCTTAGTCCTCATCACTGCCCTAACCTTAATTCCTTTCACTCGTGTCGCGTCTCCTACCGGGACTTCCAAATATATCCTGTTGCCGTTCCTGATCCGCAATGATATCGGTAATCCGTCTTTCATCGGCTCTTCCGTCCTCTCTATCCCTTCCACCTGCCTCATCGCGTTATACGGCAAACCCGTCTTTCCACTGCTCTTCGCTTCCTTCGTCATATCGCTGAATCGTTTCTCCAACGCCGGATCCTTGGCGTTCAATGTCTCCAACAAGAACATCTCCGGACGATCGTCTATTCTCATCCCTAATCCACCCTTCGTCCCGAGCGGATTACCAACCAGTTCTACCGTCATCCCGTACCCTTCTTCTATACGCTTTACGCTCAACGCTATCAGGTCTATATCCAATACTCCTTTTTCGGACAATCGATTGCTGTCGTTTATCCGATGCAATACCAGATATTTCACTCCCTCTTTCCTTAATCTTTCTATCACCGATTCCTCAACTGTCTTAATCTCTCCGTTCTCTCCCAGCGTATATCCCTGCTCTCTCCATCCCAACTGCATTCTCGCCCACCCGTGGTTATACGGCGCGCACATGCTGCGCGTATCAATCTTAATCTCTCCCTCTTCATCAATGTACCACCCCGGCAGCTGCGGCTGCGGCACGATTATTACTCTATCTCGGCTGAATCCGTAAAAATCATTTCTCAACAAATCCTTTTTCACGTTCTCTTCTATCTGGCTGTTCACGTGCAGGACTACAGGATAATTCTTTAACGCCTGCTTTATTATCTCTTCTGTTCTCCCCGCATCCTCCAGCACCGTCTCTATCGCTATCCGCAACATCATAAGCTGTCTTGGACCCAACCCTATCCCTCTGACCGAAATCTCCTTGATTACATTCAAGCTCAAGCCCACCAATTCTTCATCCAAAACTATCATACTCAAATTGTTCTGTATCCGAGCATCGCTTAAATCTTTACTCTTATTATGTGTGTATTCGGCTAACTCCGACACCAACATTACGTCTATCTCCGACTTCTCCGCTATCATCATCCTTAGTCTTGGGTCGCACCGCGACAATGCCAGCATTGTACGCTTGCGGATCTCTTCTTCCACTCCTGTATCGCCGTTGATTACCTCTTCCACCACTTCCCACGGATCAAGCACGTAAAGCGGCCCCTTCCTCATACGCGTCGCCGCTCCCGCGAAAAACCCTTCCATTGCAATACTTCCTTCTATCAACAGTTCTATTATTTTCTCCCGCTCTATCTCCACATTCTCCAGTTCGTCAACTTCCGCCGCCTTGATGCGCTCCGCAGGCACTTCTTTGAACAGGTTTACTATATCCATCGTTACGTTCAACATGGTTTCAACTGCCGATTTCTCCTCCGCCAACTCAGGACTCATTATTTCTCTCAATAAATCCATTAAATGCCGTTTCTTTATCGCTTCTCCTATCGTCGCCCCAAGCTTATCCAACCTATACGGCCCGTCCGACTTCACCATATTAAACACATATTCCTCTTCCAGTTCCAGGTTTTCTTCATGCCTACGCTCCGCCATCGCTCCAATCTCATGCAGCAACGTCAATTCCAACTGCAGCGGCTCGCCATCAAGCAAACCATCTTTTTTCTTTTCCTCCGCGTATAAATACAACCGCCTGCCATAGAACACCTTACTTACCGCTCCGTAAAAGCTTCTGAACGGACCAGCCCTTAAATGCCCTAAGTCATCGGCCAGCAACTGATTCATCTCATTTATCCAGTCTTCACGCCCTGTCTTTTTCAGAAATATCTTCACACGCTCCGCTGCGCGCCTCATTGCCGCTTTTTCACTATCATCTAAATGCCGAATATGATTACCTTTGAATTGCGCTATTATCTCGCTATTTACTTCGGCCATGCTTACCGGTCTCCCGCCTTTAGAACGAGCCCTATCCAACCAGAGATCTCTTGATAATTTGAGTTTTTTAAAGTCTATATCTTCAATTGTGCGGATAAGGCACGTCTTATCTTCTGAAGAATGCACTATTATTTTCTGTCCAAAGACAAATACAATAT
>JBAZDY010000120.1:0-4283 GCA_041654215.1 Candidatus Omnitrophota bacterium
TGCTGGCGCTGTCCGGGGCCCTGCTGCATCTTTTCAATCACGCTTTTTTCAAGGGTTTGTTGTTCATGGCAGCCGGCGCCGCCGGCAGGTCCTGCGGAAGCCGCGACCCGGACGCGCTCGGCGGTTGCGCGAAGGCATTGCCGGTGACGTCATCCTCGTTTTTTCTGGGAGCGGCCGCGGCATCGGGTGTTCCGTTATTGAACGGATTCCCCGGCAAATTTCTCATATATCTTGCGGCGTTCTGCGGGCTGCAGTTGAAGGGGTCCGGATTATTGCTGCCTTCAACGGCGGTCATCGCCGGATTGTCTTTGTCGGGATGCCTCAGCCTCGCCTGTTTCACGGGATTGTCCGGGATTGTCTTTCTCGGAAAACCGCGTTCCCGTGCCGGCCGGCCGGAGGAATACAGCGCGTTAATGGGCGCGGCGATGATATCCGCGGCGGCCGTCTGTTTGTTTCTGACTTTCGCGGCGCCTTTATTGTCTTTTTCTCTTTGCGGGGCGGTCTCCGCGGTTTTCGCTTCCATCGATAACGCGTCGGCGCCGGGGCTGGCCGACAGGCTCGCGCCTCTCAGCTGCGCGTCCGCCTGGGTCTTCGCCTTGATCGCGGCGGCGCTGGCTGCCGGGCGCCTGCTGTTGAGGAGAAGAAAGGTTTCTTTCGGAGAAACCTGGAATTGCGCTTACGCGGCGGCGGACGCGAGAATGCAATACACATCGGGCTCTTTTTTCTACCCGTTAAGCAGGACATTCACCTTTTTTAACGCCAGGAAAAGTCCCGCAGCGGTTTCCAAAACGACTTTCTTTCCCGGAGAGTATGAAGGACACTGTTCCCGCCGGATAGGCGTGTTCCGGACGCTTCTTTCCGGTATTGCCGCGAAACTTGAAGTCAGCTTGTCGTGCCTGCGCTGGCTGCAGCAGGGCCGTCTGCATATTTATATCATGTACATAATGGCTGCGCTGTTGGCGCTGTTGTTTTGGAAGATCAGATGAATAATCTTTATCCTTTATTCAATGTTATTATCGCGCTGACGGCGGCGCCGCTGATGTCCGGGGTAATCAACCGGGTCAAGGCTTTCTTTGCCGGAAGGAAAGGGCCGCCTCTTTTACAGCTGTATTTCGATATCGGTAAACTGCTGCTCAAAGGCGCGGTATACAGCAGGACGACGGGGGTTTTTTTTCGTCTCGCTCCGCCGGCGGGTCTGGTTTTCATTCTCACGGCGTTATTATTCATCCCCTGCGGCGCGTATCCTGCCGTTTTGTTCTTTCCCGGCGACATGGTGCTGGTCGTTTATCTTCTGGGCGCGCAGCGTTTTTGTATGCTTTTGGCCGCGCTTGATACAGGTTCCAGTTTCGAGGATATGGGCGCCAGCCGCGACGCGCATTTCTCGGTTTTCTCTGAAGCGGTACTGTTTTTGTGTCTGGCGGCGATGTCCGTTGCCTCCGGGAGCGTTTCCCTCAACGGTATGCTTTTTACGGCGGGAGGCAGGATCTGGCAGGTGTCTCCCCCTGTTTTGGTGGTCGTGGTTTTTGTTCTCTACATCGTACTGCTGGTCGAGAATTACCGCGTGCCGTTCGATGATCCCAATACGCACCTGGAACTGACGATGATACACGAGGCGATGGCGCTCGACCACGGGGGACCGGATCTTGCCATGTTCGAGTATGCCGCGGCGTTGAAGTTCTGGATACTGGCGTCGCTGCCAGCCGGGCTGCTATTTCCCTGCGGGATGAAACCGGATTTCTTCGGAAACGCCGCTTTATTCCTGGGAGCGATCGCGCTGACGGCCGCGCTCACCGGCGTGCTGGAGTCATGCGCGGCGCGTTTGCGGCTGGTGAAGGTTCCGCAGATGCTGACCGCCGCCGCGGCACTTTCCGTGGTGGCGCTTATTTTTTTGGCAAAGTGAGGGCACGATGCTCGACGGTATATTGATGCTGCTGGTTCTTCTTAATCTTTTCTCCCTGGGTTCGACGAGAATATCGGCGAGCATCAGGGTCGTCGCGTATCAGGGAGCCGCAATCGGGCTGGTCCCGCTGTTCCTCCCGGGAAAGATAACGGGAGGTATTCTGGTGGCCATCGTTTCAGTTACCCTGCTGGTCAAGGCGGTAATACTGCCGTGGTTTCTGCGTTACGCGCAAAAAAGGGTGAATGTCAGGCGTGAAGAAAAGCCTTTCGTCGGCGCCTCTACCTCTATCCTGTCCGGAGTGGCCGCGCTGGGGACGGCATTTTTCATTAGTTCGAGACTACCCATACCGTTTGCCGTCGCCTCGCCTTTCATCGTGCCGGTGGCGCTCTCGGTCTCCCTGACGGGTTTTTTTATCATCATCAGCAGGGCGGAGGCGCTCAGCCAGGTTATTGGGTACCTGATACTGGAGAACGGTATTTATTTGTTCGGCATCGCCCTGCTTCTGGAACAGCCGCTGCTGGTAGAGATCGGTATGCTGCTCGACGTTTTCGTCGGGATATTCGTGATGGGGATAACGGTTTTTCACATCAGCCGGGAGTTCGAGCATACGGATACCTCCCGTCTTTCCGGGCTGGCCGACTGGTTACCGGAAGGGAAGAGGAGCGAATAAATGGCAATTTTTCTTTTTCTGGCGCCTTTCGCCGCAGGGCTCGCCGCTTTTGTGATAAAGAGCGACCGGCTTCGCCGCCGGCTTCTTTTTACCGTGGCTTGCGCGCACGCGGCATTCTCTCTTTATCTATGCCTGTTCCCCCCGGGAGGGGAGGATTACCGCTGGCTCTGGTTCGGCCTCGACGCGCTCAGCCGTTATTTCATGGCGGTCTTCAGCCTGTTGTTCCTCTGCGCTTCTTTTTATGCCGTGATCTATCTTAAAGGAGAAAAAAGCAGGCCGCGCGAGAAAAAAGAAGAAGGGCTGTTGTTCAATAATGCCCCTGAGGCGGCCTTTACCGGCTGTCTGCTCGTTTTTCTCGCCTGTATGAGCCTGCTGGCGCTGAGCAGGCATTTCGGTTTGATATGGATATCCATGGAGGCCACCACGCTGGTGAGCGCGCCTTTGATCTATTTTCACAGGCAGCGGAGTTCCCTGGAAGCCACCTGGAAATATCTTTTGATCTGTTCAGTCGGCATAGCGCTGGCGCTCTTCGGCAACCTGTTTTTGGCGGTTTCCGCTTCAGGACAGAGCCCGGGGACGGAGATCTCAATCGACAGGCTGCTTGGCCCGGGAGTCAGACTCGATCCGCTTTGGCTGAAAGCCGGGTTCATTTTTGTCCTGGTCGGGTATGGCACCAAAATGGGGCTGGCCCCAATGCATACCTGGCTTCCCGACGCGCACAGCGAAGCCCCCTCGGTGGCTTCTGCGCTGCTGTCAGGCGCGCTGCTGAACTGCGCTTTTCTGGCCGTCCTGCGTTTCTACCAGCTTTGCCTGGCTAACGGCATAGGATCCTTCTGCCGGGAACTGTTTCTTATTTTCGGGATCCTTTCCATGGCTGTCGCCGCCGTCTTTATCATCGGGCAGTCGGATTACAAACGCCTGCTGGCTTATTCCAGCGTCGAACACATGGGTATACTTTGTTTCGCCGTGGCCGTGGGCACGGCATACGGTTCAATGCTGCAGGCGGCCAATCATTCTTTCATTAAAGGAGCTCTGTTCATTTGCGCGGGGAATATCCTGGCCGGTTTTAGAAGCAAAAGGATAGCGGACGTGCGGGGGATAGCGCATGTTATGCCCTGGGCCGGCATCCTTTGGTTTACCGGCATACTGGCCATCTGCGGGATGCCTCCTTTCGGCGCGTTCCTGAGTGAATGGATCATCCTTAAAGCGGCGTTCTCCGGCGGTAATCTTTTGCTCCCAGTCGTCTATCTCTTTCTGCTGGGGGTCATTTTCATCGGAATGACCGGGACCGGGATACGCATGACTTTCGGAGTTCCCTCCATCCCGGAAGGGAAGAAATCTTTTCTGTCTTTGCTTCCGGCGCTGCTCCTGCTTCTGCTATCGCTGTTTTTGGGTATATACATGCCGGCGGCATTGGACGGAGCGGTTTCCGGCGCAGCAGCATTGCTGGGAGGGCAGGGATGATGTCTTCCGGAGCCTCTATACAGAACAACGGGATTCTTAAACTGGGAGATATCCCGCGTATGCGCATCGAAGATTTGCGCGGTTTCATACTGCGGGAAGTTTCTTCCGGCTCCAGGATCGTTTCTCTGTTCGGTCATTCAGGCCGCGAAGGCGGAACGGATATCTTCGCTGTGACGGCGCATGACAAAAGCGGGCGGCTTTCGCTGGCCTCCGCCGCGGTGAATGGCGGGTATGATTCGCTCACCCCGG
>JBAZDY010000121.1:0-4205 GCA_041654215.1 Candidatus Omnitrophota bacterium
AACCGTTATGCGCTTTCCCGGCCGTTATTCATGTATACGAACGGCAAGCCTGACGGCGATTGCAAATCCTTTCTCGATTTCATCATGAGCAAACAAGGGCAGATTCTGGTGGAAAAAGAGGGTTACATCCCGCTGGGCGGATAGCCGGGCCACGGAAGGCGGCAGCATGAAAGAATGGAGATGAAGGGAGAAGCGCGCTTCTCCCTTCATTCTTCGCCCCGCATATTATGAAAAGTTCAATCTCCAAAGAAAGCGTTTACGCCTCTGTCTTCGGCATACTGGCTTTTGCCTGTTTGTTCTTTCTGGCGGGAATAACCCTGGTACTCTTTAAAGAAGGACTGCCGTTGTTCTCCAAGGTAAGCCTGTGGGATTTTCTTTCCGGTACCGCATGGTATCCCACGCACGAAGACCCCGAGTTCGGGATACTGTCGCTGTTGGCCGGCTCGTTATGGGTTACAGCGGGAGCGATGCTGGTTTGTCTTCCTTTGGGCATAGGCAGCGCCCTTTATATAAACGAGATCGCCGGCAATACCCAGAAGGCGGTGTTGAAACCGCTGGTGGAATTGCTGGCGGGCATCCCTTCCATAGTTTTCGGTTTTTTCGGGATGGTGGTGGTCGCGCCGTTCCTGCAGAGGCTGCTGCATATTCCTACAGGGCTTTGCGCCTTTACCGCCAGCCTCATCCTGGGTATCATGGCGGTCCCCACTGTCTGCAGTCTTTCCGAGGATGCCCTGAGCTATGTTCCTGCCAGTTACCGGGAGGCGTCCCTGGCGCTCGGCGCCACCCGCTGGGAGACTTTAATTAAGGTCGTTCTGCCGGCTGCCGGTTCAGGTATATCCACGGCCGCCATACTCGGTGTCAGCAGGGTGATGGGCGAAACGATGACGGTACTGATGGTTTCCGGAGGGGCGGCTATAATCCCGTATTCTTTTTTTCAGCCGGTAAGGCCGTTGACGTCCACTATCGCCGCGGAGATGGGGGAGGCCGCCGTGGGCACCACGCATTACCAGGCGCTCTTCGCCATAGCCGTGGTGCTTTTCACGCTTACTTTCATTTTTAATATCGCCGCCGAGATCTTAAGCCGCAGATACCGGTTAAAGCTGGGATTACAAAGATGAGAAGAAAGATTTGCGTTCCGGGAGCCTTCCGGAAGCCTTTTGAGCGGACGTACGCGCGGAGAGCCGGGAACGTTTCGGTATCGGCCTGGTACTGCAGGAACAAGCAGGCCGCGCAGAAAGCCGGGTTCTTCCTGTTGTTCTGCTGTATCCTCGCGACGCTGCTGTTCCTCGGTAGTATCGTTTACTTCGTTTTTGCCGGGGGAAGTAAAGTCCTCACCTGGGGTTTCCTCACCCAGTGGCCGCGCAACGCCATGACCGAAGGCGGGATATTCCCGGCTCTGTTGGGGACTTTTTACCTTACCCTTGGGGCGGTAACGGTCGCTTTACCGCTGGGGCTGGCGTGTGCCGTGTATCTATGCGAATATACGCCCGGCAGCCTGGCGCTTAACGCCATTCGCATCGGCATAAACAATCTCGCCGGCGTGCCGTCGGTCGTCTTCGGGCTTTTCGGCCTGGCGGTGTTCGTGAAATTCTTTGGTTTCGGGGTTTCGGTGCTTTCCGGGAGCCTGACCTTGGGAATACTTATTCTGCCGGGAATAATATCGGCTTCGCAGGAGGCGCTTATGGCCGTGCCTAATTCTCTCAGGGAGGCTTCTTTCGCTTTAGGAGCTACCCGCTGGCAGACAATCAAAAAAATAGTCATCCCGCAGGCCTTGCCGGGTATATTGACCGGCGTGATCTTGAGCATCGGCAGGGCGGCGGGCGAGACCGCCCCCATACTTTTTACCGCCGCGGCCTTTTATACGCGGAGGTACCCGCAGTCTCCGTTTTCTGAAGTCATGGCGCTGCCTTATCATATTTACGCCCTGATGACTGAAGGGACGCATCCGCGCCAGCAAACGGTTATAGCCTACGGCAGCGCGCTGGTTTTGCTTATACTGGTGCTGCTGATTTCCGGGACCGCGGTTTTCATACGCCAGAGACAGAGGAGCATATATGGATAAAGAAATAAGGATGCGCGCGGAAGGGGTAAACTTCTTTTACGGCAGCCGCCCGGCGTTGAAGGACGTCAACCTGGAGATATACCGCAACCAGGTCACCGCGATAATAGGTCCGTCGGGATGCGGTAAGTCCACTTTTATCCGCCTGCTTAACCGGATGAACGATATGGTCTCCAAGAGCCGGCTCGAGGGCAGAATATTTCTGGACGGAGATGATATTCATGACCCCGATACGGACGTGGTGGATATCAGGCGCAGGGTGGGGATGGTTTTTCAGAAGCCGAACCCCTTTCCGAAAAGCATTTTTGAGAATATCAAATACGGCCTGGAGATAAACGGGATGCGCGACAAGTCGGTTATGGAAGAAAAGGTGGTGGAATCTCTGAAGAAAGCCGCTTTGTGGGAGGAGGTCAAGGGCAGACTTTACGACAGCGCGCTCAGGCTTTCCGGCGGTCAGCAGCAGCGGCTTTGCATAGCCAGGTGCCTGGCGGTTGAGCCGGAAGTCATACTTTTCGACGAGCCTTGCGCCAGCCTGGACCCGATTTCAACTGCCCGGATCGAAGAACTGTTGATGGAGCTTAAACAGGAATATACGATAGTGATCGTGACTCACAATATGCAGCAGGCGGCGAGGGTCTCCGGCAACACCGCTTTCTTCCTGCTGGGGGAGATGGTGGAGTTCGGCAAGACCCAGGATATCTTCACAAAACCGCGGGACTCCAGGACAGAAGCGTATATCACGGGAAGATTCGGATAGCCGGTTATCTTTTTCCGGTTGCGATACTTTATTTCAGTTTCACCGATATTACGCCCCCGGCTTCATCCTTTTTGACTGTCACCCCTCCTTAATCCTCCCCATCGAGGGGAGGAAAGATTGGTGTGACCAATTGAGGAGGAAAGACAGGTTGAACTCCGTTGGTTACCGTAACCGAATTAAGTACCGTGTCCCCGGAAGAAAGGATGCGTGAATATGCAGAGACATTTTGATCTGGAACTGGATGAGCTCAAGAGACAACTGCTGAGAATGGGAAGGTTGGTGGAGAGGGCGATTTCCGCTTCGCTGGAGGCGCTGGAAACACTGAATGCCGTCGCCGCCCGCGATGTCGTCGCCGCTGACCGCGCCATAGACGAACTGGAGAACGCGCTTGATGAACGCTGTCTCGATCTGCTGGCGCTCAAACAGCCCATGGCGGTTGACTTGCGTTTCATCGCCATGTCGATGAAAATATCCACCGATCTGGAAAGGATGGCCGATCTCGCCGTGGACATCGCCCAGAGAGTAATCGAGCTTGCCGGTAAACCGCTTCTGAAACCGCTGGTGGACATTCCCAAGCTTGCCGCGCTGTCCAAGCGCATGACCTCCGAGGCCCTTCTGGCGTTCGTGGAGAAAGACGCCGATGCCGCCGCGGGTATAATCATGATGGACAGGGAGGCGGACAGATTGCGTAATCTAATCCAGAAGGAATTAATGGAAGATTTTATGGCCAAAGACACTTCGGTCGCCCCGCGCGCCATACCTTTGCTTTTGATCGCCCGCCACCTGGAGCGCATCTGCGACCACGCCACCAACATAGCCGAGGACGTGATTTATATGGTGCGCGCAGACATCGTCAAGCACCATCCGGAACGTCTGAATCCGGAATAAGCCCCATCCTTGCCGCCGGCCGTTTTACTGTGAGCCGGGGTGAGCTTTCCTCCCGGCGCGCCGCATGCCCTTCGATAATCCGCATACATTCGGTTCCGTCAGTGCAAAAATGAAGCCCGGGGTAATCCTTAGACAAACTAATGACAAGTCCGGCTTGAAGGCCGGGGATTTCTGCGGTTTGAGTGGAGCCCCTCGGGCTAAAGCCCGCGGCTCCTTCTATTTTCCGGCGAAGCCAATGCTTCGCCGGTACACAGCGTTTATTCGGCTGGTTGCTTATTCCGGCGACCTCCCCGAAGCTTCACACAAGTGAACACTTGCTCAATTCCACACAAGAGCAAAGTGCGTTCATCTTCGCACGAACGAATACTTAGCCATCCGATAAGCTAAGGTATCACGCACAAGCGAATACTTTCACACGAGTGAACACTTGCCCAATTCCACTCAGGGGCAAAGTGTTATTCCTATTGGCCAAGGTGTAACACACAGGTGAATACTTGGCCA
>JBAZDY010000122.1:0-4134 GCA_041654215.1 Candidatus Omnitrophota bacterium
TTCCTGAAGAGGTTGATCCCGGCATCGGTTTTTACAAATTCCCGCTACACTCCCGGTAAGATTCTAAACGTGTTCTGGAGTAGGGAAGGAATCTTGGAAAAAAGGAAGGGGAAGTTTGTTTTACACAGGCAGATATTACTGGCCATGGCCGAGGAAAAATCAAACCGTTCAGGAAAAGAATCATCCCGTCCGTACGTCGATTTTATTACTCGGGAGTTCGGCATAACCGTTGCGTTTGAGACAGAGGAAACGCATCCCGGTTTCAAACTTGTGGCAAAAGGGCAAAAGGGCGACGGCGGAGAATGCAATGAAGGGGATGTAATACTTAACGATATCGCGCCTTGCGTGGAAATGATAAAGGCACGGGTTGTTAACGGCGGAACGGTTGTGGCAGATGGAGGAAACGGGCGAGGAGGGGTAATAGGCGTATTTACCGTTGCGGATTATAAAGAATCACACCGTGCGGCGGAAGATGAATTGATAGCTGCTCTTGCCGCGTGGGGAAAAGACTGGGGTTGCGTAATCGAATGTATGAGAATTCCCCGGATTATCTATCATGCGGATGTCGATGCGATACGGGGCTTCGCCGATAGATTATGTCCGCGTTTCGCTGAAACGCCCATAACCGTCTTTTTGACAGGAGGAGAATTATTCGATTGTATATTCAAGGCCTATGGGATATTTATCGTTTATGCCGTATTCAATAAGCACAGGCCGGCGCATATAATATTACCGGAAGAGGCGCTTTCCGGGGACAACAAAAACAGGACTCTACTGGATTATTTGAATTTCCTGCGCTATCTGCCGGTTAACTCCGTTGTGTATCGTGACGGAGCAATGCTTGCGAAGAATCGGCCGGTTCCCGGAGAAAACAATTCCATTGTTGTTTCATTATACAGCACTATCGACACTTTTAAACATGATTATCCCGGCCACAGACTTAATATTCTTTCTTCATTATCACCTGATAATTATGCGGCTGCCGGAAAAATAGCCCGTAAATTCAGTCTCGCTGAAACCGAGAAAGAGGGGATAATAAAAGATTTTCTCTATCTCTCAGAGCGCGCCGGATACAACCAGCCGGAGGCGTTTATCGGTATGATCCGGTTGCTTCTTTTGAATTGTATCAGTCCTGTTCTGACACAAAACGTTGTCCGCCTGTATTATATGGCGGACAGGATGTTTTCGATAATCAATATTTTTACCCGTTTGCGCACGCGAAGAGAACCGCAGTCTATGCTCGGATTTATCTTTTTGATCGAGTTGATGGATGCTCAAGGGAAAATAGAGGAATTAAAAGATATCGACGGGATGGTTGTGTATATTCTTGGCCGGCAATCCGTCGATATAGAGCTTATCCGGGCGTTGAGAGATGGGAATGATAAGCTTATTCGAGATTTTGTTCTAATGGGAAAGCCGGCTGTTTTAGCCGAGGTTTTTGACCCGCTGGACGGAGGGCGCAGCGAAAGGGACACGATAGGAATATTAGATGAAGATGCAGCGCGTTTCCTGGGACCCGGGGTAGATTCTGCGCAAGGGTGGAGGTCTGTTGAACAATACAAAGCAGTCTTTTGCGGCGAGGAGAATGTTCCCGTTTTCTGTTCGCAGGGGATGTCTTTCCCATTGCCCCTATTAAGTTCTATAAGTATCGGTGTGTCTAAGGTTTGCAATATTTATAATTTTGGGACGGATATTTATTTGTGATATAAGTCTGTAATGGCGGTGAGAGAAGAAAGGAGACGGCTTGCAGGCGCAAGTAACTGCAACTCAATTTGTTGCAAGCGGTTTTATTTCGTAAAATAAAACTTGCTAAAATGAAATAAGTTGATACAATTAGGTCAAAGCCACGGAGAAAGGAAACCCCATGGACGACAGGAGGGTTTTTGAACGGATGCAGGCGAGGTTCCCTCTCAAGTTTCTGGAGGCCACGGCAAGCGAAGAAAGCAGCGGTGAAACCTTCGATATCAGCGCAAACGGTATAGGTCTGACTTCACGCAGCAGTTTGCCGGTTAGTTCCCGTTTGGAGGTATGGCTTCAAATTCCCGAACAGGCCGAGCCTTTTTATACCAGGGCGGAGGTCGTCTGGTCATTGAAGAACCGCGAGGACGGATTGTGCCGCGCCGGGGTCCGTCTGGAGAAAGCGGAATTGATGGGTCTGGCGAGGGCCCTTTGGGCTAAAGCAAGATAAAAGGAGAAAGCAACATGGCTGGAGGAAAAGCAACACCAAAGAAAGACAGAGGCACCAAAGTTTCCGGAGGAGAGAGCGTGAAGACCGGGCAGATCCTTGTGCGCGGCTTCAGTCATTATAAAGCCGGGATGAATACCAAAGGCATCGGCACGATCATGGCTCTTTGCCCCGGGAAAGTAAGCTTCAGCCGCAGGAAAACGCCGCACGGCAGAATGCGGACTTTCGTGAACGTTGTCCCGGCAGGAGAAGTCAAAAGCTGAGCGGCATTCCCGTTACCGGGCATTACTTCTTTTCGATTGCGTCGCGGCAGCCGCGGAGAAATTGTCCTTATAGTTTATTTTTCGGCTCCCGGTAGGATAATAAAAAGCCCCCGCTGAATAACTGATTCAGCGGGGGCTTTGTCATGATTATTCTTTAAGACCGTTCATCCCCCGGTTTTTATTTATAAGTTCCGCGATCGCTTCCGCCGCTCTTGGCACCGCTTCTTGAGATCCCAAACTTTCCTTTATGCGGCGCAATTCTTTCTTTATCACTGCGGCCGCGGTTCGGTCGGAAAGCACATTGTAGGCATATCCGGCAATGCGCTCCGGTTTTATGTCGTATTGCAGGAATTCTTTCACTATTTCCCTGTCCGCGATTATGTTCACTATCCCCGCGTATTTTATCTTCAGCATCATTCGCAAAAGCATCCAGGTAAGGAATGATAGTTTGTACATTATAGCCATAGGCACTTCCAGTATCGCCGCCTCGAGGGCGGCTGTGCCGGAGGCTACCAGGGCGAAATCGCTTGTCTCGAGAGCTTCATAATTATATCCGTAGAGTATCTTTATATCCAGCCCATAAGAGTAAACGCGGTCCTGAAACATTTTGAAAGGTATTCCGGGAGCCTGCAGCAGGAGGAACTGTACTTTGCCGGCCAGCATTTCGTTCAATATCGCGCAGGATTCGAGCATCGGGGTAAGCAGGGTTGTGATTTCTTTCCGGCGCGATCCGGGCATGATCGTGACTATGGGAAGCTCTTCGCGTATGCGGTTATGCTGGATAAAGGCGGCTTTTCTGACCGGGTCGGTTTTGACCATTCCCGCCAGAGGATGCCCGGAGAAAAAGACCGGCACATCCGCTTTCTTGTATATTTCTTCCTCAAAATTAAACAGGACTATCATCATTGCCACGTTACGGCGGATGGTTTTTATGCGGCCGGCTCCCCACGCCCATATCTGCGGACTGACGTAATAAACGACCGGGATACCGATTTTTTTCAGTTTAGCCGCCAGTCTTAGATTGAACCCGGGGTAGTCTATAAGTATGGCGACGTCCGGGCGCAGGGAGGAGGAAACAGAGAGGATTTTATCGAAGACGGCTTTGATTTTGTGCAGTTTCTGCAATACTTCCGCAAAGCCTACTACGGAGAGAGCGGTCATTTCCGCGATGATTTCCATGCCGGCCAGCCTGGACTTCTCTCCTCCCAGTCCGTAGAAATGAGAGGAAGGGAGACGTTTGCGGATCTCCTTGATAAGCTCGGCTGCGTACATGTCTCCGGATGCTTCCCCGGAGACGACCAGTATTCTGGGAGAGGTATTTTTCATTTTAAGGCGCCGCGGTCGGTGTTATGATATTATCAGTTAAGACGAGCATTATCATAGCAAATACGGGTTCCCTTGGCAAATGTTTTTGCCGCCGGGGGAAAAGGAGCTTCGGCCGTTATTCTTTGCGGCGGGGAAAGTCCCATCCGTCCGGAACGGGCAGTTTGGGGTGATAAGTGAATAAGATAGAGTTCAGGGAGATAGAACAGTGGGCGAAGCCGGGAGTATATGCGGAGACTCGATAAAAATATTCGGCTCCGCTTCCTTGAGTTCTTGGAGACCCTATTTTTATCCCATATCCGGCTATGTTCTACTCTTCAATTCTTATTTGGTTTTATTCCTCGACAGCCGGAAGGTAGTGTG
>JBAZDY010000123.1:0-4055 GCA_041654215.1 Candidatus Omnitrophota bacterium
CTGCCAAAACCATCACCGCAGCTAAGAAATGTGATGCCGTCGTTTGAGATGACAATATGCTGGATACCCATGATTCGCCTCCTTTTGTTTGTGTGGACTGTGCGTTGTTTGTATTGGTTAAATCTGATGCGCCGGAAGATACAATAAGGGCCGGAGCTTCTAAGTAGGAAGAAGCATCCGGCCCTTGGCCACGGAAATCACCGCTTATTGATGACGAAACCGTTCCGCTGGAACCATCGGCTGTTAATTTACCGATAATGCCGTTTAATGAATCTATTGTGTCCTTGATTGTGCTGCTGTCGGGATTACTTGAATCGGGGATGGAGAAAACTGATTTGCTTGCAGAAATAATTGAAGAAAAGAGCGAAAGTGTCCCTTCAGGCGGGCCGCGGCCGCTTAAAGATCCTTCTGCCCATTCGCTTACCGCTCTATTGGAATTTAAAATACCGCCGGTCAAACCGGGATATTGATTTATTATGGTATTCGAACCTTTTATGGAAGGATTCCCACTGCCGTCGGCGCCGGATCTGCCTGCGCCGCCGCTTACTGCTTCCGCGGGATTATACGGCAAATCAACGGCGGATTTCGCCGTTGCGCTGACTTCCTGTAATCTATCGAACGCATCCGCCATTTTATTCTGCGCGTTGATCACTTCCTGCGCGCGCATCAGCGGATTGTTGGTCTCCTGCGACTGCTCGTCCTTGACCTCTACCGGGCTGAACTTACTGCCCGAGATCTCTTTGACCGTTTCGCCCGCCTTCTCATAGGCACTTTGCGCCGCAGCGGTTATCTCTCGCCCTAACTCCGCAAAACCTGCCCGCGCGGTGCCCGAGTATGAAATGTCTCCGCCTTCTCCGCGTTTGCCGGTAGCGCTTACTGCTCCCTCTTGAGCGCTAACTGAACCTCTATTCCCGTATTGACCGAGGACGGCCGCGCTATCTTTTATAGTAAACTCTATTGCCTCCATTACCGCGTTCACAGCAGCGCTATTCCCCTGTCCGCTGCCCGATAATAGGGCGCCTGTCGCAGCGCCGTTAGCAGACGCGTGCACGCTCCCGCCAGTCTGGTCTCCCCAAGTAGAAAGATTTAAAACCCCTATCAATAAAGTATCTATTATACGCTGGATAAAACCATCGTTTACTCCCTCAAACAGGATATTCCCTTGCGTCGTGATATCCACGCTCAGTCCGGAGGCGCTAAGATTAGCCCCGATACTGTTGTTGTAGACCGTTTCCGCCCCATTGTCATACAAGTTCAGGGTGCCGATCGTATTATTAAAAATGCTGATGCTGCCGTTGTTATCCGCGGTCAAGCTGCCGATCTGGTTACCGTAAATATAGACTTCACCGTTATATTCCGCCAAGACCTGACCGATATACTCGTTATTGAATATGAACAACAGGCCATTGTAAGCGGCGGTGATACTGCCGATCCAGCCGTTATCGTTGATCCTCACCGTCCCGTTATTTGTTGCGACAATATTACCGATAAAACCGTTCTCCGTGATAACGACATTCTTGTTCCCGATGGCGCTGAGGTAGTCAATTCTTCCGTTCTTGCTGATCGTTACGTTGTCATTACGCTCTGCCAAGATATTGCCTATAGAATCGTTCTCCGTGATAAAGACGTTCTTGTTCGCAATGGCGCTGATATAATCAATTCTCTCGTTCTTGCTGATCTCCACGTTGTCATTGCGCTCTGCAAAAATATCGCCAATAGAGACATTCTCCGTGACAAGAACATTCCCGTTCTCGATGGCGCTGATGTGATCAATTCTTTCGTTCTCGCTGATCTCCACGTTATCGTTGCGTTCAGCAAAAATATCGCCGATAGAAACATTCTCCGTAACAAGAACATTCCTGTTCTCGATGGCGCTAATATAATCAATTCTCTCGTTCCTGCTGATCTCCACGTTACCGTTGCGCAAAGCGGCGATGCCGCCTATGAAACCGTTCCTGGCGATTAAAACATTCTGGTTATCTATCGCGTTGATACCGTCGATTCGCGCGTTATCGCTAATATTTACCCTGCCATTTTCCCGCGCGTTAATCGTTCCGATGTATGGATTCTTCTCTATGTTGAGCTCTCCGTTACGCAGAGCGTCAATCCTGTCAATTTGATTACCGTTATTTATATCAACTATCCCATTATCTTTAGCCACAAAGGAACCGACATCGCTATCTCTCATGGTAAAATGGTCATTATTGTTCGCAAAGACCTCTCCCGCTTTTATTCCCGTAGCGTTAACCTTCCCGAAATTTGCTATTCCAACGGAGGGAGCTGTTAGGCCACCTACTCCTAGTGCACTACCTTCTCCGTCTCCGTTGAAATCTACCGGAAGACCCATTATTCCATTAACATCTGCTGAACCCTCTACTTTAACGTCAGTCTTTGGCACACCACCAGGTAGCAAATTGAAAGAAGCACCGTGATGAGTAGCTGAACCTCCTCCTGTTCCCAATATTTGCTCTGTTTGAGACCCCTCTTCTGATGGTGCATTTCCTAATAGTATGAAACCAGTGTTAGTGAAAGCCACATAAAAACTGGCTCCTCTACCGTCAATCTCAGGAACAATAAGAATCATATTTGCCAGGACTTCCTGATCGTTGAGATTAACGATTTCCTTGGTGTAGGGATTCGTAACCTCTACCGTGGCTTTTATATCCCAAGTCCTGTCTCCGACTACAACCACGAACCACTTCCCATCGGGGAGCAGGCAGAAATTCGTATAAGCATCATACTTCTCATTATCGATGATAACTGTCTCTTTATGTGCCTTGGCATATTCTACATAAGATGTAAACCACTTTTGATCTTCGAATGCCTCCATTGCACTCTTAGCGTCTTGTCCCAACACGTTATACATATGAGCAATGAGAGCCTCTCCGTAAGAGGTGATGACATATTCTTTATCAGCCTCGGTTAACTTGGGATTATTCATAACAGCATTCAACTCTTCCTGAAACGCATCCCAATCATTTTCTGTCCCCAGAAAATCCATTTTAGTAGTATATACATAAAGATTAGTATCATCCATCCCCTTGGCCTTTGCCAAGTCGATATACGCTTCTTCACGCATACCAAGCCCATATTCAACAGTAGCCCTGTTTATATAAACCCAAACCGCGACTTCCCGGTCGTAACTATTCTCTGGAGTATTATCAAGAATAGCTGTCGCCTTATTTAACCACACCATCTGTTTCTGTGTGGGGGTGTCGCTTAATTTATTCAGCCCTGCATAAATATTCAAACAAATGTTCAGTTTTTGGTCTATCGTTAACAAAGAGGCATCTTCTAATAAGCCGGCTTCTGTAGTTATATTTATCGCGTGTTCCAGCCATCCATGGGAATCCTGCCCCAGTCTGTTATATTTAGAGGTCATTTCAAGAGAAAACTTAACTTCTTCAAAAGGTGTAATCGACTTGGAAAGAATGAGTTCTTTCAACGCGACTTCTGATTCCATAAGGCAATCGTTTAACATCGTATTACTATCATCTACAAACTGTTTCTCTTCACCAGTCAGACTTATCGGGTCTTTGTATTGTAAAACCTTCTCCCTCACCCCGAAAATCCTATCTGAAAGATTCTGCATAGACGTATAGTAAGAATACATTGTTTCCTGTTCATCACCTTCATAGAGAGTCTTGTACCATAGGATCAAACTGGCTGACGTTATTGATTTGGTAGAGAGCAAGTTCGCGGCTGTCTGTGCTTCAGCGGCCAGACCATCCATATGACTGCCTGTTTCGGCTTCTGTCGTCTCATGCGCGGCGGTTATCTGACAATAAGCGGAAAAAGTATCGGCATTGCCCTGGGCGGCGCTCACACTATTGCTGATAAAGGAAGGAGTGGCGATCACGGCGCTGCTGCCGTTGATTTCCAGGCTGGTAGCGCCGTATTCATTACCCGGATTAAGGTCAATATGAGTTATCCCGCCGTTCATTGCCGCGCCTATCATCGGCTGGACCTGCGCATAATTAGCGCCGCCAAAGGCAGTGAATACCTGCGTCTGGACATCCGGGCCGTAACTGCCGGGATTAAAGCTGAAATCTTGC
>JBAZDY010000124.1:0-4016 GCA_041654215.1 Candidatus Omnitrophota bacterium
TCGATAAGATCGCAGAACGACTCTTCTTCCCCCATGACCACGAAATCCACGGCCGGATTGTCTTCCAGCGTCGGGACCGGCATGGCGGAATACCATAATCCTCCGAAGACTATTTTTACTTCAGGCAGTTCCTCCTTGATCAACCTCGCCGTGTCGTTGAAATGGGCGATAATCCCGTATCCGCCGTAAGAATGCAGCATATCACCCATGACGACCAGGTCGGGATTGCTTTTTTTGATGCTCTCCAGCATCTCCGGTGTATCTATCTCCAGAGCCCGGCAATCCAGCACTTCCAGGTCGGAATATCCTTTTTCTCTGACATAGGCGGCCCAGTGCGCGTAAAGCTGATTCGGCCCGAGATGTTTTCCGTGGGTGGCCCAGGCCCCAACTTTAGGCATTACGAACATTATTTTCACGGCAAATCCTCCTTATCTTCACAATGCGTATATTATTACGCTTTCTCGACCACGAGGGCGGAATTTATGCCGCCCCTGCCGCGGGAAATGACAAGGGCCTTATCCACTCTTCTCTCCAGCGCTTTATCTTTTACGTAGTTCAGCCACGCGGGATCCGGATCGCGTAAATTGAGCGTCGGCGGAATCAGCGAATGCTCCATGGCAAGCAAGGCGATGATCACGTCCAGCGCCCCCGACGCGCCCAGCAGGTTGCCGAACATCGATTTCGGACAGCTAACAGGGACGTCCCCGGCCTGTTCGCCGAACACCATTTTTATGGCCTCCGCTTCGCCCTGATCCCAGACGTCGTCGGCCATACCGTCTAAGCTTATGTAATCTATGTCTTCCGAAGCGATGCCCGCCTCATCGAGCGCTGTTTTTATGGCACGTGCCAGCTGCCGGCCGGATATATCAGGGTTGATCCTGTCCACCCCGTCGCAACTGGTGCCGTAACCGGTTATTTTTCCCATTAATGCTGCGCCCCTGCCTTTGGCGCGCTCGAGATCCTCCATAACCATAATTGCCGCGCCCTCGCCTACCACGAAACCCGCCCTGCTTTTATCAAAAGGCCGGTATGCGGCGGCTGGATCGGAGTTCTCCGTGCATAGCCCTCCGTAAGTATTACAGCAGAGCAAGGCGTAAGGCGTCACCGGGGCCTCCATCCCGCCGGCCAGAATCAGGTCAAGCTTTTCTTTCAAGAGGGTCTTCCTGGCGTATCCCACCGCCATCAGGGAACCGGCCCTGTCCGCCACTACCGTCTTGCTGAACCCCTTTATCCCGTAGTAAATGGAGACCTGCCCCTGCGGGGCGGCCGGGAACCACGCGGAAGCCATGTAAGGAGAAACTCCTTCTCTCCCTTCCATGTAGAGGTCCCTTAGCTCCGTTTCGGCGTAAAGCCAGCCTCCGATGGCGTTGCCCAGGAATATCCCCACTCTCTCCGGGTTCTCTTTCTTTATGTCTATGCCGGCTTCCTGCAAAGCCAATTCCGACGCCACCAGGGCCATGTGGGAAAACGCGTCTATTTTTTTCAGCAGGCGCTCCGACACACGGCTATATTTATCCAGATCGTCTATCTGTCCGGCGATACGCGAGGGGTACTTGGAGGCATCGAAACGCGTTATTTCTCTTACGAAAGACCTCCCCGCCTTTATATTCGCCCAGAACTGCCTTCTTCCTATCCCGGAAGGCGTGACCACTCCTATACCCGTGACCGCTATGGCTTTCATCTATTCTTCGAACCTCCGTAAGACCAGCGACGAATGTATTCCGGAGAAACCGCTGCTGGTCTTAAGTATCACGTCAACCTTTTTCCGGCGCGCCTGGTTGGGGATATAATCCAGGTCGCAAAGAGGATCTCTCTCCTCCTGGTTGATCGTGGGAGGCAGGATATCCTTCTCGAAAATCATGGAACAGACCGCCAGTTCTATGGCGTTGGCGGCGGCAAGAGGATGCCCGATCATGGATTTGAAAGAGCTCATGGGAAGCTTATAGGCGTAATCCCCGAAGATCATCTTGTAGGCGCTGGTCTCGAATATGTCGTTCATCCTGGTGGAAGAGCCGTGCGCGTTTATATAGCAGACGCCGCGCGGGCCGACCCCGGCGTCCTGCAAAGCCAGCCGTATGCAATTGGCCATGGCGGTCCCGTCGGCAGGCAGGTCTGTCATATGAAAGGCGTTGCAGCTGGTGCCGAAACCGGCGACCTCGGCGTAGATACGCGCGTTCCTTTTCAAAGCGTGCTCCATCTCTTCCAGTATCAGGATACCCGCCCCTTCGGAAAGAACAAACCCGTCGCGTTTGGCGTCGAACGGACGGCTCGCTTTTTCCGGGACGTCGTTCCTTGCCGAAAGCACGTTCACCACGTCGAAAGAGCCGAAAGTAACCGGAGTGATCGGCGCCTCTGCCGCGCCGGCCAGCATGATATCATGTTCCCCGTCCTGTATGCTCTCCAGGGCGAACCCCAGAGAATCGGTGCCGGCGGTACAGCCGGTGGACAATGTATTGCAGACGCCTTTAAGGCCGTATTTGCATGATAATTCTATCGACGGAGTATTGAACATGGCGGCATCGTAAAGATCCGGCCTGACGAGCAAAGGGTTTATCGGCTTCCTGCCGTTGTCGGTGACGAGCGCGAATTCCTCTTCCATATATTTGGTGCCGCAGATGGCGTTGGCGAGACAGACGCCGCAGCGCTCGGGGTCCTGCGAAGACAAATCCAGCCCGCTGTCCCTGACCGCCATATCTGCCGCTACAACCGCGAACTGCACGTATCTGTCCATACGCACCGCGTCGCTGTGGCTCAATCCGAGCTTGAACGGATCGAAATCCCTGACCTGCGCAGCTATCCTAGTGTTGAAGATAGAGACGTCGAATTCGTCCACCAGCCTAACCGCCGACTTGCCGCCGGACATCGCCTTCCAAACCGCCTCCTTGCCTATGCCGTTCGGCGAGATCACGCCGATTCCGGTTATAACCACCCTGCGCCTGTTCTTCATTCCGAATCGTTCTCTTTCTTTTCCCGCGAACGGGAGACCTTAAAGACGATATTGCCGCCGTCCGGACAGGTGACCGTGTCTATCCCGTCCGGGTCGTCCATAAAAAAGAATTTAGCGCCGAAATTGAGCGCGAAGAGCGCCGGGAAAGCGGTGTGAAAAGCGGCTCCGCAGAAACCCGGGATGCATTTTAGACCGATGGTCTCGAATTTATCCCCCACTTTATACCCATAGGCGCATTTACCCTTGGCCTTGACGACCTCTATGGCCATTTTCTTGGGCGCGGGGCCGGAATAAGCCGGATCTTTGGAAACGTTTTCTACCGCTCCGGTCTTATCCATTATCTCAACCTTGAATTCCAGTTTGCCGCCGTCCGGGCAGGTCATCTGAAGGGAACGCTGATTGTCCCTGAAAGGAAACTTCGCCCCGAAGCTCAAGGAGTATATTATCGGGAACAGCACGTGCGCCAGTCCCAGACAGAAATGCTCCGGAGGATGCGTAAAATCCTCAAGAATTATCTCGTCTCCCGGTTTATAACCGTGATAACACTCTCCGTATAGGTTGATAACGGTGAGTTTCAGTTTTGGGAAAGGGGTGTTTACCATAATTCTCCTTAATCCAGAAAACTGGCCGTCGAACGCAGAAGTTCTTCTTTCCGGAAAAACCTGCCGCTGCGTTCTACGTCGTGCACCATCCGCACCAGCAGCTCGTTCAACCCGGCCTTTTCTCCCGCAGCAACGGCGATACGCACGAATTCTCCGTTAAAATAATCGATCTCGGAAGGCCTGCCTTTTTTGATGCTCTGCAATATCGAGCCGTAAAGCGGCTCGCCGCTCAATCCGGACATTATCCCGTGAAAAACTCCGGCGGCCTGTTCTAAAGGCATAGCCGCCAGGCCGAAGACGCGTTCCGCCGGAAAACCCGGCAAGGATTCCGGCCTGAGCCCCGCTTTCAGAACCGCCCGCAAACCCTCTTTCCAGACGGCGGCGCATATCCCGCAGACACGCAGGTCGCTGAAAGCCTCCTGCATGGTCGTCCCCAATATGGCCGGGATGCAATTCCCGGCGTTGAT
>JBAZDY010000125.1:0-3935 GCA_041654215.1 Candidatus Omnitrophota bacterium
CCACCAGCACTTCCTGTTTTTGCAGCGCCTTGCCGGAATTATAGGTATAAAGCACGAGGTCCCCGGTTGACTGGTCTACCGCGTATTTATACCAGATGTCGTCGGTCAGATCGTCCGGGGTGACATTATAGATATCCTTCTGCCCGCGGAAGAACATCTCGTTATTTACCTGCGCTTCACCGCTGAACGCCGGCGGGTTGAACACGGAGTCGTCATCAACCCAGGTAGCGCTTATCAATCTCAATTTCATATCCTCCAGCGTATAAGCGATCTGCGAATAGATATGCTGGCGCTCGGCGTAGACATCGATCTGTTTTTTGAAGAAGATAAACGCAAGGCCGATGATCATCATCACGGCGCTGACAAGGACTACTCCGAGGAGCAGTTCTATTATCGTAAAAGCTTCTTTGCTCTTCTTCCTCTTCATGACTGTTTGTGCTCGAACGCCACCACGATGACGTTGATCTCCTTCAAAGAGATATCCCCGGCGCCGGTGTCTTTATACCACTGCACGGAAACGTTATGCTCCCCCGGCGGAACGTTGTTGACGCCCACGACATTGCTGATCAAAGGCTGCGTTATGATGGGAGTCCTCGTCTCTATGTCCTTGGCCTCTGAGTCGACGAAACACTTGGTATATATGGTATTGGCGGCTTCCAGTCCGCCGGCATTCTTCACTTTGATGGCGATATTATATATTATCATCAAATCTTTCGCCACCTCGTAATTTATCTTGATTCTGAAGATCTCGGTGTAACTGTTGGGGGGAACGCTTAAGGAGGAAGAAAGAGTCTTTATCTCCGCGTGAACATAAGGGTAAGGCACCATATTGACGAACCGAACGTTCTTGGTATGAAAGATATTCTTGTAGTCGGTCTCATCATACGAAGAATTCACGGTTATCAGATTGTAAGGAACTCCTTCCTGGTCGACGGTGTCGGGGTCGTCTCCCATCCATTTCTTATCTACGTTCACCGTCCAGTTGAATACCGGTTTCGAGCCGTAGTCTACGGGATCGCCGCTGTATGTCCCGGGTTCCAGGGCAGAATACGCCTTGGCCAGATACTCCTCCATCTTGGCCGCCGTCACTCCGCAGGCGCGGGACTTATTTTCCACCTGTTTCAGCAGGAACCCTCCTCCGACCATGCCTTTGGAAAGTGCGGCGAAGATGATCACGGCTATAATAATGGAAACCAGGACTTCTATCAGAGTAAAGCTTTTGTTTTCCCGGGGCTTTAGCGTCATCTTATCCTTATTCCTTTATATCCCCAATGGGCGTAATCGTAACGGTGTGCTGCGCATGTTGGCCGGACTGACGATCTTCATGGACGTTTCATTTATCCATTTCAGCCGGATGTCCGGGTCGCGCCGGGAGTTCTCCGCCGAGATCACCCGGTTCGATCTAATAACTGCGGGGCCCCGGGACTGAGTGTGGAAAAAATCCGCCGGCCGGCCATGCGCCAGGCCGCGGCCGGCGGGTTTTACCAAAAACGCCTCTTATTCCTTTATATCCCCAATGGGCGTCAGCGTAATGAGCATACTGCGCATGTTGGCCGGGCTGACGATCTTCATGGACGTTTCATTTATCCATTTCAGCCGGATGTCCAGGGTCGCCGGGAGTTCTCCGCCGAAATCGCTCGGTTTGATCAGATAACTACCGGTATGCGTAGGGTCCTGTACCTGGGTAAGGGTAACGCTGTTTCCCGCAGGTATGGTCATCACCGCGTCCTGCCCCAGCAGGGTGTTGTTCACGTAAAGCCTGGTCTTAACCACGTCCTGGGGAAACGACTGCTCCGATGTCCCATGCCAACTGTTACACAACTGCGGCCATATGGTATAGCCCTCAGTGCCCAAACCTTCCACTCTTATCGTCCAGGTGACCAATACGGTGGCGGTCTTTCTATAGGCCTCCGGGACTTCGAAGCTAACTTTTTCCATTCCCGGGATCTGGATGTAATCCTGGCATTCTCCCACTTTTGTCCCGTCCCCGAGTTTGCTGACCGTGCAGATCGGGGCCAGGCTCAAGCCTTCGGGATATTGGGCCTCCAGATATTCCTTGCATTCGGCGTTGTCCCCTTCATTGGCGAACTTGGGGAATTTAGCCGGCGGCAAATTCGCCTCCGTCGTTCCCAACACCTGTTCCGTCATCGGCGCGGGATTGACCGTCATGCTGGTCTTCTCGGCTAAAGCCGGCGAAGCCAGGACGCAAAACGCGATAACGGCAACAACTTTTCTGTACCACATACCTACCTCCTTTTTTACATCCCGGACCGTGGCGGCGGGCAGGATGATGATGCTATTATTCTCTAATCCTGATTATTATCATCTGCACCGTATTAACCTCTATCTTGAGGCCTTCTCCCACTTCCGGAATGAAATAGTATAGTTTCACGCGATATCTTCTGCCCGCTTCAAGACCGGGATTATCGCCGGTCTTTTCCGAGACGTTCGTGGCCGCGAACACCGAGAATGCCTCGCTGAAGTTCTTCTGGCTCACGAAACTCTGGTGCGCGACGTCTCCGCTCTCATCGTCTATCACCTTGATCATGGTATAGAAATAAGTCTTGGTGCCGTCGGCCGGAGTCATCAAGGGGGTGGAGGATATCTGCCAGATGACCACTACCTTTTCCCGGCTTTTGGCCACGAATTTATACGCGAAATCGGAATCTATATCCTTGAAACACTGCCGGCAGTCCCCGGCGGCGTCCAGGCACTCGAGCACCTGATTCTCCAGCGCCACGCAGTCGCCGGCGGTATAATTGGCGCAGGCCGCGCTTGAGATTCTGGTCTCGCAGTCGGCCTGTGTGCAATTAGCCGAATATCCGCTGGTGCAGGCATTCTTCTTGCAGCATTCCACAGCCTGCCGGCAGTTCCTGTAGTTATCGACATAAGTATTACATTTATTGATACAGGATTGATACTGCGGATTCACCACATACCTGTAACGGTATTTTACGCACTGTCCGGTATTAGGGTTGGTCTCGGTACAGATTTTGGTGATGCTGGTGTAAGGCGAGTACGAAGAACATTTAGCCAGCCCGCTGTCCGAGACGGGGGAACATGCCGGCGTCTTCGGAGAAAGGTTATTTTCGTCGCAGAGGTAGCCGTCGCATTCTCCATCCGGTTCCGTGGAACCGCATCCCCGTTTGTGACAATTCAAAGAACTCGGATCGGAACACAGATTGGGGGAAGAAGTATAACCCGACATACAGCTCTTGTAAGCGCTGCAATAGCCTTCGGCGGTATCTGAGGCGCTGAAAGGGGCAGCCGAACAATTATATTGGGACCCGGCGGCCGGTGTGCAGGCGATCGCCGTCTTCGCGTTGTTCAAACAACAGTCAGGGCATGTTGCCTGGGCATTTATGCAGGCTTCGCATTCTTTGACCTTCTTGAATAGATTAGTGGTATAAGAACAGATGACTTCCGAGACGGTCTTGTTCACGTCCTTGCTGACCATATCCACAAACTGGTTCTGTGGCAGGTACTTAAGGTATTTATCCTTGGCGTAAGCGGCATGCTTCGAGTAGAGATGGCTGGCGGCGAGAAACAGCAATACCGCGGCCAATATAAGAAACTTCTTCTTCATTTCCATACCGGGCACTCCTTGTCGGGGACCCCTCCGGCATCGGTGACCGTAACCGTGCGGCCGGCGCACATGCCGGATTTACGCGTCGCCGTAACCGTATATCCTCCGTCCTCCGTGGCCTGTATATCGTAAGAAAAAAGCGTATCGCCTATATTCCTGTAAGCATCGGCATTTATTGAATTAGGGAATAATGCCTTGCCTATCTCCTCTTCCTTGACCACGCCCTCGGTGTTGGAACAGACAAAGTACTCGCCGTTATCCAGTTTATACCTTTTCTGGGCGTTATAGATGCTTTTAAGATGATACTCCGCGGCCTTGGCTTTGTTCCTTTCCACTGTCTTATGAAAAT
>JBAZDY010000126.1:0-3916 GCA_041654215.1 Candidatus Omnitrophota bacterium
TGCGGATGCGCTGCGTCAACTGGTTAAGGGCTTCACCGAGATCTCCGACCTCGTCGCTGCGCTGAATCTCCACCTTGCGGCTGATATCGCCGGCGGCTATAAGTCTGGCCTCCAGCGCGATCGTGAGAACCCGGTCGAACACTTCTTTTATCAAAAAGAAGCCTATAATGGCGATGACCATGCTTATCGACAACGACACAAACAACTCTCCGGGAAGGCCGGCGCGAGGGAAGACGTAGTTGGAAAGAAGATAAACGGAGATAAGGAACGGCAGAAGAAAAATCAGATAAAATGAAATCTTAAGCCTGTATTTCAGACCGCGCGACAATAGAGATAAATCTCTTTTTTTCCGCCCTGACAGCATTAATCCCTCCTTTTGCTCGGAGAATAGAACGGAACGATCGGGAACAGGAGCGCAGAAGATACCATGTCTGCGGACTGCGCGCTGTCAACCGCTCGCCGGATACCTATACCCGTGCGCCCGGGAACGTCCACGCCTCAAGGAAACCGCCGGATTCGCGGTCCAGAATTACGCTCCAAGAACTGCGGAGACTAATCCTGCGTATAATTGCGAATCAGCCCTCGGAGTTTCATAACGAATTATACTATTCATCCTCTCCCATAGCAACAACTTTATTGAATTCTTGAGCGAGGGATTCTTTAGAGACGCCGATTTCTATAAAATCCCAGGGAAGTATATCTTGCGTGGACTTTCCGCTAAGATAGAAATCTGTCTCAAGCGATGCGCCGGCGAATGCGGCCTTCCATTTCTCCCAGGATGCCTCCTCATTCCAGTTGTCGAACCTGACTCCTGAACGAAAAACCGTCTCGATCACCCTCCCGAGCCTGCGGTCTCCGCGCGAAATGACCCCTTCGAGCAGACTCAACTTCGGGCTATGGAAAACCGTTTTCATCCTGCGGTTACCCCCCAATGCGCGCCTGATGTAAGCCTGTTTCTCCAGCATCGAATCCAGAGACGCCATGGGAAACCATTGCAGCGGCGTGTGCGGCTTTGGAATTAAGGTGTTGACGCTCAAATGGACCTCGGCCGGCCTGCCGGAAATTTTTCGGCGGAGTTCCGAAACTGCTACGGCAAGCTCTTTTATCCCTTCCAGGTCATTCGAAGACTCGCGGGGAAGACCGATAAGAAAATATAATTTCACGTGCTGGTAACCGGCGGCGTACGCTTTCAGGACAGCCTCCTTGAAAATATCTTCATCGAAATCCTTGCCGATCATTTCTCTCATACGCCGAGTCCCGGCCTCCGGAGCGAAAGTGAGCCCGGTCTTGCGTATGGCGGCGATCAGCTTTGAGAGCTCGCCGAGGAAATCCTTGGGCTTGATGGACGGGAGAGAAATGCCGACGCATTTATCCTTGAATTCCGCCATTAAAGAAGAGGCGAGCTCTTCGATCCCGGGATAATCGCTTATAGACAACCCGGAGAAAGATATCTCGTGGTACCCCGTGTTCTTGTAAAGCCCGGCCGCCAGCTCTTTCACTTTTCCTGCGCTGCGGAGACGCAGCGGGTAATATTGCTGCCTGGCCTGACAGAACCGGCAGCGATTGGGGCAGCCGCGCATTATCTCCAGGGTGATCCTGTCGTGCACGATCTGGATATACGGCACCAACCAATCATGGGGAAAAAAAGAGGAATCGAGATCTCCGACGAAACGCTTTTTTATTCTCACCGGCGCGGCCGGCGTCTTGGGAGAAAAGGAAACGATGCGCCCTTCGGCGGAATATCCGACGTCGTAAAGCGAAGGGACATAGACGCCTTCTATCGAAGCCAGTTTTTCCAGCAGGGCCGCGCGCGCTATGCGGCCCTCTTTATAATCGCGGCTGTGCTCGCGGTAAAGCGAGAGCAGTTCAGGCAATGCCTCTTCCGCTTCGCCTATTATGAAAAGATCGAAGAAATCCGCCACCGGCTCCGGATTCACGGCGCAAGGCCCGCCGCCGATTACCAGCGGCGCGCCGTTTCCCCGCTCCGCCGCCTTCAGCGGTATGCCGGAAAGATCCAGGATATTCAGGACATCAGGATAATTCAATTCATATCCCAGGGAAAAACCCACCATATCGAACGAAGCCAGTTCCCTGCCGTTCTCCAGCGACCGCATACTCCACCCTCCGGAACGTATAAGCTTCTCCATATCCGCTGCGGGGGAAAAAAAACGCTCGCATACCACCCCCTCCATCGCGTTCAACGCTCCGTAAAGTATCCTTATCCCGAGATTACTCATCCCCACTTCATAAAGATCGGGAAAACCGAGCGCGAACCTGACTTCTGCCGCCTCGAAATTCTTCACCGCTGAGTTCCATTCCCCGCCGATGTACCTCGCCGGCTTCATAATGCCAAGCAGATTATCGTTAATCATTGCCGAAGTCTCCAGTTATTCGAGTATCGAATATTGAGCCGCGCGTATATACTAAAAGACGCGAAGCGGTGCATCTCTGTTTGTTTTCTTTTTTGTCTATATTCCGCGCTCACGCATTTGTGCACAATAAAGCTCCCGGGCTTGAATTAAGTATTGTGTCCCCGGAATACTAAATAACAGCGCACTAATAAGCCTTCCGCTCCCTGCTTATGGCGGCGAGTATCCCGAGGGAAATGAAGGTTACCAGCACCGAGGTCCCGCCATAGCTCATCAACGGCAGAGGCACGCCCACTACCGGGGCCAGGCCCATATTCATCGCGATATTCACCATGACCTGTATGAAAAGCATCAATGAAATGCCCGCGGCCAGCAGCCTGCCGAAGGAGTCACCCGTCCGCGAGGCTATACGCAACCCTTCCTTGATGATCAAATAATAGAGGAACAAAAGCAAGAAACATCCCGCGAACCCCCACTCCTCTGCGAAGGTGGCGAAGATGAAATCAGTGTGCGATTCCGGCAGGAAATGCAGTTGGCTTTGCGTCCCGGCAAGCCAGCCTTTGCCTGCGAGGCCGCCCGATCCCACGGCTATCTTTGATTGAATGATCGTATACCCGGCGCCGAGAGGATCTATATTGGGATTAAGGAACACCATGATCCTGTCCTTCTGGTATCCGTGCAGAAAATGCCAGCCTATGGGCAGCATCGTTAGGAACACCGCGCTCAGCGCCAGCGGATAACGCAGTTTTATGTCGGAAAGATACAGCATGCTCATAAACAGGAGCAGCACAAGCATCCCGCTCCCCAAGTCCGGCTGTTCGATTATCAACGCGGCCGGAAGCATCACGAATGCCAACGGGACCAGTAGGGCGCGCACCGGACCGAACCGCTGTGCCGCCGGAGAAATGCTGTCCGCAGACTTATCGCTGAAATATTTCGCGAGGAACACGGTCATTACCAGTTTCGCCGCTTCCGAAGGCTGAAAACTCAACAGGCCGAGCCGCAGCCAGCGCTGCGCCCCGAGTTTGATTATGCCCATCGTAAAAACCAGCAAAAGCAGGAAGATCATGCCGGCGTAAAGAAAATACGTGACGTCCCAGAGCAGGCGATAATTCATCCTGGAAAATAAGAAAAAAGCGGCGCTCCCGATGGCGACCCAGAGCGCCTGGCGCAGGTATATCCCCTCGAAAACGCCGGATTGTTTCTGGAACGTGCCGCTGTATATGGAAACGATACCCATGAGCGCAATCAGCAGAGAAACGAACAATAAGAGGCGGGCCGAACGATTCATCTTTTTAGATCATCCCCTTCCCCGCCATCCCGGAAATTATTTCCTTGCTCATCAGCGAGGCCTGATAGCCGGAACCGCCGTTCTCAAGAAAGGAGCATATAACGTAACGCGGGTTGTCGTAAGGAAAGAACCCGCAGAACCAGGCGTGGCACCTGCCGCCCGGGGCCTGCGCGGTCCCGGTCTTTCCGGCCACTGAGACCGGCAGCGATGACAACACATGCGCGGTCCCGCCGTTCTCTTCGACCACCATGCGCAA
>JBAZDY010000127.1:0-3823 GCA_041654215.1 Candidatus Omnitrophota bacterium
CGGCGAGCATGCGGTCCTCATCCGACCCAGCCTTCTCTTTCACCCTGGGCAACTGGCGGTCCACGGCCCCCTGCTTCCGGGCGTCGCGGAGTTCCTGCTTGCGCTTGTCGACCTGGGCTTTCAACAGATCGCGCTTCGACAACCCGCCCTTCTTATCGAGGTTCGGGGTCAGCGCGGCGTCCTTGGGCTTCCTACCATCCTTTGCCATGCCCCGACCCCTACCCCAAAAGTAACAAGATGTCAAGTCCAAAATATCCCGAGAAAATCGGGCAGGTACTTAACGTGTGCGCAGAGAACGAAAAAGGAAGGGGCACGGGGGGGCACGGGAAAAATTGGTGGTTATGGAGAGGGTAAGGGTAAGGGGGACCCACCCGCCGCCACTTTCCGATTCCGGGTATGCCGGGGGCCGGCGGGCAAGCATGCTTTTTGATCCGGCTGGAGGTGCTACGTCTGATAACGTATAATCCGTAAACTAGCCAAGCACGCTGAAAGCGTAACAATATCTCCATGATATGGTGTTGAGTCGAGATTATGGAGAACGTGGTCACGGGATGCAATAGGTATATGTTATTTATGACTGGATACAAAGTATCCATTATGTCAGATTTAACTGGATACAAAGTATCCACCCGTGATGCGTGGGGGTGTATATCCACCCCTGCCCTCCCCTGTTACCAAGTGGTGAAAATCCCCGATCAGGTGGTGAAAATCCCCGGTTTCTCTCCATCATTTGATGCACAACATATGGTGCGGCTCTCCATCATTTGATGCACAGTATGTTGTGCGTGGCTGCAACCCGCGTCAATCCTGGCTTTGCTCAATATGGTATAAATACAGTAATGATTGCGGATAGTTGGGAAGCTGGCGGGGGATTGGTGAAAGTAACGAGAAAATGCGAAATGGGCGGGATTGCTGATTATTGAAGGATTGCGGATAGTTGCGGAGGGCTGAAATAATGTCTTGACGACGGGCGGGCGGGGTTGGTAGGCTGGGGGCAAATAAGCGGGAAAGGAGAACGAGCGATGAAGCACACACCGGGACCGTGGAAAATTCAGCCAAGTAGCAGCGGAGGGGCTTTGTTGATCCGCCAGGAATGGAAACCGGGAGTGGAATATCATCCTCAATCGTCATTACAAATTATGCCAATCGAAGACGCCCGCCTGATATCGGCGGCTCCTGAAATGAAAGAGCACCTTGGCCTGATGATTCGGACAATCTATGACACGTTGCGGCATGGTCTGACTGACGGGCAAATTTACAGCCTGGAAGAAGTCTGCAAAGAGGCCCGCGCCATCATCGCCAAGGCGACCGGAAAGGAGGGGTGAAAGATGGGCAGGTATATCCGCAAAACAGTTGATGAATACCATATTCAAGGCAATTATGGGTATGGCTGGGAGACGGAATGCACAGAAGACACCCGAAAAGAGGCGCGGCAACAGTTGAAGTGCTACCGGGAAAACGGGCCGGGAGCATATCGAATGGTTAAGCGGCGAGTCAAGATTGCCAGGGCCGAGGGGAGGGATTGAGCCATGAGGAAACGGTATAGCATAGACGTGCGCCGGCAAGGCGAGCGATACGGGGAACCGGGCGAGGTAATCAAAACGATCCGGCGAGTGTTGCGGGCGGAATGTATTGGAAATTTCAATCCGATCTTTTGCACGTACAAGGGGGACAAACGGATGCTCGTCAAGTCCACGTCGGGCGATTTGTCGGATCCGTTTCGCAGGGAAGAGGGATATCTGAACACGTTGTATATCGAGGTGTTGCCATGAGACCAGTTGACTGGAATCACGACCAGACCGCCCGCTACGCCCGAAGCCTGGCATATCTCGGCAGGGAGCGGGCCGGCGGGTGGCTGGGGGAAGTCCTGAGGGCCGCCGTGGTGGCCGTGGGGATCGTGGCGGGGTTGGTTATAATCGCTTGTCTGTAGGAGGATAGAAATGTACGAATTTCAGAGCGAAGAGGAATACAAAGAGGCGCGGGAAAGGCTGGCAAAATACGAGGAGTGGAGCAAGCGCTATATCCAGAAATCCGGATGGACGGTTGTTCCTGCGGATGCCGTGCCGCCCGTTGTAGTAACCAATGACGACCGTTCGGCCTGCGAGGTGTGGGAATGGAAGCACGACCCGCCGGACAAGTATTTTCTGTACGTATCAGAGGAAAAACAGGACGCCCATACGTGGATAGGCCAATCTCTCGGCTTGTGTAGGTTCGGGCGGGAGTGGCGGGATAACTTCGGCGGCACAAGGCGGAGCGTAACGGTTTACGGGAACAATGGCGTGAAGTATTTCGGGATTTATTTCAAGTCAAGCGGGGATTATGCTGTTATCAGAAAAGCAAAAAGGCAAGGCGCACAGTCCTATAACTTGTAACAGTATAACTATACAGTAGCCGACAGGCGGAAAGGCAAGGTGCGGGGGATGAAGAAAGAAAAATTGAGCCATGCGGAGGAAAATGCACGGGCGTGGATGGAAACCATTAGCGAACAGGTAGCGGCCCTGGAAATGGACTGGGAACGACTGGAGGAGTTAAGGGACACGGATCCCGCCGACCTGGATGAAGACGAGCGGGTAGAATTGTCGGAACTCGTCAACACGGCCGGCGAATTTGAGGACCGGGAAAACGTGGAGGACCGGATCCGCGAAGAACCGCTGTCCGTCGAGGTCCGCTCCGGATGGTATTCGCCTGGCACGGGCGACAGCTCCCCGGAAGAGTTTATGATCCTGCTGTCAACGGGCGGTCCGGCCTTGCGGATCATCGGGGAGCTGGATGAAAACCTGCAACCGATCCGCTGCCGCCTTGAACATCAGGACTGGGGGACGCCCTGGACAGGGTGGCGGGACGCGGACCGGGACGTGCTCGAAACGTGGGCGAGACAGTTTTATTACGGGGATTGATGGGAGGGCGACAATGGAACGGGTAATTTTCAGAAAATGGCGGGGGAAAAGCGGGGACGTGATCGCTCTGTTTCCCGATATCAAAACGGATGTGGGGGGATATCTGTGCCAATCGTACGAGCACGTTGGGCAGCACGCTGCCGCTGATTATGGCCTGGTCGTCGGCCTGACCGCTCCCGCCCAGCCGGCGGAATACGCGGACCTTGCGGCAGAGTTGCGGGAAATCGGTTATGACCTGGATATCAGGAAGAGGCGGCCGTCATGATGGAAATTGTAGCCTTGACGGCTGGATTGCTGGCATTATGGGCGGGAGCCCGGAAAGGGTAGGTTATGGCCATTTTCACAATAGTGATTGAGGAAAGGAAGTCGATTACCGTTCCCGATGATATGGAAATGACGCTTGAAGCAATCGACGGATTCCTGCAGGAAAACGGAAACATGGCGGCGATTGAACCCGAGGAAATAAGGGTTGTTTCCATGGATGTCTACTCAGAGGCGGGCGAGTCGCTTTTTGAGTGGTACTCGTAGCAGACTATCCGTTCCACCGGGGGAAGGGTACAGGAGGAGCCCTTCCCCCTTTCCCATGCCCCCGGCCACCCGGAACCCCATATCAAATAACAGACCGACAGGAGGTCAGGATGCCCAGACGAGACAACGTGAAGCCCGTGACGCTGTACATAGACCGCCGGGTGTATGGCTGCTTTAAATCCAAGTGCTTCAGGCGGGACCGGATGGTCACGGATGCCATCAACGATGCCATGACGTTCTGGATGCGGTATGGCTGTATGATCGAAAAGGTCAGGAAGTGCCGGGATCCGCAGAAGGTCGCAGAGGTCAACGCCAGGATCGTGGAACTGGAGATGCTGGAAGCCGAACTGGAGGCTGAGAGAAAAGCGGGGAGGCGGAAGCAGCCCATCCACGAACCC
>JBAZDY010000128.1:0-3806 GCA_041654215.1 Candidatus Omnitrophota bacterium
CGGAGACTGAACGGAACAACCGATGAATCAGAAAATACGCATAAAACTTAAAGCATACGACCACCGCTTACTGGATCAGACAGTCGAAGAGATAGTGGATACGGTCAGGCGCACGGGAGCGAAGATTTCCGGTCCCGTGCCGCTGCCTACCAAGAGGGAAATTTACACCGTCCTTTGTTCTCCCGTCATAGATAAAAAAGCCAGGGAGCAGTTCGGCCTCTTTACCCACAAGCGGCTCATAGATATTTACGAGCCGACATCCAAGACCATAGATTCTCTGAGAAAACTGAATTTACCGGCTGGCGTCGACGTAGAGATAAAGTAACGGCCGCGTCACGCTTGTTCCAGCGCAAGAGGCGCCGCTTTATACAATAAAAGGGATTTGTCAAGATGGGTGGAATATTAGGTAGGAAAATAGGGATGACTCAGATATTCAACGCCGACGGCGCGAGGATCACGGTCACGGCCGTCGAGGCCGGCCCCTGTCCGGTACTCTGCGTGAAGGATAAGAGCTTGCAG
Source organism: Candidatus Omnitrophota bacterium (assembly GCA_041654215.1). GTDB lineage: Bacteria > Omnitrophota > Gorgyraeia > Gygaellales > Profunditerraquicolaceae > Undivivens. Next base: position 520 of record JBAZDY010000128.1, read on the forward strand.
GTGGCTTTCGGAAAAAGCAAGGAATCCAAGAGCAACAAGCCTCTGCTCGGAGTTTTCAAGAAGGCCGGAACGGCGGCGCATAGATATATCAGGGAGATACCGCGCGACGCAGGGACTGAATTCAAGGCCGGAGATCAGATAAAGGCGGATTGTTTCAAGGAAGGCGATTTCGTGGACGTTACCGGAGTCAGCATCGGCAAGGGGTTCCAGGGCGGCATGAAGAGATGGCATTGGAAGGGCGGCCCGATGACACACGGCTCGACTTCCCGCAGACGCGTAGGTTCCATCGGCTCCAGCACCACTCCGGGCAGGGTCATTAAAGGTCATCACATGCCCGGCCACATGGGGAGCTCGCGTGTTACCGTTCAGAATCTGAAGGTAGCCGCGGTAGATGCTGAAAGCAACGTCATTCTGGTCACAGGCGCCGTTCCCGGGCCTAAAAACGGGCTGGTGCTTATACGCAGCGCAAAAAAGAAGAAGGCTAAGAAAAGCTAAACAACAAGAAGCATTATCCCGTCGAGAAAATGATAACATTACCGGTTTTAGACGCAAAAGGCAAAGAAGTAGACAGCATAAAGCTTGACAAAGAGGTAATTAGTGATAAACTAAATACTCCTTTGATTTATCAAGCCATCGTGAACCTGCGCGCAGGACAGCGCAAGGGGCTAGCTTCCACGAAGACCCGCGGCGAGGTTTCCGGCGGCGGACGCAAACCGTGGAAACAAAAAGGCACCGGGCGCGCCAGGGTTGGTTCCAGCCGTAATCCTTTGTGGTACCACGGCGGCGTGGTCTTCGGGCCGCATCCCAGGGATTTTTCGTATTCTCTGCCTGCAAAGATCAAGCGCGGCGCCCTGAAAGAGGCTTTTTCCGTTAAAGTCTCGGAGAACGCCGTGAAAGTGCTTGAGGATATAAAGGCCCCGGCCGGCAAGACCAGGGAGGTCGCTTGCGTTCTTTCCGCGCTCGGGATGAAACAGTCCCGGAAAACCCCGGATAACCGATGCCTTCTTCTGGTGGATAAAGTGGACGGTAACGTGGCCAGGGCCGCCGGCAACATAGCAGGCCTGCGTGTCTCCAGGGCCGGCGACACCAACGCTTACGAGCTATTGTCGCACAGGACGATAGTCTGCACCAAAGGAGCTTTAACCGTATTGCTTGAGAGGTTCAACAAATGATCTCACATCAAGTTGTAAAATCCATACTCGGCACCGAGAAGTCCACGCGCCTGGGGCCGCAGAATAAGTATTTGTTATTGGTGGATATAAACGCCAATAAACTTCAGGTCAGGCGGGCTGTGGAGGAGATATATAAAGTCAAGGTCACCGGCGTCAACACCTTCGTTTACAAGGGAAAGATCAAAAGAGTGCGGCGCCAGGAAGGCCGGACTTCCGACACCAAGAAGGCGGTAGTTACTTTGAAACAGGGGCAGAAGTTGGAAGCTGTTTGATTGAGCAGAGAGTCATAATACGAGGAAGATGAATGGGCACTAAAATATATAAACCGACGACGCATCCGCGCAGATGGATGACCGGCCACGATTTCAGCGATATATCCAGGGAAGGTCCGCAGAGGTCTCTTTTATCCCCCTTGAAAAGAAGCGGAGGCCGTAACAACGCCGGCAGGATAACGGTCAGGCATGTTGGCGGCGGGCATAAAAGGATGTACCGGCAGGTGGATTTCAAAAGGGACATTTTGGACGTCCCTGCGACAGTGCTGGGAATAGAGTATGATCCTAACCGCACCGCCAGGCTTGCGCTGGTCGAGTATCCCGACAAAAGGAAGCGGTATATCCTTGCCCCCCTGGGATTGCACAAGGGCGATACAGTGATATCGGCCGGGGAAACGGCGGCCGAGGCCAAGCCGGGGAATTGCCTGCGTCTCAAGGATATACCTTCGGGGACCATGATCCACAACATAGAATTGAGCAGGGGTAAAGGCGGGCAGATCGTCCGCAGCGCCGGGACCTGCGCGCAGATAACCGCCAAAGAAGGCGATTCGGTCTTGATCAAGATGCCGTCCGGCGAGATCCGCATGTTCAGCATGGAATGCCGCGCCTCCATCGGTCAGTTGAGCAACGTGGAGCATGATACCATAGTCATAGGCAAGGCAGGCCGCACGAGATGGATGGGCGTAAAACCCACGGTCAGGGGCGTGGTGATGAATCCGCACGACCACCCGCACGGCGGCGGCGAAGGAAAATCCGGACAGGGGAATCCTCATCCGGTGACTCCCTGGGGAAAACCGACCAAGGGGTACAAAACCAGAAAACCGGGAAGATATTCCAATAAATTCATCGTTAAGAGAAGGAAATAAAAATGCCGCGTTCGCTTAAGAAAGGTCCGTATGTAGAGGAAAGTCTGGTCAAAAAAGTTGACAGAGCCAGGCGCGCCGGACAGAGGCAGGCTATCAAGACCTGGTCCCGCAAATCCACGGTTTTGCCGGAATTCGTCGGTTTCACATTCGCCGTTTACGACGGTCACAGGCACATCCCGGTGTTCGTCACCGAGAATATGGTCGGGCATAAAATGGGCGAGTTCGCGCCGAGCCGGACCTTCAAAAAGCACGGCGGCGTAAAGGCCAAGAAAGCGGTGGAGAAGACCTAAGGCCGTTGGAGCAGTTCCGTATTTATAGGTAGAGGCATCAGGAAGGACAGAATAAAGATGATAGCGAAGGCAGAAGGAAGATACTTAAGGCTCGCCCCGCGCAAAGTGCGGCAGACGCTGGCGCTGATCAAGTCCAGGAGCGTATCCGAGGCGGAGAGCATTCTTTTGACGGTGAATAAAAGAGCTAACGAATATCTTATAAAAATACTCAGGTCTGCGGTAGCCAATGCAAGGATTAAGGGGTTCAACGCCTCCCAGCTTTACGTCTCCGGCGCCGAGTGCAATTGCGGGCCGATGTGGAAGAGGTTCAAGGCGGCGGCGTTCGGAAGGGCCGAACCCATCCTCAAGAGGACTTCGCACATACGCATAGAGCTTGATCTGAAACCGGGAGAATAATTTCATGGGACAGAAGGTTCATCCGACACTTTTACGAATCGGTTACATAAAGACATGGCAGAGCAGATGGTTCGCTAAGCCCAGGGAGTACGCGCGTTTTATCGCCGATGATTTCCGGGTGCGCAAATACATATTGGAAAAATTCAAGCACGCCGCCATATCGCGGGTGGTCATAGAGAGGCTTACCGAGAAGACCAAGATCCGCATTTATTCCGCCAGGCCGGGCATCATTATCGGCAGGCACGGGGCCGACATAGAGAAACTGCGCCAGGACGTCAACGGGATCCTTAA
>JBAZDY010000129.1:0-3753 GCA_041654215.1 Candidatus Omnitrophota bacterium
GCTAAAGGTGTCGCGCAGGATACCCTGGAGACATCCGGTGGCTTCCTTGAATTACCTGCTTACTTCGCACGTCTGGAGGCAGGATCATAACGGTTTTTCACACCAGGACCCGGGGTTTATAGACCACGTGGTCAACAAGAAGGCGGAGGTGATCCGCGTCTATCTGCCTCCGGACGCCAACACTTTGCTTTCCGTGGCCGACCATTGCCTGCGCAGCCGGAATTACGTGAACGTGATAATCGCCGGCAAGCATCCCGCGCCGCAGTACTTGGAGATGGAGGAAGCGGTAAAGCATTGCGCGGCCGGAGCCGGTATCTGGGGATGGGCGAGTAACGACCGTTCAGGAGAACCGGACGCGGTGCTCGCCTGCGCCGGGGACGTCCCCACGCTGGAGACGCTCGCCGCGGTGGATATTCTGCGCAGGAACTTTCCCAAATTAAAACTGCGGGTGGTCAATGTTGTTGACCTGATGTCCCTGCTGCCGCCGTCGGAGCACCCGCACGGGTTAAGCGACAAGGATTTCGACGCTATGTTCACCGAGGACAAACCGGTCATTTTCGCATTCCACGGCTACCCCTGGCTGATACACCGCCTTACTTACCGCCGCACCAATCACGATAACATACATGTGCGCGGATATAAAGAGGAGGGAACTACTACCACACCTTTCGATATGGTAGTTTTAAATCAGATGGACAGGTTCCATCTGGCGATGGACGTTGTGGACAGGCTCTCTATGCCGGCAGGGGAGGCCGGGTATTTTAAACAGAGGATGAAAGACAAGTTGACCGAGCATCGTTATTACATAGACAAAGTCGGCGACGATCTGCCGGAAGTGAAGAACTGGCGCTGGAAGCATTAAGAAGACAATAGAATTATCGGGGAAGTGCATTGGCTCATCTATTCAAATTAAAACGCATTTTATCCAGAATGTACTCTGCCGTGCTGGCTTATTCCGGGGGAGTAGACAGCGTATTCCTGGCTGCCGTAGCCGGCGAGGCGCTGAAAGACCGTCTCTTGGCGGTCACCGCGGATTCCCCGACTTATCCGCCGGAGGAATTACGTTTCGCGCGCTCGATGACAGCGCGGCTGGGAGTAAAGCACTTGGTGATAAAGACGCGGGAGATGAAGCACGGGAAGTTTTTCTCCAATCCACCGGACAGGTGTTATTACTGCAAACGCGCGCTCTTTTCCGCGCTGCGCTGTATAGCGGAGAAGCGCGGCATCTCCTGCGTAATAGACGCAAGCAGCCTATCTGATAAAAAAGATTACCGTCCCGGCAGCAAGGCCAAGAAGGAGTTCGGGGTGCGCTCTCCCCTGCAGGAGGCCGGATTTGATAAGGAGGATATACGGAAAGAAAGCCGCAGGATGGGTCTGCCAACATGGAACAAGCCGGCGATGGCCTGTTTGGCTTCCCGTGTGCCTTACGGTACGCCGCTGGATTCCGGGTTGCTCAAGCGCATAAACAGGGCTGAACAGGCGCTTGCCGGAATGGGGTTGCCGGGAGTGCGGTTGAGACATTACGGCAGCCTCTGCCGCATCGAGACCGACCCGGCTTATTTCAAAACCATTCTGAAGAAAAGGGAAAGCGTCGTCTCCATACTGAAACGGGCGGGATACCGTCACATAACTCTCGATCTTCAGGGATACAGGCAGGGAAGTATGAATCTCGACATATGAAGTTCCGCTGATCGATACTTTGACAGGCTCAGAACAGGCGTCGGTGGTCTTCCTGCCGCAGATATTATGTAGCACACCGCTTCTTTCTCTCCGTCTCCCCACTACTTCCTATTGGACATATATTGACACTATTATACCGATGTCATATAATGTCTGAGTAAATTTATCTCAAGGAGTGTTTATAAATGCAGCTTACCATTAAAGAGGTCTCCCGTCTCCTGAATGTTTCCGAGAGAACGCTCTACCGCTGGATAAACAAAAAGACCATTCCCGCTTACCGCATTCTTGATCAATACCGCTTTGACCGCGCTGAACTGCTGGAGTGGGTCAATAACCGGCGTATCAACGTCTCCCCGGAAATATTCTCCTCTTCCGGCGGAGAGGAAAAGATGCCTTCTTTAGAGGAGGCGTTACAAAGGGGAGGGATTTTTTACCGTGTAGGCGGCAATGATAAGCAGGAGGTTTTGAAGGAGGTAGTGAGTTTGCTGCGTCTGCCGGAGAAAACGGACAGGGAGTTTCTTTTCAAGGTGCTTCTGGCAAGGGAGGAACTGGCTTCCACCGCCGTCGGCGGCGGCATCGCCATCCCGCACGTGAGAAACCCTATAGTTTTGAACATCCACGCTTCCACGATAGCGCTCTGCTTTCCGGAAAAAGCGGTGGATTTTGGCGCGGTGGACGGTAAACCGGTGCATGCTTTGTTCACGCTGGTCAGCCCCACGGCCCGCGTGCATCTTCAATTGTTATCCCGCCTGGCCTTTGTCCTTCAGCAGAAGGATTTCAAGGATGCGGTCCTGCGGCAACGGTCGCGGGAGGAGATATTTTCCGCGTTGCAAAAGGCCGAGGCGATACTGGATATGAAGAAAGGTAAAAGCTGATATGGTATTTATCGCTGTGGCCTTGCTCCTGCTTTTATTAAGCGGGCTCTGCGCCCTGTTTTTGAATAATCGTCCTGCAACTGCCGCGGCGCTCTGCGCCACGGCCTGTATCGCGAGCTGTTTAGCGGCTTTGTTCCCGGTTTTTTGGGTATTTTTTTCCGGGCAAGAAATGTCTTTTGACCTGCTCTGGCCGGCGGCCGGAGGTCTGCGGCTGTTCCTGGTGCTCGACAAGCTCTCCGCTTTCTTTCTCGTGCCGGTGCTTCTGCTCTCCGCGCTGGCGGCTCTCTATGGATGGGGCTATCTGCGCAGGGAAAGGAACTCCGAGTCCTGCGGCAGGCAGTGGTTCTTTTTTAACATGCTCGTCGCTTCGATGCTCGCCGTTTTTATGGCCGCGGACGGGTTATTCTTCCTTTTTTGCTGGGAGATGATGGCCCTTTCTTCATTCTTTCTGGTGGCCTCGCGCGACGAAGAGGAAAGCTCGCGCCGCGCCGGTTTCATTTACCTTGCGGCGTCGCACTGCGGCACCGCCGCGTTGTTCGTCATGTTCGCTTTCTTGTCGGCGGTTGGGATTTCCGGGGGGTTCTGGAATTCGGCGGCATTCCCCGGACCTGACGCCGGTGTCCTGCGGGTTTTACTTCTGTCTTTGGGGATATTCGGGTTCGGCATGAAAGCAGGATTCATGCCGTTTCATTTCTGGCTTCCCAGGGCCCACCCGGCGGCTCCCAGCCACGTTTCCGCTTTGATGTCCGGGATAATGATAAAGGCGGGGATATACGGCATCCTGCGCATGTTTTCCGTCGCCGGCGGGACAGATGCCTGGTGCGGGGCGGCCCTCATTATCGCGGGTATCTGTTCCGGCATCTTGGCGATGCTTTCCGCCCTTAACCGGCGCGATACGAAAAGCGTGCTGGCTTACAGCAGTATAGAAAACATCGGGATAATCTGCATGGGAACCGGGCTGGCGGTTTACGCCGCGTCCTGCGGCGGTAGCCTTGTTTGCCTGCTGGCGCTGTCCGGGGCCCTGCTGCATCTTTTCAATCACGCTTTTTTCAAAGGGCTGTTGTTCATGGCAGCCGGCGCCGCCGGCAGGTCCTGCGGAAGCCGCGACCCGGACGCGCTCGGCGGTTGCGCGAAGGCATTGCCGGTGACGTCATCCTCATTCTTTCTGGGAGCGGCCGCGGCATCGGGTGTTCCGTTA
>JBAZDY010000130.1:0-3726 GCA_041654215.1 Candidatus Omnitrophota bacterium
CGATTAACGATACGGGCATCGTAACCGATAAACGACAGACGAGTTTTAATATCGGCAACGGCTACGGTAACCAAGCCCGTTTCGGTTCTCGGTAACGGTTACGTCTTAAAACCGAAAGACGCAAGACGATTAACGATACGGGCATCGTAACCGATAAACGACAGACGAGTTTTAATTCGGTAACGGCTACGGTAACCAAGCCCGTTTCGGTTCTCGGTAACGGTTACGTCTTAAAACCGAAAGACGCAAGACGATTAACGATACGGGCATCGTAACCGATAAACGACAGACGAGTTTTAATATCGGTAACGGCTACGGTAACCAAGCCCGTTTCGGTTCTCGGTCACTGCCTGACTTAACCCGGCAAGCACGGCTCTTTGCTCTCACCGTCCGCTCAGCGGCAGCGCAGTTTTCTCCATATGAACCTAAAAAATCTTACGGTATCCAGCAATGGATCTATCTGGCTCTTAGTCCCGCGGTACACCGACTTGACAGGAACAGAAAGTATCTTGCACCCCGACCTCCCCGCCGCCAAAAGCATTTCCGATTCTATCTCATAATTACTGCAGGATAACCTCAGCTTCGCCAGGGTAGAAGCGGAAATAAACCTGAAACCGCACTGGCTGTCGGGGATGCGCTGTTTTGTAAGGCAAGAAAGCAGGAAAGACATGAATTTGTTGGTAAGCCACCGGGAAAGAGGCATTTCTCCCGGTCTGGCCATTCGGTTACCCACCACAAGGTTACCGCCAGCTCCGGCGGCCGATAGTAAAGCCGGGATATCCTCCGGAAGGTGCTGTCCGTCGCCGTCCATCACTATGACGCCGTCAAATTCTCCCCGTTTCACATGAGAGAACCCTCGGATAAGAGAAGCGCCTTTCCCCTGATTAACGCCGTTACGCAGGACCTCCGCCCCCGCCGATGCCGCCTCATTTGAAGTCCCGTCCGAGGAACCGTCGTCTATGACCAGTACCGCATAACCGCTTTTCTTGAGAGAAGAGACCAGCCAGCGGATATTCTTCTCCTCATTATAGGCCGGTATGATCACGCATATCTTCACGCGTTCTCTCCTTCGTCTATCCAGTATTTCCTGAAAAGGTACCACTGTTCCGGGAAAAGCCTGATCCATCTCTCCATCACCCGGTTGATTTCGCCCTGCAGCAAATGCAGGTTATCCTCAAAGGAACCGGCAGCCGGCGGATAGATCGGTTTTTCAAACATCAGGGTGAACCTGTCATCTTCTCCCCTGACCATACATCCCGGGACGATGGCTGCCCCGGCTTTTAACGCCAGGAAAGCCGGCCCTTGAGGCAGAAGCGCTTTCTTTCCCAGGAAATCGGCTACTGCGCCTCCGTTACGGGTGAATTCCCTGTCGCCCAGTAAAGCGACCAGGCCGTTGCTTCTCAACACTCTAAAACATTTACGAAGCGAATTATAAAGAGGAATGACCTTCATCCCCATCGTCTCTCTTTTCTCATCGAAAAAACGGTTCACCTTATCGTTCTTATGGGGAAGCGCCACAGCCGACAAAGGATACCCCAGGGCGGCAACCGTCACTCCGCCCAATTCCCAATTACCGATATGCGCGGCAAGCAGTACCCCGCCTTTGCCTCTTGCCAGGGCCTCATCCACATAATGTATATTGCGGACAGAGATGTTCTTCTCGATAAAATCCCGGTCGAGAACGGCATACCTGAAAAAATCCACCAGATATTTGGCGAAGTTACGGAACACCATTTTTCTGATACGGCGTATTTCGCTTCGGCTTTTTTCCGGAAAGACGGCCGTCAGATTCATGAGCACGGCCTTCCTGTCGGCGCCGGCAAACAAAAGGTGCAGGTCGGAAATAAACACGGCCAAGCCGTATACCGCCTTCAACGGCAGTCTTAAAGCTATGAACTGTCCTGTCCGGTATAAAAGATAAAAAAACATCAGCGCTTCATTCTCCGGAAGAATCCTTTTCGGCCGTAACGCGGGCCGCGAAGAAAAAAGAATAATGAATCCTGATTCATGAGCAGCCCGCTGACTTCCTGCCGCCGCGGAGCTCCGGGTTGATCCTCTCGCCGCAAATTCCCAGCAGAAAAGCGGCCGTATCCATACTTGCCGACGGCTTGCCGATGCGTCTGGCGTTGACCGACAGCTCTTTCATCCGCTCCCTGCTGGAGACGACCGCGTTTATGCACTCTCCCGCGGAATCCGCGTCGCTTATTCTTATCGCGGCCTTTTCCTTAAGAAGATACTCGGTATTGCTCGCTTCCTGCCCGGGGATAGGCTTGATTATGGCCATCGGCAGGCCCATGGAAAGTGCTTCGGAGGTGGTTATCCCCCCGGGTTTGCTTACCACCAGATCGCAAACGGACATCAACTCATTGACGTTATCAACGAACCCGAAGACTGCCGTTTTATGTTTCAATGATGCCGTCAGCGCCTGAAGCTTATGGTACAACTTCCGGTTGGTCCCCGTGACTACGATTATCTGAAAATCACTCCCCAGCGCGCGGTCGAGTGAAATAACGGCGCTTTCGATCGGCCCCAGTCCCTGGCCTCCGCCCATAACAAGGATGTTTTTACCGCCGGGGTTGAGGCCGCAGCGCGATAATACTGACTGTCTATCCACAGGCAAGGAGAATTTCGGGTCGAAAGGTATGCCGAATTGCCGCATCTTAGCGGCTGGAACGCCCCGCGCGCGCAACCGGGAGTCCACTTCGGAGGAAGGGGTTATGTAAAAGTCGATGCCGTCATGTATCCAATACAGATGCGGCACAAAATCGGTAAGCACCGCCACCAGAGGGACGTCATAACCATACCGCAGCTTGTAATCGGCGGCCATGCCGCAGGGAAAAGCCTGGCTGCAAACTATAACGTCCGGCCGGAAAGAATCGAACAGTTTCCGCAATTTAAGGGAATTCATCCGGTAAAAAAGGTCCTGCATCCAGGTCACTTTTCCGGCCACGCCGTCGTTATCGTAGAGATAATCCCAAAGACAGGGAAAACGCTTTATGACCCCCATATATGCGCGGTTAACCACTTTTTCGGCTATGGGATTCGTATAATGAAAAGCGTTTAGGCTCAATATCTCCACCCCGGGATCCGCGAGCCTCAAGGCTTGTTCTATGGCCGCCGCGGCACTGCGATGCCCGGATACTTTGGAAATATACATTAAAAGGATTCGCTTTGAAGGCATAATAATACTCCCCGATCAGAACGATTGCTATGATTATAGCATTAAAACGTTTTTTATCAACCCTCCTAATTCCGGGGACACAATACTTAATTATTCCTATCTACGGCGGAATGGCGGCGCCGTTTAAGAAAGAAGTGGACAAAAAGACCAGTAAGAGTAAAATATTTAATCAAACCTGTATATACCGGCCGCAAGATATAAATGCGGCTTTTCAATGAAGCTCCCCGGCCTGTGAAAGCCGGGGATTTCTGCGGTTTGATTAAAACAGACGGAGCCAGCCAAATGAAAAATAAAACACCCGCCAGGTCCGGATACGCCTTGTCCGCGGACGGAAAATTTTCTATACGAAACTATAATCTTTCCAGGCCGTTCGCGAGCTTCTTCCCCGGCATTGCAGGTAAATACGGGATACCCATGTGGGTATTTTATGTCAACCGCGGGCAGGGCATTTCCAGTTTCGGGATAAAGGACAAAGACCACCCCATACTGGAGTTCTATCCCGCCAATAAAGCCTGGCAGGCCACCCCGCTGCTGGGTTTCAGGAC
>JBAZDY010000131.1:0-3725 GCA_041654215.1 Candidatus Omnitrophota bacterium
TCTGGTTCAAGTGAAAGAAATGATTCAGGGTATCGAAGGCGTGTATCGCCCCGCCGCGACGGACCGCCATCACTGCCGCGGCGGCTTTGTGTTTTAAAAGATAATCATTGGCCCGGGAGACGTATCCTGCGCGCTCGATAAACGCTTTCAGGTTTGCGCTTATGTCGGAGAAATAAACCGGAGACCCCAGGATTATGCCTTCGGCCGCAGACATCTTTTCTATGCACTCGTTGACGATATCACCGGCGATCACGCATTTGCGGTCCTTATTTTTCATACAGGCGTAACAGGCCCGGCAACCGGCGATAGTATGCCCCGCCAACTGGATTAATTCAGTTTGAATGCCGGACTTTTCCAGCACATCAAACACTTTTCTGATTATGATCGCTGTATTCCCGTCTTTTCTGGCGCTGCCGTTGATAGCGATAACTTTCATTAAAACGCGCTCCTTATTTCCCGACCTTGCCCATCTCCTGTTTTAGAACCATGATCTCCTGCTGCTGGGTTTTCAACGCCCTGTGAAGCTCGGCTATAGCGCCGCGCATCTCTTCTATTAACTCTTTTTCGGCACTGGACGGCACCGAACCGGGGTCATACCAGGTAACGTTCACTGCCGCCATGATCTTGCCTACATATGTGCCATCCGGAAGTTTAAAACACGGTTTCTTGGAATTCTTCCCGTTATCTTCCGGCCACTTTATCGCCTCTATAGAAGCGGCCGTTTTACAAACGACATCTTTAGGCGGAAATAGCTCCAATGCCATGCCCACGGTAAGTCCGGCGGAAACGGCTTTAGCGCCGAACCCGGGAACAGGGGATATTCCCAACGGGTCACCTATGGATATGCGCCCGTTATGCGACGTAACCAGTACCGGCGCGGCACCGGCCAGCACCACCGGGGCTTTCTCGTCCTTGTATTCTTTTTTTGTGCCCCAACCTATGTGAAAACCTCCGTCAGTATCCATGACTGCCCCGGGTGTGGTGGAGACCACCCCAAGCAGAGACCTTTGCGAAGGCCCGGCTTTGACCGCGGTTGAAGGAACGGTGGTATCGATACTCATCAAGCTGCCCCGCAGGGCCCCCCCGGAAATATAATAATTCTCCGCCAGGTCGCCATGCCCGTTGCCGAAGGTAACATAACCGGAGGCATTATTGATATACAACGGCCTCAGAGTATTCCAGCTCCCGTACTGATTGCCGGCGCTGGTAAGTAGAAAATAAGTGTTGCTCCCATCGTTCCTGATAAAACAACCGTAACTGCCGGAGATCATCCTGATGTGACCGCCGGAGCCGCCCAATGTGGACGAACAAATCTCTCCGGCCACCTGAAGCTTCATATTGACGTTAGGTGTAGTGGTCCCGATACCGATGTTGTTCCCGTATCCGGAGACCGTCGCCCCGTTGCTTCCTAACCTTATCGAAGCTATAGAACTATCCTGGTTGCCGTATATGCCGAGCGTGTTCGCGGTATCGACGTCGGAAAGATACACATCGTCACCGATAAGAAAATTCTTACCTCCAGCCGAATAGATGTCGGCCAAATGCATCTGCGCCCCGGGGCTCGTGGTTCCGATACCTACGTTGGTGCCGGATAAAGTCATTGTCGGGTTGGCTGTATTATAAACGCCCCAATTGGTGCTGACCGCGAAATTAAGCTGCGCCGTCCCCCACCCACCCGGCATAGTGCTGTATAACAAATAGCCTGAATGCGAATTGTATGTCCCCCCATAACTCGTATCCGTCAAGAATTGCAGGCTTCTTCTATTCCCGTCGGCAGTAGATACTCCGCTTCCGCTGCCGATCGCGATACCATAAGCCGTATTCAAAGCGGCCAAAGGGCTGGCTGTTCCTATGCCGAGCTTATCGGCTACCAGAAGATAACCGTCAGCACTTGGAATATCCGAAATATTGATACTGCTGTCGCCGTTGACGTCGCCGACAGCGAAACGCTTGGCGAGAAGCGCGTCGTAGATACCGTTCGGAGAAGGATAATACGTTGTAATAGTAATATCTTCAGCGTAGATAACCGCTGTGCTTAGCAATAACGAAACACAAAAAACATGTGAGAGAAAACAGCGCATTCCGCATCCTTTCTTCGCAGACGCCAGACAAAAAATTAAGCTCTATAGGCTAAAGCCCGAGATTTCCCAAAGCGGAACAGTGAGCGGCCATATTTTCTCCGAGATTCCGCATATTGGAGAATCCTTCACGCTTCAGATAAAAAAACCGGTCCTTCGCATCTAAGGCGCGTAACACCTGAAAAAAAACCGGACCGGCCTTAGCAAAACATTATATCCTGTCGGCTTTTACCGCGGCAATCTCCTTCTTTAAAGCTTCTATTTCCTTTTGCTGTTCTTTGATTGCCTCCAATAAAACAGCGGTGAACCTGTCATAGGCTAAAGCCTTATAACCTTCATTATCAGTTATTACTAACTCGGGAAAAGACTTCTCCACTTTCTGGGCGATGATCCCGATTTGTTTCCCTTTCTCAAAATTCTTTTCGGGGAATTCCTCGGCTTTCCATTCATACGCAACACCTTCTATATCCTTTATCTTTTCGAGCACATTTCCCAGCGGCCGGATATTCTTTTTCAAACGCATATCCGAAGTAGTGGTCCAGCCACTCAGGTTACCTGCCGTGCCATTCACATAAAGGTTATATGGACCAGCGTCCCATGTATTAATCGCGACTTGGGCATTATTTGTACCTCCCAAGATAGAGAAAGTCTCACTGACGCTGCCTTCGCCACCAGTACCGGTATAATTCATCAACATAAATAACCTGTTATTATGATAGCTATCCTGCGCTATAAGGTGACGGAGACGATCTCCGGAACTGTTTAACCAATATATATGGCTGTTCCAGCCGCCGTTGACATCGCTCAACGCAATAGCACACGTTTTATTTGATGTGTTTGTTTCGGTATTATGAACATGCAGCGTGGCATTCCAGAATGGGACCCGCCTCCCGACAGTCAAACGGTTGGAAACGGTTAAACTCCCGGGCACTGGATCCCCGGTACTCCAGGTTGAACCGCCGCCTGACCAGCCGTAAACCATCATATCTGAGGTGTTCACCACGCCATCACCGTTCATATCTCCAATAGCCATCCTTTCGGAAACCGTCAGATCCGCATAAGAGCCATTAGGCGAAGGATAATATGTGGTAACAGTTATTTCTTCACTCGCCCGCCCCGGCTCTGCCATAAGCAAAAACGCCGATAGACCCAAAGACAAAATCAGAAATATTCTCCCCACAGCACTCCTCCCTTCCACATTGAATTCCGGGGACACGATACTTAACTACAACGTATCCAACTCCGAGTCGACAGGAGTCTTCTCGGAGTCCGGTTTTCTTCCTATCCTCTGCGCGAAATCATCTCCAATCCTGGCTGATGATTTCTTGCATATAGGAAGAAAAACTGGCGGTGGGTCTATCGTGTCGTTCGAACCATCTTTGACCCGCCGAGTTGTTAATGACAGGACTCTGTTAAAAAATATTTTTGCTCTCGATTATTTTCAAAAACAGTTTTTATGTAAGTCCTGAATTCGCGTAACTTACGTAATTACAATGCGTTGCGTCGGAATTACCCTTGCTTTTTTTCTCGTAATGCGTGTTATTCTATAGGCATAGCTGCGATTCAGAACTTTTTCAAAAGGAGCAACGCATATGCCTATCTTAAAAGCGCGCATCAGATTCATCGAGAAGTTTCTCGCTAACTTTA
>JBAZDY010000132.1:0-3709 GCA_041654215.1 Candidatus Omnitrophota bacterium
TGGTGCAGGCGGGTTCGCTGACAGCCCTGGGGAATTATGTATTGGGCGGGGAGATGGAATACGGATGTTGCTGGGAAGGTGTGCTTACGCTGGTGGACAGGGGGATAGACGGAGATGTTTACTCCAACAACAGAGGGAATTACTACAAGACCATAGGGATAGGCGGGTTTATGATAACCACCGTTCCTGTGGTGAATGTGCAAGGGTTTGGATGGAAGGAGTATATAACGGACGCGAATAACAATATTTTCGTGCAGTATGCGCCGGCGTCCGGCGCCGAATCCACGGTATACGCTTATTATGACCAATCGACAGGCCAAGCAGTCACCGGCAGCGCGAATTCTTTTATGCGTTTTTATCAGGTAGAGGGTGTGGGGGTTTTGCCGGTGACCGTTGGGTTAACGGGAGAGGGGTGGGTGCCGGTAGGGAGCGCGCAGGCGCAGGGGGAGCAGTTATGGGTCACGCCGGTCCAGGGAGGCGAAAACATTTATGAACGCCTCGAATATGACGCGCAGGCGGAAGCGCCCTGGGCCGGGACAGGAGAGTATTACAGGCAGGACGGGCAAGAGAACTGGGTAAAGACCACATCCCCTGCCGCCGCGGTAACGCTGGAAGAGCGGGTTTTCGACTGCGAGAAATATTCCGCTCTTACTTACGGCAGAGAGAACAAGATCGGCTATAACGCTGACAACGATTGCGCTGCCTTGGCGTACGCGTATCTTGCCGCGAGAGATTCCGGGGAGGAGATTTCCGAAAAGGGATTCTTCGGGTTAGCGGATAATTTCAAGGCGGCTTCCGGTATGAATGAAGACGGCGTGAGCATAGAACAGATGTTGAAAGGGTTCTACAGCTTGGGTATGAGTTACAAGTATGAAGAAGTAAGCAGTCTGAAAGGGTTTGAAGCCGGCGCTGTGATCCTGACGGAAGAAGACGGTATGCTTCATGCGATGGTTCTTGCCGGCAACTCCGGTCCGCGGGCAACAGTTTATACCTGCGAAGAAGGCTGGAACAATGGAGGCGTCGAACTGGAGAATATCGATCCTGAAGATCTGACGGTCAAAGGCGCGTTAATCCCCGTCGGGAAGGATGCTTCGGGGTTAGCCAGGAGCAGGGAGATTACGATATCGGTATCCAGTCCCGGGTCTATATTTTACGACAACGAAAGGTCATATTTATATACCGAGACTTATTTCAACTCCGCCGGCGGGGTTACAGGCACAACCAGCCATACGGAGGAGAACGATGCGTATTTCAGCGGCAGCTTTAAAGCGGTCTCCCACGATGGCTGGAGCCAGGATAAGCTTACCGCGTTCTTCGGCGGAGATTGGTGGCAGGAGGGGGATATCCAGCCGGTGGGTGAGGATTCCGGGTACAAGGGAAGCATCGAGAAGGCATATGCCTTGCGCGCTGATTATTACGCGGCGGCAGGCCTGTCGGTTCCGGACACCGGCTATACCTTTGCGGAAGTCTCCAAAGACGCCGTAGCCGAAGCGCCGGCGGAATATAGAGAATACACCGCCGCCCTTTTTGATGCCGGGAGAGACAATCACAGTGAATTGGCCGTGCGCAGCGATCTGCTGGCTGATGCGGAGGTGCTGGCAGGGATAATGATACACGAAGATACGCATGTAAGCGGACAGGCTGAGTTGGCCGCTCAGCAGGAAGAGATAAAATTCGCGGTCTGGGAGGCTCTGGACAGTTATTATCCTTCCGCCGAAGAAGCTATGGAGGGGTTGTCTATCGGACTTGGCAGTGAAGATTGGGATACGAAAACGTTTGCCTACGGAGCGATCGAATCTTTCTCATCCGTCATCGGCTCTATGATTAAAGAATCGGAGGCTTCAGACGGACTGCGGATATACGGTTTTTACGTATTGAACAGCGCCTATGAAGGATGGGGGCATCCGGTTAATCCCGCAGAAGATACGCTCAAGATCGCGCTGGACGGTATCCGGGCGGATGAAGATACCATGAACTTTTTCTACCGGCAGGTGGCGCTGGAGGAAGATTTCTCTTCAGTCCTGCCGGCGATAAAGCAATATTTCGGCGGCGATTGGTCCCTGCCGCTGGCTATGGGCGCATACAACAATTACAACAATTCCCATGATCTCCATACGCAGGAAAGTCCGCGCGCGTTGGTGCTTTTGCCGCGCTACGATTATCAAAATCCCGATTATCATTTCTACGGCAGCGGTGGGATTATGATCAGGGATTTATGCTTGGGCGGCGGCACAGCCTGTCAGGTTATGGTGTATGTCGTTCCCGATGAAGGATCTTTTGTCCAGGCTGCGCAGACGGTTGCAGGTTACGACGCAGTAAGCGGCGTCAGTTCTAAACCGGTGGATACTCTGGTTATGAACGGGCACGGGGAGAGAAGCAATTTCAGGTTGGGAAGCGATAATGATGACGGGATGATCGATACGAGCGATAAAAAAGAGTTATCCGGGATACAATCTTCTCTGAAAAATGGAGGGACGGTGGTCATAAACTCCTGTTCCACCGGCGAGGGAGGATTAAAGGGCGGGAATCTTGCTAATACGATCGCGGCGGTGTTTCCTCAGGCGGCGCACGTATACGCGGCGGACGCGCTATCGTTTAATCTGGAAGTCCATTTTGATGAACAGGGATATATTTCCGGCGTTGACCTTGATACCGTAACCACCTGGGATTTCGCGTTGAAACAGCGCCCGGCGGAAGGGGAAGATCTCTCTTTGTTCGTTGCGACAGTGGCGGCTTCCACCGGCGGCACGATCGGGACGAGCGCCGGCGCGCTGCGGAACAGCGATTTGGTGACCGCGGTTTTCGGAGACGGCAGCACATATTATTTAGGCTACGATAATTCCGAAAAGGCGCAGGAAGCCGGTAAAAGACTCGCGGCGCTTGATGACGACAGTATGGTCACCGCCGGAGTTGGGGCGAATACCCACTGCAGCGGTTGTAGTACCGAGACATATTACGGTCCGAACCTGGCGCCGGCGCCGACCGTCAATATCCTGACTGCCGGCGGGAAAGAAACGTTACCTTTGGAGAGATCGATATAACCCGAAATAAAGACCGGGGTGAGGATTTTCTCCGGTAAACGAAAGGAGTGAGAGAGATGCGCGATATGAGAGTGCAGTATATCGCGGTTTCCCGTGTTTCGGAGGCGGAGCAGATAATGTTCCTTTCCTGCCGCGACATATCGGGAAGGGCGAGGCTGTTCTACATCAACAAGGGGGAAGTAAAAACCAAAGCCCGCTCCGGATGGCGGGAGGCCGACCCTTTAACCGTCGGAATGCTGCTGCAGATAGCGGGGAGTTCCATTTATAAACGCCCCACTTACAGGGTGGAGAACCTGTCGCAGGAATTGTGCGGGTAGGCCGTATTCCGGTTTCGGTTTTCGGTAACGGTTACCAACAGGCTAACCAATCTTTCCTCTCGGATGGGAGCTTCCAATCTTTCCACCCGAATGGATGCTGCCAACTTTTCCTCCGAATGGGCGCCTCTAATCTTTCCTCCAAATGGATAACACCAATCTTTCCTCCCCTGGATGGGGAGGATTAAGGAGGGGTGGGTGCGCTGTCCAGTAAATTTTATGGACAGCGCACAGAGCAATCGAAAATCGAGAATCGAAAGTAGAGACAAGAAGCATTTCGATTGCGGTCAAATTTCTATTTTCGATTTTCAGAACCAAAAAGTTTGCGCTGCTTGATAAGTTTTTTAGACAGCG
>JBAZDY010000133.1:0-3694 GCA_041654215.1 Candidatus Omnitrophota bacterium
ATACGACGCCGTGGCCGGGGAACTCCGCGCTACACACGTCGCGCTCGCGCCGCACGTCCGCGATCCTGAAAATAAAATTAAGGTGACTAATGCCGTGTGTATCAATACGGAGGGCGAGATGACGGTAGAAAATGCTTCCAGCGGCGCCATTAAAATAAATGTCATCGATAAAAAAACAAATAAGAAACGCGGGTCAATGACGCCGGAACAATTCAAAGAGTATTATAGAATACCAAAGTCCAGCACTCGGTTTTTGCCGGATTTATTAAAAGAGTACGGCGATAAAAATGATGAAGTGTATTTTGAAACGGCATTAAACTCGCGCGGCGAGATATTAAATATTAAGGAGTACAGCATGGACCCTAAAGAATTGGCCGCGCTTGTAAAGAACGCGGTTGACGAGGCCATAGCAGCTAAAAACGGGGAAGACCGGATGGACGCTATGGAAGAAACGCTCAAGGCGCACGGCGACACACTGAATGAAATCGGTGAAAAACTTGCGCCGAAAAAAGAAGAAGAGCCGAAAACCGAAGGTGAAAACGCCGAAGGTGAAGAAGAAAAGAAAGACGAAAAAGAAGGTGCAACGCTCGAGAACGCTAAACCGTCGCAGGAAATGGTTAAGGCGTTTTCAACGGCGCTCAACGTGGATTTCGGCGCGAAGACGCCGTCGTTCGCCACGCTCGCGGCCCTGTCCGGCCTCAGTGAAACCGATCCGGCGCTCCGGATTGCTGCGGTGAATACGAAATTCGCCGAAATGCAGAAAAACGCGCCGAAAGAAAAAGAAGCTGCCGCTCAAAACGCGGCCGGGGAGGTGTTCTAATGCCCGGAGTAAGATTAGGAATAGGGGAAACTAACCCCAAACGCGGCGCGGTTCAGTTTGACGCCCGCAGAATTGACGGCGTGGAATTCGTTATTCCCGCCGCCGCGAGCATTACCGCCGCGCCTATCGGTTCGGTAGTTACGCTCCAGGAAAACAGCGCCGGTAAACAAATTATCGTTCTCGGCGCGGCTGCCTATGAAGGGCCGGGATCGGACGAATTTGCAATCGTTGCAATCGGCTTTCTTGAAGCCGCAATCCAGGCGGACGCCGCAATCAATCAGACCGTGGGCGAATATGCCGACGGAGATTATGTCGCTATGATAAGCGACATTGACGCCGTGGCGATGGTCCCTGCGGACAGGTCGGCTCCCGTTGCGGGCGGTACCGCTTACGTGACCGCCGACGGAGAGCTGTCCAGCAGCAACACCGACGCGGTGGCGTTCCCCGGTACGGTTTGGTACGGCACGCCCGGCGTTCAAAATACCGGCCAGCTTAAAACCGGGTACATTTTCGCGCGGCTCGCGTCTGTTAAGGTAGGTTAATTATGATAAAAGGTAAAAAAATCACTTCCGCCCAGGTGGCGGAACAGCAGTTTCAAAACTGGTACGTCGCCCGCAACGCATACGCGGACGCGCACCGTAAAGACGGTTGCGTGGCGATAAACGAAGTGGCGGCCAGGGACGAATACAAAGCCCTGACCGAGCGACTCCTGGCCGTGGCAAACAGCCAGCACAAAGAACACGGCGCAGCGATTTCCGATCTGCGCAAGCGTTTCGACGGGGCCAGCATCGACCACGTTGTCGATATGGCGCACGGTCTTCGCAGTAAGCTGAACGGCATTGCCCAAAACGCGATGAAAGCCGGTATGAGCGTCGAGAACGCTCAGGCGACAGCAATGAACGCGTATTTCGGTAATCCCGGATATGATCAATTTGCAGGCCTGAACCAGCTCGCCGAACAGCTCTACGAACAGCTTACCTTTGCCGAATCCTTTATCGCTGAGGGTGACGCCGTTCAACTGTCCCCGGAGCTTGCAGCGAGTGCGGGCGCGATCAGCCGTTTTCGTATTCCTCGTGTAGAGGCGTCGGGAGCTGCTAAACAGCGGCTTGGCGATCTGAACCCGTACGGCGACGATCGGACCTATGCCAATAACATGGCGCAGATTTCTCTGTTCAACGAGTTTAAGGACGCTCACACCGAGGCCCAGGGCTTCATCATCGAAAACGACCAGGAAGCGGCCCTCTTGGGTTACGCTCGCTCGATCGCCCCGGCGCTCGCGGGCTTTATTTTGCAGACTCAGCTTTTCGCCACAATCGAACAACAAGTCATGCAGGCAGTCGAACGAATCATCGTTGATGGTTGGGGCGCGGCGGCGTTTGACGGCGAGTCCGGCCAGTATGGACTTCTGTCAAGCGGTATCGCCCTGTCTCTTGCCTCTGCGGGTGCGGCCTCTCCCCTGCTTGCTACGGCGGCAGATTGGGCGGCGAATCCGACCACGCTTATTCAGAAAATCGCCAACTTCAATTACAAACCGGCGGACAGAACCGCACCGCTCCCGGCGGTATCGTCCGCAAACGCGGCGCTCATTTACGCCGACGTGGTGCGGCTCTTAAATCTTATCGCACAAACGAACGTGAAAACGTCTGGAAAAGTGGTCCTGTACGTGCCGACTTCCATTTACTCGGCCCTCGTGCAGTATCTTTCTACCGGCACTTACAACCGGACGCTTGGCGAAGCTTTGAAGCTTGCAACCGGCGGAACCGTAGAGTCGATCGAGATTAAAACGTCGGGACTCCTGAACGCCCGAACCAATTCGCTCGGCTCCGCACAGTACAACAGCGTAATAGCCGTTGTCCACGGCGCGCCGACCGGACGGAAGGGAATACTGATGCCGATGGCAACCGCAACGCCCAGGATCACTACGGGCGTGGTAAGCGAGCAGCGGTCCAGCTTCGCGGCGCAGCTCACGTTCGGCGGCCCGATGGTCATTCAACGCGGTCAAGTGTTTATTCTCGACTTTTCGGTACAAGCATAATCGCATGATTTACACAGATGAACAGTTTTCAGCGGAACTCACGACACGGCTGGACAATCCGGCCGTGTCGGCCGCTGAAATTTTAACTTACTTAGAGATGGCGAAGCGCGACGTTGACTCCGGCCTTTATGGGGACAATGCCTACAACTCCCAAGTGCTCGATACGGCCTGTCATTTACTTTCGCTTGATAATAAATTCCCGGAGATTTCGTCGATCAGTCAAAACGGCACGTCGACGAGCTTTGCGGGAAACGATTCTGAGCGATGGCGGCGGCGGATCACGGAGCGCAGACAGGCGCTTTTAATAGGGCTTGAATTATGATGCTTCGCGGACTTGCAAGCATGGCGGCGCGGAGATACGCGGACACGACGTGTGACGTGATATATAACACTCTCACGCCGGATGATGACGGCTCATCGACCGTGACGACGACGGCCCTGTCGCTTAAGGCGTCTATTAAGCCGCTGCAATCCGTGGACATAAAGCGCCTGCGGGAAGGCGGTATCGAAGTACAAGAGGGCGTTTCAATTCTTATATCAGAGGCGCTGGAAGAGCGGCCCGAGCGGATAGAAGCGGACGGGAAAAAATGGCGCATTTTATCGTGGTCCTTTATCCCGGCGTATGAAAACGAGTCGGGAAATCCAATCGGAACAGTCGTGGCGGCGTGTGATGAGATACGAGTTGAACCGGCGGCGCTTGAATGACAATTATTGAAAAATACTACGCGATGAATAAAGCCTTAAACGTCGCGCTCGCGGCAGGCGGCTCCGGCGTGACTCCCGCGCGGGTGTATAAATACGGCACGGTACCAAAGGGCGCGTCTTATCCGTACTTTCAA
>JBAZDY010000134.1:0-3679 GCA_041654215.1 Candidatus Omnitrophota bacterium
TCTCCTGACAGTCCACCACGTATCCAGCTTTACCCTCGTCTCTCCTTTTCTGTTGTGCGATCAGAACCGCCCTCCAGTCGGTCGTGGCTTCGATGATCTCATCGACGCGGGTGCCGTGGGCGTCGATTTCAAAAGTGACTTGGTATTTGGTCATCTCCCCACCAGCGTCAGAGATCCTGGAAACGGCGCTTTCAGAAATGGTCTTGGGATATCTCGGAGCCGTTCCCATCCTGATCGGGACACCACCACGAGAAGGCGGTCCATTTTTCCGATCGGCAACACTCCCTTATCGAGTGGCTTTACTTGTTCCGAGAGAACGTCCTCTTCGTAAAGCTGGATATTTTCTCCGGCTTTTACTAGCGCCACGACTTCGCCTTCGTGTTCTCGCCAGCTCCCACCGCCCGTGGCTTGCCATCTGACGATATCTCCAACTTGCGGCTCTTCACCCGACTTGTATTTCATTAGCGTTCCTCCTCCTCGTCGTCCTCGTCTATTCGGGTGGCCTCGATGTTGTTGACCTCGCCATAGAAGACGTTGCCCTGTACAATGTGTTCAACGCCCTCCCATTGCTCTATATCGTCCACAGTGACACCATCTAGCGCATTTTCGAATGCCTCTTTTTCGTCGGCACCGCTCACATTCACAAGAGCATATCCGACGATCGGTATGATAACTTCCCATTCTGGCATCTAGCTTTCCTCCGATAGATCGGTATTGATCGTTACTCTCACCGAGTCGCCCTTTGAGGTTCTCAGAACGTCTCTAACCTCGTCTGGAATCTCGACGGCGTATTTTTTGCCACCCTGCCCTATCCCGATCACGGTTGCTAAGTATGATTCTTTCATATCTTCGTCACCACGAATTTTTCTATGGCGCACCTGAAGTGCTCCATATCTTCACATGACAGCTCTTTCCCGCGGTAATCGGGCGGCACCTCCATCGAGAGATGCCAGTACTCACCGCATAGGGCAGCGAGATTCACCGGGAGAACGCCGACCACTCGCGCCCCCTGAATCTGATCGGGCGAAGCGTGGCTGACCACTTCTACCTCTCCCAGCTCCGGGTGATGTTTCCGGAGCCAGCCCAGAGCTCCGGGATGGCGCGTAACGATAATCGTCTTTTTCTCTTCCGGCACGGCGACGACGGAGGCCATAGCGGCCTCGTTCTCTCGCGCCCTCGCCACTGCGTCGGCGAAGCGCCCGCCCGCTTTCTCTCCTATTTTCCGGACGAGCACCATCCGGTCAATCTCTCCACAGAGAGGTTTCAGGGCGATGCACAGATCCTCCCAAGTGCTTCCCCACCCCTCGAACGGGGTACAGAAATCTACGAGGGAGACTCCCTCGGCTGGAACGAGAACGTAGTCTGTCCCGCTCCACTTTCCGTTCTTATGGTAGCGGGACGACTTTATCGCTACCATTCCGGGGATAGGCTCTCCCCGGAACTTTTTCCACTCGCTTCCCCGGACCACCAGAAGATCTGGGGTCCTGGATCGGTTCCTCATTTTATCGGACCATTCTATTTCCTGCATAGTTCATTGGTAGTTCGGCTTAGTATTAATAGTTTGTGCTTAATTCGCCGAACCAAAAGGTATATAAGCCATTAGTTCCACTAATTAATATGAGGTACATTAACATGGTGACAGAAAAGGATCTCAAAGTGAAGTACGAAAAAGAACACGTGGGGAACCCCCATGTAGAGCACGAATTGAGCTTCATGAACTGGAGGCGGCTATATCGTCGATTCGAGGTCATAGAAAATAGGCTCGATTCTGTGAAGGCTGGAACGGCCCTATTCGAGAAGCTGGACCGCGAATCGCAGAGGCTTGCCGGCATTCTGGGGTATTGAAGATGATCTATTATTCGTGTAGGGCTTGCGGAAACGTGAGCCAAGAGATGCGGTATTGTTGTGGTGCTCTGATGCGCATGGTGGACGATCCGGACATGGATGAGGAGGAGTTCGAGTATGAGCAATGAAGGAGATCTTAGGGTCTGGCATACTCCCATGATTCCGGGGAAGTCGTTTCATGTTCCAGCCTCTTCAATGCAAGAGGCCTCCAGGATTGCGGCTGCTTTAATTCGATACGATGAATTTCTGTATCGGAATAATATCCGGGGGGAGTATGCCAGTGCTGGCGGAATTCAGAGATACAGCGAAGATCTTGATGGTGAGTTGGGCGAGCCAGGATGGATAGACGTAGAGGAGGATGAATTATGATAGTAGTTTTATACAAAACCCCCGATTGCCCTCGGTGTCGTCTTGTGGCGGCTCACCTGGAACGGCTCCGAATCGACTTCGAGAACCGTGACATGAGCGATCCAGCCGTCCTCACCGATCTCCGATGCGAAGGCGTCTTCACGCTGGCGGCTCCAGTCCTCCAGGTAGACGGCCACTACTTCACCGAGGATCGGCTTTTCGAGAACGGGAAGATGCAGACGGCTTTCATCGAGGGGGCCGTGAAACGCTGAGAGAAGATGGCCCGCCCGGCGGTGACATAGGAGGAAAGCTGTGAGGAAGAGGGAGGGAGACCTCACGTTTCCGGGCGGGTAGAGTTGCGTTGGCGAATGGTTGACAGAAGGCGATACCACGGCTTGTAGGTGCCGGATGGATGAGACAGAGTAGTATCTTAGCTTGATGATATTTATACTTTTGGAGGGGACGAAAATGGATTCAAACGAGATTGATGAAATTGCATTAGATGTGGTGGCGACAGCATATCCCATCAGTGAAGACACTTTGAGGCGGTGCTTTCCAAACTCAAAGCCTGTATGGTTGTTGACTCTGTTTGGCGTCTTATCACAGCATGGCGTCAATTATGATATCTTGATCGAGTCGGTCGATCAAACCAATGAAGATATAGACGAGATCAGGAAACGGATGCGAGAGGCGATGGGATGAAACGAAAATCGCTCGATGAGATCGACGAGGAGCTGGCGGAGATCGCCGCAAGATGGGATGAGGTAGATACGGGTGTCAGGTGGGGATGGAGGTCGAAAAAGTGAACTACGAACCGGCAACGTATATCAAGGACCGAACCATAGCCGAGGCTTGGCCGAAAGCCCTGCGTTGCATCGTCGCGACGGCTCGATGGAGGCAGCTTTGCGGCGAGCCACACGTCGTCATCGATCAGAGGGGAGACGAGACTTACGAGGTCGAGGGGCTCCAGGTCATGATCACCGACCCGCTCAGAAACATGATCCCGAAGCTCCCGAAAGCTCCAGGGGTTACGGCTTGGAGCGATAAGGCGCGGCTGGATGAGTATTACGAGACTGAGATCATAGAGACGAGACCGAAGCCAGAAGGATTCAGCTATGTATACGCCGACTGGATTGCTCCAGAAATCGACGACATCATATATTTTTTGAAAGAAGATGAATCCACACGGCAGGTCTCAATTCCGATAGGAGGAGAAGACGGTGCAATGTATTACGAGAATCCGGCCTGTCTCCGATCTATCCAGTTCCTCATCCGATCCGGCAAGCTCGATATGATCACGACTTGGAGAAGCCGAGACTATGCAGGGGCCGCCGCAACCAATATGTACGGCCTCATCCGGCTCCAGGATTACGTTGCCGAGAGGCTGGTGGTCCCCGTCGGGCGCTATATCGACTTCTCGGGATCGGCTCACATTCGAATCCGAGACGATCTCTGGTGGGTCGAGAAGGTGATCGCGTGAAATGCG
>JBAZDY010000135.1:0-3556 GCA_041654215.1 Candidatus Omnitrophota bacterium
AGCGGCGGCACCCACGGCCTCGGCGTTCTCAGCGTCGATGCCGGGGGCGTCACTGGATCGCACACCATCGAGATCGACACCACAGCAGGATCGGGGTATTACGAGGCCGGGGAGACGTACTATCTGGTGGCTACCGCGGGGACAGTGGACAGCGTTTCGATGGTGGGGAAGGCGTTCTTCGTTTTCCAGCTCGGGCCGATGGGTGCAGACGTGCAGGCCTGGAACGGCGGGGCGGTCCCGACACCCGCCGAGGCCGGGGCGGCGATGACGCTCACCGAAGCCTATGACGCCGCCAAGACGGCGGCACCGTCGGCGGCCACCGTTGCCGGGGCAGTTCTCGACGAGGCACTGGGTGCACATGACGGGTGGCTCACCACTCTCCTCACGGCGGCGGGGTACACGGCCCCGGCCAACTCCGATATCGCCACCATCCTCGAAGACACGGCGGCGCTCATCGAAAGGCTCACCGAAGCCAGAGCCGGATATCTCGACCTCCTGAACACCTACCTGGACGCGGCTGTATCGGGAGCGGTGGCTCCGACTGTGGAGGAGATCAATACAAAGCTGGAGACCGAACACGGCGCGGGATCATGGGGCGCTCAGGGAGCTTATACGATCACTCCGACGACCCCGCTCACAGATTCGGTTACGGGCAATCCCATATCAGGTATGACGGTGAAAATATATTCTAACGCGCTGAGAACTGAAACTTACCTGATAACCGAAGTTAAGTCCGACACCGAAGGATCGTTTACGGCCCATGTCACGGCGTCAGGTACATATTACTTGAGGGCGATAAAAGAAGGGTACACTACGATTGAATGGACGGAGGTGGCCGCCTAATGCCAGAAGTTACGCCAATTTCGGATTCTGGATCTATCGGGATCGATGTATATATCGATGCGTACTGGCCGGGACTCAGGACGGCGTTGAACGATCTGGATATTACACTCCTTACCAGCCTGAAAGCTCAAGCCTCCGCCCAAATAGCGAATTATGATACGGCGTCCCTCTCTAACGACGCGCTTTATGCCGTTAACGCTCTCGTCGTCTGTATAGAGGCTGGAGGGATGGCGGCTCTCAGCGATTGGTCAGAGGACCGCCATTATTCACAGACCGTAGCGAAGCTCACCAAACCAGCATCGGTAGACCCCTGGATCGGCGAGTTCAACCGCAAGCTCGCGAGATGCAGGTATTCTGGAGACGACGGAACCATAGCCGCCAGATACGCCGTGAAATATCGGAGGCCGTCGCCTCATATCGCTCCGAGACTGGATCAGAACGAGATCCCCGGCATAGACTCGGAAGCTTCGGACTTCAGGCCCGACATCCTGGAAGATATGGACATGGAGGGACCATGATCGGGAACAAACAGATCCTGATCCGGTCCCTCACATCTTATTTTTATTCTGGCGGAGATTGTAGCGACGAGGAAGCAGAGTTCCAACCCCCTACTGGAGGATGTTATATCCGGTGCGAAGTTGAAGCCGGTGGGGATGGGTCGGTCACGATCGAAGGTACTTATGGAGGGGAAGACGTAGACGAGACCCTAACGAGCTTCGATTCTGAAGGTGCGGCGATCGGAACTCAGAGATTCGATACCATAACCGCTATCAGCGTAACGCTTGAGGAGGGGACGGATTCCGTAACGGTATATCCAGCTTCCGAAACCGGCGATATTATAAATTATACGACATATTCAGAATCGTATGTGAGGATCAACTGGAAGTACACCTCCAGCACATCGGCAAACAAGGTCATGATGAATGTCGGGGGAAAGCAGATAGAAGCCGAAATCGAGATACGATACAATAAAAACCAAAATATAAATCTTGACGACTTGCTGTACATCGATGGATCGTGGTTCAAGGTGGATCTGATCCAAGAAGCATCGAGGGCAACAAAGTTGGCTTATCTCTCGAACACGGGGGCGGTTTCATGAAAAAGATAATTTTGTTATTTTGTATAGCGTTGATGGGAATGGCAGGGGCCGATACCTACAATCAGGACGTTGCAGGTGAGGGCAAAGTCTTCTCAGACTTCAGGTTAGACGATTCTCTCGGTGACGTGATCCGAGGAAACGGAACTGGAATAGAGATAGGAAGGCAGGTTACGGCTGGAGAATCTGAAGACAAGATTTTCTCCGGGTTCCGGATGACAGGTGAGGCCGGAACTTTCCGAGCGTGGGGCATGATGGGTGGCGTCTCTCATAGCGTCTCCATCAACGACGCCACCGCAATCGACGCCACCGTTGCATTCCGATCTACAACGACTGAAACGCTCGATTCAATCGATGAGGTGAACGGAACCATTTCTGGCGGCATGTCGGTCATCAAAGCCAACTTCACCGGGAATGCTGAGGAAGAAGTGATCGGGTTATCGGGCGGTCTTCATTCCAGGCCCGTGAAACTCGGAGAGACCGAGCTTAAGGGAACTTTCCATATCGAAAGCGGGGTGACGGTATAATGACTGGATTTGATTGTTGTGGGGGCGGCGACAAGGCAGACGAACTAATCGAGAACTGGCTGCCTTGTATCGAGCCTCCAGCCGAAGCGAAGATGGTCAACAAGATCTGGATTAAGTCGGGCCACACGCTGAAAGACCTTGTGGATGTTTCGACTTTTCCGCCGAAGGTGAACGAAGGCTTGTACGCTGAGATCATGAAATTATATCCGAAAGATGGGATATTATTCAATGACGGCACGGGAAGCGGTGGCGACATGACGAGGGAAGACTGGCAAAAGGCGAACGGTGCCGATCCGTTAGCACAACTTGCATGGCAAAGGCGCAAGAGGTGATCGTATGGGAAAAGTGATCGATAAGGCTACCGGAGACGTCCTAGCAGAGTTTGACAAGGAAGAGGACGGCATCTTCCTGAAAGAGAAGTATCGGAACGAAGGATATCACGTCAAAATGGAGTGGTGAGATGAAATTAAGTACTCGGCTCTTGTTGACTCTCATTTCAACCTTCGCGTTGATCATGTTTGCGGTTCTCCCTTATTTTGGGGTGCCTGTGTCAGAAGGCATTGTGAAGACGTTCACAGATCTTACGATGGTGGCGTATGGGTTCTACTTTGCTGGCCGGGCCACCGCTCAGAACCAAACTCAGATCATCGAATCCGAGCCACTGGAATACGTAACGACGCTAACCGGAACCAATACGAAGGGTGAGTGAGAATGCCCTGGCGGATTATCGCGGATGCTGTGATGGGGGCGGCTGGCGACAGCCCTGCCCTAATATTTTTAGGTGCTATGTTTCTGGCGGTGCTACTTATCATAGTCCCACTGGCAGTTTACATCGGGAAACAGTGGGCCGATCAAAAAAAAGAAGAAGCTATAATAATGAAAGATATATTTACAAGGCAAGATGAATCTACTAGGTCAATTGTAGCCGCGCAGACAGCATCTACTGCTTCGATAATTGAGGCTCAAAATAAAATGACCGAAAAAATGGCGAACGCCATAATCAGCAGGATAAACGAAAACCACGACGAATCTATGGAAGAGTTCAAGCGAAACGAGAGACATAGCGAATGCATCAAAGCCAACGTGATAG
>JBAZDY010000136.1:0-3552 GCA_041654215.1 Candidatus Omnitrophota bacterium
GCAGGGAATGGACGGTGAAGGATTTGTTCGAGAAACGGGATATTTGGCAGCAGATGGAGTGCACGTATATTCCCGTTATCGACGTTTCCGGATTTATCAGCGGTTGTTTGTCCAGGAGAGAAGGTTATATAGAAAAAGTAAGCCCGGAGAATTTTATCGATGTTGTGTTAAAGCCTTTTTCGCGTCCGAGAATGAGGCGTTTGTATTACGACCGCGATCCGGAGAAACAATCGAGGAAAGCGGCAAAAGGCAGACAGTTCGGTTTTGCCATCGCGTTGAGGCCAGGGAGAGATTTTGCCGGGCAGAAACAGTTCCATTTCGAAGAAGCGGAAAGTTTGATGTTTTTCGATAAAGAGCTCATGCTGAAAATAGACCTATTGTTTTTGCTTGACGATATTTTAAGAAAACAGGAAGGTTTTATCATAGAATCCCTTCCGGAAGAGTTACTGGCGCCTTTGTTAAGCAGAGAGTTGTCCACAGCCTTTCTGGCGTATTATTCCGCGTATGAAACCGCTCCGCCATGCCTGATTGACAGGGGTGTTATGGATCATCTGAAAGTAAACCAGAGGGAAGGAGTTTATGCTTTATCCGATGTTTTGAAAGACGAATTGATCCGTATGGCAGAAGAAGGAAGAATACGATCAAGTATGAATAGTGATGCTCTGCGTCGGTATCTTCAGGAGTTACAACCTCCGGAATTGGCATTTCGGCCCGGACAGCTTCCCAGAAGAATCAGCCGCCTGCCTACTTTGGAAAATACCTTTTTCAGCAAAAGGATGTTCAGAAGATCTCTGTTCAGCGGAGACAGGTTCAGGAGAAAAGAAGCCTTGCGCGCGATGGCGTTGATGAGCGAAGAAAAAACTATTGGTTTAGCCGGGGTTGAAGACATTGTCCTGGAAGCTTTGCCTTTAAATCTTTTCTCGAGGCAGGAACAACGGTCGATTATCAGGATGCTTGAGGAGAGGCTGTTTTTGTTCCAACCGAAAACAGAATCTTTAGTTATTGTGACCCAGTTTAATTTCTTCTCTGAAGTGGAAGAAGCCCCCGACTGGACTCCGTTGGTCAAATACCTGTCCAGGGATGAAGTTATAATTTTTATCCGTATATTGTCAACATTGTCTTTTTATTCCGAGTATGAAGATGCGCGCGCGCTGGCATTCAATTACTGGACAAAACTTGCGGTTTTATGCGTTGACAGGGCGGAAAAGTCCGGATCTTCGCTGGATTATGAGCCGCTCCGGAATATTTTTAAAGATGCTTTAGAAAGGAAAGAATATTTGTTCTCATTACGCGGGGCCTCTCTTTCCGCAAAGATAGACAGCCTGCTTCTTTGGGAGAATGCCGGCTTGACGGATGATGAATATTCCCTTAGGGAAATAAAGAAGTTTCTGCTTGATGAAGAGGTTAACCGCGAGGCCGTGAACATTTTAACTTTTACTGATATGGGGTTAATGTTGTGGCGGAGTTTTCTCGGCAGTATACGGCCGGAAGAATTCAGCTTTGAATTGCTGGAAGAGATAGAAACGATGATTATTAACGATGATATCGGGATATTCTCCCGGTCAGGGGAAATAGCGGTGTTCGGCGAGATGAGCGAAATCATGGAAGAGAGTATCTTATCTTCGGGATTGTGCCGGATGGAGACAGTCCCGATGTCAATCCGGTTTCTGAAAGAAATTCCCACGAGAATTTTCGGGCAGGAAGGGATTATTAACGCTTTAGCCTGGTCTCCGAATACGGCATTATGGCTTTTGCCTCATTGCGAATTTCCTGAAGCGGGTATTTTGCTGGAGATGATTGAGAAATACGGGGAAACGGAGCCGGGGTCGGTTCACAGGCGCTATACCGAACGGATCAGGAAGGTGAAGTTAATGAAAAAGGAAGAAAGAAGAGTGAGGGAAGATCCTGCTTCAGACGGCGGGGTTGTTGGGGAATACGCGCGTAGAATAGACGCGGTTATCCCCTGGAATAATCCGGAAGAGGTGAGCGCGGATTATTCCTCGCGTTTCGTCCGGGAGAATCGGCTTGGATCCGCGGCTGAGTTTGGGGAATTGAATGATTATATTGCTGCCGGGAGTGCCCTGCGGAACGAAACCGGTATTTTAGCCGTGGCTTTATTCGGCCTTTACCTTGAGAGTAAAACCGGCCCCCCGGGAAGCAGAGCTTCCGCGCTGCCCGTCGGCACTGCCGTATCCCTCCTTTCATCTTTGCGTATTAGCAATCCCTATATCATTGATCATCTACAGAAACGCTTGATCGCCGATTTCGGGATGGCGATGCATCCGGATGAAAAAGACGGCGGCAGGAGCGATACGCTTGGTGAAATCGAGGATATTCTGCATATTGAGACTCGGAGTATTAACGAGCGGATTGATCAGGAGGTCCGTTCGGCTGTTTCCGGCCCCGAAGGAATGTTTATTATTTCTTCGGATATCTTGGATGAGTTGCGGGAGATGTTCCGCGAAATTTTCGCTTTATTAAATGAATCCGGCGTTCAGGAGGAACGCGCAGGAAGCACATTCGATATGCCGCGATTTCTCTCGTTTCTGCAGAAAAAACTTCTAAAATCACACAGGTTCCTTATGTTCAGGCAGTCCACGGTAATGCATGAAGGTAAGCTTATCATGAATATGCCCTTCTTGAGTCTGCATCGGATCATTCAAACTTTGCCGGTAACCGACAGCAATGTGCGGGGAGAAAACGTCCGGGGAGAGGTTTTGTTCTCGGATAAAACAATAATTCCGGATTATTTGACCGCTCGCGGCGGACCCGGTATTCAGCCTGTAGCGGCAGCATTTGGGAGGGGCGGCACGGGAGATGCCATCCGGATATTGGCGGATATACACGGAGCCGTTTTCAGGCTTGGCCATTGTTATGAATTGCGTCGAAGGATTGATTCGGATGGACAACTGCCGTTCGGCGAGCAGACAGGCAGTGACGCGGCGGACGACGCGCTTCAACAGCTTTTGTGCAGGCAGCGGCCGGAGGCGGATATGCGCCGTGATGAGTTCATAGTTTTGAATTCGTGGCCGTATGTCCAGACCAAAATTATGAGCGAGTTGTGCCGCGGCACAGCCGGTAATGAGACCGCGGAGATTATTCCCTACGCGCTGGAAATAGGAAGAACATCTTATCATTGGCCGAAGATTTTCTCCCTACTGAGATATGAGTTTCTGTCTGCGCCCAAGTTGTATCTGGATTTAGTTACCGGGGGCTATTTTCTCAGAAAATTCTTTCCTAATATAATCCAGGATCTCAATGCCGCTTCTATCGAGGGGGTTTCCGAGGAAACATATCACTTTGCCCGTAAAGGTTTTCAGGACGAAGTCATAACGACTCTTCCGCATTTACCGGAGGGGGTGATTAAGGAGCATGCCTTAATGTTGGCAGAAGGACTTGCGTCAGCCGTAGAAGATGAGTCTGATTATAGGGACGGCGGCTGGAAAGATAGACTACGGGGGCGCGCGTACGCGGAAAGAATGAGCATTCGCGCGCGCTGGGCCTGGATACACGCAGCGGGGTTTTTTATTCCGGCGTTTATAGCGGGGGCGC
>JBAZDY010000137.1:0-3431 GCA_041654215.1 Candidatus Omnitrophota bacterium
ATCCTATTGGCCAAGGTGTAACACACAGGTGAATACTTGGCCATCCTATTGGCCAAGGTGCAACCGGGTTAAAACCCGGGGATTTCTGGGCTAGGGGATTAAAATTCGTCTGTCGTTTAAC
Source organism: Candidatus Omnitrophota bacterium (assembly GCA_041654215.1). Taxonomy (GTDB): domain Bacteria; phylum Omnitrophota; class Gorgyraeia; order Gygaellales; family Profunditerraquicolaceae; genus Undivivens. The sequence goes on from JBAZDY010000137.1 coordinate 122, forward strand.
AGAATACTAAACATAAAGCCTGTTCGTTACTATGTACCTGTACACCGCCTCCGGCAGAAAATAACGCACCTGCAATCCGCTTTTTCTGCGCGTTCGTATCTCGGCGGCGGAAATATCCACCGTTCTTATCCGCACAGAAGTCACACCGGGGACCATCTTTCCCGGCGCCGGGTATCCCGGCCTGCCGGCGACCACGAAAGTCACCGCCTTTATAAGACTGCGGTATTGCTTCCACGTTTTCAGATCAGGAACAAGGTCCGAACCGGCGATAAAAAACAACTCGTCGCCCGGATACCTGCGCCCGAAAGCGTTCACCGTGTCTATGGTATAGGATATCCCCCGCCTGCGCAGTTCGATGTCGGAAACGCTGAAAGAGGGATTCCCGCGCACGGCGAGCCTGAGCATATTCAGCCTGTGCCTTGCCGGCAAAAGGCCGCTCTTACCCTTGTGCGGCGCCCGGTATGCCGGTACGAAAATCACTCTACCCAGCCCAAGTTTTTCTTTTATCTCTTGCGCGAGTATCAAATGCCCCAGATGCACCGGGTCGAAGGTCCCGCCGAGTATACCGGTTTTCATTCCCTGACCTGCCCGTTGCCGAAAACCATGTATTTATACGTGGTCAATTCTTCCAGGGCCATCGGCCCGCGCGCGTGCAGTTTATCGGTGGAAATGCCTATCTCCGCTCCCAGCCCGAACTGATAACCGTCGGTGAAACGCGTGGAGGCGTTGACGTAAACGCAGGCGGAATCCACCCTGCGCAGAAAAACGAGCGCGTTAGCGTAATTCTCGGTCACGATGGCGTCGGAGTGGTGCGAACCGTACTCGTTTATGTGAGCCGCCGCCTCGTCCACCCCGCCGACAACTTTCACGGAAAGTTTCAGATCCAGATATTCAGTCCGGTAATCCTTCCCGGAGGCTTTACCGGCAGTCTTGACAATGGCGCGGGCCTTTTCGCAGGCGCGCAGTTCCACTCCCGCCTCGCGAAAAAGTTTCGCCATGCCGGGAAGGAAACGCCCGGCGATATCCTCGTGGACCAGCATGCACTCCATGGCGTTGCAGACTCCCGGACGCTGGACCTTGGCGTTATAACAAACGCGCTCCGCCATATTCAAGTCGGCGAACTCGTCCACGTAAACATGACATATGCCTTTATAATGCTTTATCACCGGGATAAGAGAATTCTCCGTCACGTAACGTATCAACCCCTCCCCGCCGCGCGGGATGACCACGTCTATGAAATCGTTCATCTTCAACAACTTCTCCACGGCCCGGCGGTCGGCGGTCGAAACCATATTCACCGCGCCTTCCGGTATCCCCCGGGCGCGCAAGGCTTCTTTAAGCACGGAATAGATGCGCAGGCTGCTGCGCAGGGCTTCACTGCCTCCCCTCAGGATGACGCTGTTGCCGGACTTGAAACACAAACCGATGCAATCCGCGGCCACGTTGGGCCTTGACTCGTAGATTATCGCCACCACCCCGATGGGGACCCTGACCTTGTGTATCCAGAGTCCGTTCGGTCTCTGCCAGGCGGAGATCACCCTGCCTACCGGATCCGGCAAAGCCGCGACCGCGCGCAGGGAATCGGCCATTTCTTTGACGCGCCTGCGGTCAAGCGCCAGCCTGTCGAGCATCGCCGCCGGAAGTTTCGCCCGGCGCGCCGCCGTTAGGTCCCGGCGATTGGCCGCGATTATCGAATCCGCCTCGTTTTCCAATGCCGCGGCCATGGCGTTCAAGGCGCCGTTCTTGACCGTCTCAGAAAGTCCCGCGACGGCGAACGAAGCCTGCCTGGCAGACGCCGCCTGCGCGGATATTTCACAATCCTTTTTTCCGCTCATAGAATGACTATGTCGTCGCAATGCACGGCCTCCCTGGAAAACCGTTTGCCTTTTTCTTTCGAGACCACTTCCGCCGCCAGCGCGGCCCTGCCGCGGGCAAAATCTTTATTTCCCGTATCGGAAATACAAACTATGTCCCCGGGACGAAAAGCCCCTTCACTGCCGACGATCCCCACGCAAAGCAGACTCTTGCGGGAAAGCAAGGCTTTCTTTGCCCCGTCATCCACTATAAGCCTGCCTTTAGGCCGGGAACCAAAGGCTATCCAGCGCTCCCTGGCCGCCATCCGCCATTTTGAAGGGAAAAAAATCGTCCCAATGGAACGCGGGTCTTCGACCGCGAGCTTGACCGTGTTCTTGCCGCGCCCGTTGGCTATCACGTAAGTTATCCCGGACTTCATGGCGATAGCGGCGGAATCAAGTTTTGTGATCATCCCTCCCACGGAGGAACGATTACCGGCAGGGGCCGCCACTTTTCTGATCTCGGGAGTGATGACGCCCACCTCGCGGATCACGCTTTTCCTGTCTTCGCCGAGAAGCCCGTCTACGTCCGAAAGGTTCAAAAGCAGGTCCGCGGAAAGCATACTTGCCACCAGCACGGAGAGTCTGTCGTTATCGCCGAACTTTATCTCGTCCACCGCCACGGTATCGTTCTCATTAACCACCGGCACTATACCTAACTGTAACAGCTTCTGCAGGGTCGTCTTGGCGTTAAGGTAACGCCTGCGCTCCACAAAATCCTCCCAGGTAAGCAGGACCTGCCCGCACAACAATCCGCAGGAAGAAAACGCCTGCCTGTAAATGTTCATCAACTCGTTCTGCCCTACGGCGGCCGCCGCCTGCATAAGGGAGAGTTCCTTCGGCCTGGAGCGCAGGCCGAGCCTGGACATACCGAACCCGATGGCGCCGGAAGAAACCACTACGACCTCGGTCCCGGATTTCACGATCGAGCTCGCCTGGCGCGCGATGCTCTTCAACGCTCCCGGCTCAGCCTTCCTGCTGCTTTTATCGGCATAAAGCAGGCTGCTGCCTACCTTAACGACTACACGTTTTAAGCTTCCTTCGGATTGCTTCAAGCAACTCCTCCAGCCCCTGCCGGTTCAACGCCGAAATCGGATAAACCTTTCTTTTCACAACGGCCGAGAATCTGCGCAGGTTCTCGGCCGACTGCCCGCAATCCATCTTGTTGGCCGCGATCACCTGCGGTTTGCGTCCGACGTCCCGGCTGTATTGTTTTAATTCGCGGTTTATGACCTCGTAATCGCTCAAAGGGTCCCTGCCGTCGGTCCCGGACATATCGATTATATGCACAAGCACCCTGGTTTTCTCAATATGCCGCAGGAACCTGTCTCCCAGTCCTTTTCCGTGAGAAGATCCCTCTATCAAACCCGGGATATCCGCGATGGCGAAAGATCCTTCACCCTTGCGCACTATACCCAGGACCGGGGTCTTGGTAGTGAAAGGATACGCCGCCACCT
>JBAZDY010000138.1:0-3336 GCA_041654215.1 Candidatus Omnitrophota bacterium
ACATCGGCGTGAAACAGAACCAGGTGGGGGAACTCGGCTATCAGTACATCATGACCGGGGATCCAAAATATCTTGACGCGATCAACAAGGTCGGTATGCCGACAGAGGCGGACACCTTTATATCGGAGGGGCGTGTTGAAAGCGCGATACGATCGGCTGCGAAGATGCTTCCCATGATGGCGGACACGGCGGTTGATTCTACCGGCGCGGGCCTGACAATGGGAATGGCCTTTGGAGGCACGGCGGCGATATTGGGGCAGTTGGGACCGCAGGCGGCACTACCGGAAGAGATAGCTACCGTACCGGCGGCAACGCTGGCCGGGTTCACCATCGGAGCGACGGCTAAAGCCTTTGAATCCTCCCTGAGAAAAGAGGCCGGTCTTGCCCTGTCGGAGATCATCAATTTCAAGGATAAGGACGGCAGGCAGATCGACCCCAACATTGCGCGGGCGGCCTCCTTCGGCATCGGGGCGATTAACGGGGCTATCGAAGTGGCGCAGATCGGCAAGCTCCTTAAGACCGTTCCGGGGCTCGATAAACTGTTCTCGAAAGCCGTTCTGGAAACCGTGGCAAGCAAGACGGTGAAACAGAAACTTCTCGGCCTGTCTACTGCATACGCCGGTACGGTAGGGACAGAGACAGGGCAGGAAGTCGCGCAGGAGTCCACGAACATCGTTTTTGAAGAACTGGCAAAGAAGGTCAGCAACGCCGTCAAGGGAACGGACATACAGCCCTCGACGGTAAGCGACATCATAGGCAGGTTGCAGGCGACAGCCGTTGAAGCGGCGCAGGGTTTCGCGGTCATGGCGGCACCGGGCACAGCGGTAAAGGCAGGTATGGCTACCGTCCCACAGTCACAGAAGAAACCGGCACCCGTACCGGCGACACCGCAGGCGGGGCTTGCAGGAATAGCCAAAGTCGAATCGGGCGGTGACTATACCGCGCAACACGCGAAAACCGGCGCATACGGGAAATACCAGATCATGCCGTCAAATTGGGGACCGTGGGCGAAGGAGGCCGGTCTTGAGGCTGATGCCCCGATGACACCGGAGAATCAGGAAACCGTGGCGAACTTCAAATGGAACCAGTACATGGAGCGTTTCGGTGACGACCAGCTTGCGGCTACCGCATGGTTCGCAGGACCGGGGACGGCGCAGCGACTCATGAACGGGGATATGACTGTTCTTGAGAAGAAGGACGCGAACGGAACGACCGTGGCGCAGTACATCCAGAAGACTACCGGGCGCGAGTTCGGCATTGAGGGACAGGCACGACAGGCAGAAGCGCAGGCCATGGATATCGACACCGCCATTACCTCGATGATCGAGAGCGAAGACGATATCGAGCAACAGGCGAACGCGTTCTTTGAGGGGGTGGTTACCGATACCCCTCAAGCACAGGAAAACGTACAAGGCAAGCAACCGTGGGAGATGACTAGAGAAGAATTTGAAGCATCTCCGATTAAAGGTTATCAAATAAAAAAACTGTCGGGGGAGGATATTGCCAGAGCAGAGTCAGACGGGACAATATCTCTTGACCCTGATAATTTTTTCAGTCAAGGAGAATGGGCGAGGAAAGAAGTAATATCTCATGAAAATGCTCACCTTCTTGAGGCTAAAATCAGTCCAGAATACAAGGCAAAACTTTTCGATAATCCTGATGTAATGAATTATAGGGGAAGGAACATTAACGAAAAGCTCGCCAATATGATTACAGACGGCAAGGTACCCTCCGAAGTCCTGAAAGATTATCCTGATCTTGTTGCTCATGAAAGTCGAACCGTCATAGATCAGGTTAAGGCAATAAATGACAGGATAGGCGAGAAGGGGAGCATAGATCTCACTCCCATCGTCGATCTTGGCCGGTCGGTCTACCAGCAAGGGGCGCGGACATATGAACAGTTCTCGGCGCGCGCAAAAGAACTCCTTGCCGATGTCTGGGACAAGGTGAAAGACCTCGTTCGGCAGGCGTGGGATGTCATCAGCAATGAAAGCGGGAAAATCTCTTTTGACAAGAAAGATAAAAGTGGTAAAATAAAGGATGCCGTTAAGCAAACTCCTAGCGAAACTGGGCCTGTCACCACTGGATCAGTTCAGAGCCAAAGTGAAAAGGAATTTGCTGATTCAGTACGTCAAACAGAAAATCAGGCAGTTACAGAATTAAAGTCCCTCCTTGCCAAGGCTGAAAAGGCTCTGGCATCTGCACAAAAGAAGAACAAGACAACCGCAATAAAAAGAGCGCAAGAAAAGGTCCAGTCCGTCAAGGCCCGTATCCGGGAGATCACCGGGCAGACGAAAGGCCCGAAGACCGTCACGGAATATGATGCCTTGAAAGCCTCTTTTGTCAAGGCCGCGCAGGCCGCAAGGGTGGCGTACCGGGCAGGGAACAAGGAAGGCGTGGAGAAGGCAAAGGCCCAGATGAAAGAAGCCTACGCCAAGGCTCAGGAGAAACGGCAGGCGAAGGAGCAGCGGGCAAAAGACCTCAAGGCCATAAAGAAACTCTCCCAGATGAAGGGCAGTATCGCCGTCGATTATCAGAAGAAGATACGCGATCTCATGGAAGGGATCGACTTCAAGAACATTACCCCCGCTAAATGGGAACAGCTTAAGGCTTTGCAGGATTTCATAGAGTCTGAGGGCGTGCCCCTCGGTATCAACCCGAAACGCCTTGATGAACTCAAGCGTCTTACCGCCATTCCCTTGAAGTCCCTCGACAACGAGCAGATAGCTATGCTCAGGAAACAATTGGAAGAACTCACGGCACTCGGCAAGCTCAAGGCATCGTTGAAATATAAGTACAACGAGAGAAAACGGGCCGAACTTGAAAAGAAGATACTCGGCACAACACGCAATCTTGACCCGTCAGTCCAGTTCGAGAAAGGGGAACTGAGGCGCAGGGACAAGATGAAAGTGGCGTCCGTCGCCATGTATCTCAACACCATGCACACGCCCCGCGTCGCCGACCTGGCAGACGGATACAACGATTACAAAGGGGAACAGGCACGGCTCATCAAATCGGCGGGAGAAGCGGAGGCCAGGGCGGTTGCCAACGCCACGAAGCGTCAGCAGGGATGGCTTGATTTCCTGAGAGAGAACAAGATTGAACTTCCCACGGAAGGCAGCGAATCCGATATCAGAATGAACATCGTTATCCGTATGCTCGAGGGCGCGACGAAGCCGGCCGAAATGCTCATGAAAGAATACGGTGTTTCGGAAGTCCCGACCCTCACCGACGAGGAGAACAAGATCATTGAGTACATCCGTCAGGACATGGACAGGCAGAAAGGGAAACTCGCGGCGACATGGGAAGAGATCAATGAAGAGATATTCCCGGAGC
>JBAZDY010000139.1:0-3324 GCA_041654215.1 Candidatus Omnitrophota bacterium
TGCGCGGCGAGAAGATAGAGCTCAGGAATTTCGGGATTTTCAAGATCAAAGAGAGAAAAAGCAGAACAGGCAGAAATCCCCGCACAGGGCAGACTGTCCCTGTCCCGCCGCGTAAAGTGGTAGTTTTTAAACCGGGACTGGAAATGAAGAAGCTGGTAAAATAACCCGCCTGGTGTGCTGTTTTACTTTGCTTTTCCGAAAAACACATAAAGTCAGTTCCCGCGCCTCGATAGAAGACAGGCCGGGCCCCGGCAGTCAAAAGGCTTTGAAGTTGCGGGATCTATAATCGAAAAATAGAGGGCCGGGCAGACTTTCGGTTATCACCGCTTTTCATCCCGCGTCATACTATCTATGTTCAAAAAAGTCCTGGGAACCAGAGATCTCCTGCCGGAAGAAGCGTTTTTATGGCGGAATGCCGAGAACGCCGGCAGACAAGTATTCGCTTTATACAATTACCGCGAGATAAGGACTCCCGTGATAGAAGAGGCGGCGCTTTATACCCGCAGTCTGGGAGGCTCCACAGAGATCGTCGGTAAGCAGATGTTCCTCATAGAGCGGGGCGAGGACAGCTATGCCTTGAGACCCGAAGGCACCGCTTCCGTTGTTCGCGCTTATGTGGAGAACGGGCTGGATAAAAGCCAGGGGTTCTCCAAACTTTTTTATATAGGCCCGATGTTCCGCGCGGAGAGGCCGCAGAAAGGGCGCCTGCGCCAGTTCCATCATATCGGTTGTGAAGCGCTGGGGTCTTCGGACCCCTGCCTGGATAGCGAGATCATAACGCTGGCGGATGCGCTTCTTAAGGCCTGGGGCATAAGCGGGTATGAGATACTCGTCAACTCGCTGGGCTGTCTCCGGGACAAGCAGAAGCTGACGGAAAGCCTGCGCGCGTCATTACAGGACAGGCGCGCAGAGCTCTGCCCGGAATGCCTGCAGCGCCTGGACGCCAATGTCCTGCGCATCCTTGACTGCAAAAATGATGGCTGCCGCCGCGCCGTTGTCGGTTTGAACCTCGAAGCGGGGCATTTATGCCCGGATTGCGCCGGACATTTCAGGTCGGTATTGTCCGGTTTGGATTCCTGCGGGGTAAAATACACCGTTTCCGCGTCCCTGGTGCGCGGGCTTGATTATTACACGCGCACGGTTTTCGAGATCACTCACTCCGGCCTGGGCTCGCAGAACGCCATAGGCGCGGGAGGCAGATACGATAATTTGATAGCGGAGCTGGGCGGGCCTGATAAAGGGGCTTGCGGGTTCGCTTTCGGCATGGAAAGGGTCATGCTTGTTTCGCAGGCGCAGGCGCCGGACGCCGGCGGACCGCGGGTTTTCATCGTGCCTCTGGGGACAGGAGCGCGCACCGCCTGTCCCGGGATACTGGCGGAACTGCGCGCGTCCGGGATATCCGCCGATACCGATTACGAAGGCAAATCCATAAAAGGCGCGATGCGCGCGGCCAACTCGCAGGGAGCTCAACTCGCGCTGATAATCGGCGAAGACGAACTTAAAAACGGCACGGTGCTGATAAAGGATATGTCCACCGGCTCCCAGGAGCCCGCGGCGAGGGATGCGCTTATAGAAGCGGTAGAAGAAAGGTTTAAGGGAAATGTATAGGACCCATACATGCGGTGAACTACGCGCCGCGGACGAGGGAAAGGAAGCGGTGCTCTGCGGCTGGGTGGCTCGCCGCCGGGACCACGGTAAACTTATTTTCATAGACATCCGCGATCGTTACGGCCTGACCCAGGTTGTTTTCATACCGAAAGAGGCGCCGGAGGCTTACGCGCTGGCGCAGGAACTGCGCAGTGAATACGTGATAAAATTGACGGGAAAGGTCAACCGCAGGCCGCAGAATACGGTCAACCCCAAGCTCGCCACCGGAGAGGTGGAGGTGCTGGGACAGAAACTTGAGATATTGAACGCCAGCCTTACTCCTCCTTTCGAGATAGAGGACGGGGGGGAGATAAACGAAGAGATGCGCCTGCAATACCGTTACCTGGACCTGCGCAGGCCGGCGGCTTTCGGTAATTTCGCGATGCGGCATAAACTTTATACGATAATACGCGGGTATTTGAACGCCGCCGATTTCCTGGAATGCGAGACCCCGATCCTCACGAAATCCACGCCTGAAGGGGCGCGGGATTATCTCGTGCCGTCCAGGGTCAACCGCGGTATGTTCTACGCCCTGCCGCAGTCGCCTCAGCTTTTCAAGCAGATATTGATGGTTTCGGGTATCGAGAGGTATTACCAGATCGCTAAGTGTTTCCGGGACGAGGACCTGCGCGCTGACCGCCAGCCGGAATTCACCCAGCTTGATATCGAGATGTCTTTCGTGCGGGAAGACGACATATTCGCCCTCACCGAAGGATTGATGCAGAAGATTGTCAAGGAATTGAAGGGGACGCAGATAAAAACGCCTTTCCCGCGTTTGACATACGCGCAGGCGCAGGAAAAATACGGCAGCGACAAGCCCGACCTGCGGCCCGAGACGGGAGAGCCGTTCGCTTTCGCCTGGGTTGTGGATTTTCCTCTTTTTAAATTCAACCGGGAGGAAAACCGCTGGGAGAGCGAGCACCATCCGTTCACTTCGCCACATCCGGAAGATATCGGCCTGCTGGAGACCGCCCCGGACAAGGTGCGTTCCCTTTCTTACGACCTGGTGCTCAACGGAACCGAACTGGGGTCGGGTTCGATAAGGATACACCGCCCGGAGCTGCAGGAAAAGATATTCCGGATCATCGGTCTGAGCGATGAAGAAGCGCAGAGGCGTTTCGGTTTTCTTTTGAACGCTTTTAAATACGGGGCGCCTCCGCACGGCGGCGCGGCTTTCGGCATAGACAGATTGTTGTCTATACTGGCGGGAGAGAGCAGTATTCGCGAGGTGATCGCTTTTCCCAAGAACAGCGCAGCCTGTTGTCCGCTGACCGGGGCGCCTTCGGATGTGGAAGAAAAGCAGTTAAGGGAGCTGAATCTCGTTTTGAAGAAACCGGCCGCCTGACGCAGGGCGGAGGCTCGGCATGAAAAATAACGCAAAGGGAATAACTTTCCGGGAGGGAAAAATGAAGAAAGAAACCAGGCTTTTGGGGATATTGACGCTGTCGGCATTCGTCCTTTCCGGGTGTTTGGTGAGCACCAGGACATACCCGTTGACCAAAGAGCGCGTCGACCAGAATCTTTCTTCCGGCAACCGCGGGTACCTGACGGGACAACCGCCCGCCGAAGAAGCCGGCAAGCCCAGGAAGGTCACGCGCGTTACGCAAGTGGTAGAGGTGGAGTTCGGCAGCCGGGAGAAAAATAAAGCCCCGGCAAAGGCGCCCGTCGAACAGGTTG
>JBAZDY010000140.1:0-3321 GCA_041654215.1 Candidatus Omnitrophota bacterium
TGGAACCGCTGGCCGGGCTGATAAAGGCCGGGTTTGCGCCTGTTTGTGTTGTTACACAGCCGGACAAGCATAAGGCGCGCGGGATGCGGGCGGCAGGGACTGCCGTAAAAGAAGAAAGCCTGCGCCTGGGGATGCGAATCCTTCAGCCGGAGAATATAAACGACGCCGCTTCGCTTAATTTCTTGAGAGGTCTTAACGCTGATTTATTCGTGGTAGCCGCCTACGGCCGGATGCTATCCGAACAAGTCCTGTCCCTTCCGGGAATAATGGCAATCAATCTGCACCCTTCTTTGCTTCCTAAATATAGGGGCGCCGCTCCCTTGAACTGGGCCCTGATAAACGGGGATAAATCCACCGGTGTATGCGTGGTCAGGATGGTCGCAAGAATGGACGCGGGCCCTGTTTTGCGTTCCATGGAAAGAGATATACCGGAAGACGAAGACGCGATTAGCCTGGGAGAACGTCTTTCCGCGGCAGGGGCGGAATTACTGGTCGAGGCCATAAAAGATATAGAAAAGGGCGTTTGGAAGGAGGTCCCGCAGAAGGAAGAAAAGGCTACCTTCGCGCGGCTTCTGAAAAAGGAAGACGGCCGGATAGACTGGAATAAACCGGCTTTTTCTATCCATAACCTGGTGCGCGGCTGCGCCGGCTGGCCGGGGACCTTTTCGTATTTTCGCGGAAAGACGATAAAAATAACCAAGGCGGTGGATACCGGATGCATAGCGGAGGGCATTCCTCCCGGGGAAATAATTTCCGTTGATGAAAGAGGCCTGGAAATAGCCTGCGGTAGAGGAAGTATCAGTGTAATGGCACTCCAGCCGGAGAGTAAAAAAGAGATGACGGCGCGAGAGTTCATAAACGGCTATAAACCTTTGAAAGGAGAACACTTTACGGCCTGCTAAAAAAAACGTTGACAAGGTCCCAGGTGGTGTGTATAGTAAATCACATCGTAGACCCCCCCAAAAAAGAAGAAAAGACGAGCTTATAATACAGAAAAGAAAGTTTGTAAAGTGATAACACGCCTTCAGCATCCTCTAAAGTATATCGTTTTCGTTATTGCGCTCGGAAGCTCCCTCCTTGTTCTTTCAGCCGGGCGCACCGTCCGTGCCGAGGCCGCTCCGTGCCGGCCGCAGGCAGAATCCCCTTCCGGTTTTGTTACCATAAAATCCGAACCTGTTTCCACTATTATCGAAAACGCGCGCAGACTTTCTTCCGCAGAGAAGCATGAGGAAGCAATAGCTTCTTACAATCACGCCCTGGACGTGTCGCGCGACAAGACTGAGAAAAAAGCCCTTCTAAAGGAAAAAAAGCAGGCGCGCGCGGCTATGCAGAAGAAAGAGCACAGGCTTAAAATTGCTGAAAAAAAGTCCGCGGCGGAAGCGCGTAAAGAACAGGCGGCGCAGCAAAAACAAGAACTGCGCAGAGAACGCGAGCAAAAACTTTCGCAGCAGCGCGCCGCTGCCGAAGCCAGGAAGCAGGAATTAGCTGATAAACAAGAGCAATTGCGCAAAGAGCGTGAAGATACACTCGCCCGGCAGAAACAGGAAGCCGAAGCCAAACAGCAGGCCGCGCGGGAGCGCAAAGAAGAGCTTTTGAGGCAAAAAGAGCAGAAACGAGCTGAGGCGTCAGCCGCGCTGGAAGCAAAACGCCTGCAGGAAGCGCAAAGCAAAGAAGAGCTCAGGCAGCAGCGGGAGCAGCAATTGTCGGAAAAACGCGCCGCTGCCGAAGCCAAAAAACAGGAGTTAGCTGATAAACAAGAGCAGTTGCGCAAAGAGCGTGAGGACAATATTGCCCGGCAGAAACAGGAAGCCGAAGCCAAACAGCAGGCCGCGCAGGAGCGTAGAGAAGAGCTTTTGAAGCAAAGGGAGCAGAAACGTGTAGAGGCCGCAGCCGCCGCGGAAGTCCGCAAAGAACAGGCGCAAGAGCAAAAGGAAGAACTGCGCAGAGAACGCGAGCAAAAACTTTCGCAGCAGCGCGTTGCTGCCGAAGCCAAGAAGCAGGAAGCGGCTGTCAGGCGTGAACAACTGCAAAAAGAGCGTCAGGATACACTCGCCCGGCAGAAGCAGGAAGCCGAAGTCAAACAGCAGGCCGCGCAGGAGCGCAAAGAAGTGCTTTTGAGGCAAAAAGAAGAGAAAAAGGTTCAAGCCGAAAGAGACGCGGCCATAAGACAGGAGCATTTGAAAAAAGAGCGGGAAGCCAAACTCGCGGCGCGGCGTGCCGACCTTGATGCGAAAAAAAGGACCGCCGCCGCGGAAAAAGAAAGAAAGGCCGCGGAAGCGAAAGCCAGGAAAGACGCGGCATTGGCTGAAAGAGCGCGCAGGCAGAAATAAGCATTAGTGAATATATATTTTTACAGGAGCCGAATGAAAATCACAAAAACCGTTAGGAAGATAATCTCGTGCCTTGTCCTCATTAACTTTCTTTCATATGGGATCCCCGTTTATGCCCAGGATGAGAGTTTAAGTCAGGGGAATTCTTCCGGTCTGAAGGCTGAAGTCCAGTCTTTACGGACAAAGGTGGACCAGTTGGAGAAGACCGTGGCCGGACAGGCGGAATTGATCGCCCAGCAGACAAAGGTGCTGGAAAAGATCGCGGAAGTGGTGCCTGAAGTCAAGGCAATGCTCGCTCCTCCCGAACCAAAGACCCTGGTAAAGAAGTTTGTGGTAAGCGGAGCCCGGCTTTTTAACGCGGCGGAACTGGAAAAGGTATTAGTTAAATATCAAAGCAAAGAGCTTTCGATGAGCGATCTGAAGAAAGCCGCCGACGATATCACGGCGCTTTACCGCAAGAAGGGATATCTGGTCAGCCTTGCTTATCTGCCGCCGCAGGAGATATCTGGCGATACAGTAGAGTTCAACGTGGTCGAAGGCAGGGTAGGCGAGATCACGGTGGAGAAACCCAAATACAGCAAACCGGAGGTCATCAGGCGCAGGTTCCTGGTGGAGAAAGGCCAGATACTCAATTCCGCCAGGATCGAATCTTCCCTGAAACAGATAAACAAACAGCCCGACCGGACAGTCCGCGCGGTATTGTCTCCCGGAGCCACTCCGGAAACATCCGACATCCTGCTGAAGGTTGAGAATGAAAGGTCTCCACATCATTTCTCCGCTGAGCTCAATAACCGCGGCACCAGATATACCAGCCTCAACCGCTGGGGCTTGGGTTACAGGAATACCAACCTGTTAGGCAACGATGATATTCTTGCCTTGAGATTTATTGCCAACAGCAAAACAGAGGTTTATAGCGGGAGCGCGGTTTACGATATGCCTGTATCGAGATACAACACCCGCGCCGGCGTTTATGCCGCGCATTCCAAGGCGG
>JBAZDY010000141.1:0-3306 GCA_041654215.1 Candidatus Omnitrophota bacterium
CCGGCAGCGCCGCCTCTTTAGCCAGGCTCTCCGCGCCCGCCCGCAAACCCTTCCCGCCCGTCAGCACCCCCACGATGTCCTTTACCCAGCTATCCATACGGGCGTTAAACCGCGCGATGTCCTCTCCCCGCTGCGCCCGCCCGAAGTCCTTCAGGCTCTTTATCATCTCCAGCGTGTTCTGAAGCTCCTCGACCGATTGCTCCGCTATCCCCGCCGTCTTCAGCACCTGGTTACCTATCAGCATATGGCTGTAAGTGAGCTTACCGTCCTCATACGCCTGGATGTTGTTCGCTATCTGATTGGTCGCTGCCTCCCGGCTATCGTCTATGTTATTCCTTATCGCGTCCAACTGGCTCTGTACTTCCGCGATAAACCGCCCCTTCTTCATCCCCGCCTGGTACTTCGGCGTAGTCTTCTCCAAAGCCTTGCGGATTTTCTTTTGCAGCGCCGCCCGCGCCCGTTTCCCCGCGTAATCCTCGACATCCGCGATTATCTTTGCCACCGCGTAATCGTTATCCGCCTTGGCCACCGCCTCCAGGTATCTGCCTCGGCCTTCCACTTCCGGGATGTTAGCCCGTATATAATTAACCAAAAACGCCTTTATCGCCTTCAGCTTCTCGTTCCTGGCCTTCCACTCCTTGATTGCCCCCTGCAAATCCTCCCACTGTTTTATTACGCCCTGCTCTTCCGGCGTATACTCATAATCTGTTTGCCCTGTGGAAGACGGCTCCGCCTCCGCCCCGCCGGATACAAACTTTGTCAGGTAGTCTATCCGCCGCCTCTTCTCCCGCAGCGCGTTAATATGTTCTATCAAAGCCCCGCTGTCTTCGAATCCCAGCTCCGTCGCTATGTCGTCAAGCACTTCATCCGGCGGGACCCTGTTATAATTCTTTGTCCCCGGCTGCATGTATTTCGCGTAAGACTTCTCCGGGTTCAGCGCCCGCGCCTGTTTAACCGTGAACGTTTCTCCCACTTCACCCTCTCGCAGCGATATGAAGTATTCGAGGGTGCGCATATCCTTGGTAATCGTTGCCTTTGCGCCCTTGCCGGATTTCTTGCTCCCCGCCTGGAACTTATAGTTGGCCACAGGGTCGTTTTTAAGCTCCTCTTTCAGCGTCTCAAGCTCCGCCTGCGCCTCATCCGCGCTCCTCGGCCTCGCCGGCGTCTCCGTACTTCCCCGCCGCGCCCGCTCCAGCTTTAGTTGGTCGTCCAGCGTTATCTGCGTTGTCACGCCCTTACCCTTGATACGGACCTCTTGCTCCGGCACTTCTTCCAGCATGGATTTCTGTATCCCGGCGTACGTCTCGTTAAACTCCGGTACCGCTGTAGGCGCTTTCGTGGCGCTCACTTCCGCCGTAAACTCGTTAACAAAATCATTTACCTTCGCGGATGTCATGCCGGCCGCCGTTCCCATCTCCTCCACCGCCGCGGTAGCCTGCGGCATCTCCGCAATCATCTTTGATTTCTCTTCGTCAAATACCTCCTGCGCCGCCTCGGTAATCACCGACTGCCCCTCGTCCGTTGCCGCCCACTCGTCCCACGCCTTAGCCTCCGCCTCTTTGCGATTGTAACCCTGCCCCATGTACTGCTGGATATTCGCCCGCACCGCGTCATAATCGCTCTGGCTAATCTTGTCCTGGGCACGGCTCTTTATCAGCTCGTTAACCTGCCCCGCCGTCGCGAACGCAAAACCGGAACCTGCCCCAAGCACAAAACTCTGGAGCATCTCGCTGTCGAATCGCTGCGCCTCTCCCAAAGCCGCCCGCTGTATCGCAAGCTGCCCCGTCTCCTCCAGTCCTTCGCTTGCCGCATCGAATCCGTATGTCAATGCCCTTACAAAGAAAGAAGCTGTCTTTCCCCCGGGTATAAAGAATGTTAATGCGTATTGTGCAGAATTGGATCCGGATAACAGCGCGAAGTTCTGCTGGAATACTTTATCGAATACCTGGTTAGCCTCATCGTCTGTAAATCCCTTATCCTTCGCCGCGTTATAAGCGTCTCCCGCCTCCAGCAGTGCCTCTCCCATCGTCCCACCAACATTGGATGCAAGCGTCTCTGCGGCTAAGGTAATAAATCTACCGGCACCCAATGATTGAGCAATTGCTCCTCCTGCTCCAGCGGTTATTATAGATACGCCCAGCAAACCCAGCATCAGCGGCGCCATCCGCGCCATATTCTGCGCAAACCACTTCACACTGTAAGCGTCTGCCGCCTGCACATCCTTGGCGAATACCTCCCCGTAGCTCCCGGCAAGCTTTAACTCCTCCGCCAGCCCCTCCGCCCCAAACCTGTCAGCCACGCCCCCGGTCATGGTAAGGATGTCCCCCACCCCCTGCATCGCCAAATCCCAATAATCTTCGAGCGCGTCCGGCAGCCATTCCCCCTTCAGAAAGTCATCCGCCGCCCCCGTCTCGAAGTACTTATTCAAATAATCCTCGCTCAACGGCCCGTAAAGGCTCGTCAGCAATTGTTCCGTCTCCGGCGTCCGGCCCTCGTATCTCACCGCCCGCCGCAAACCCTCCGGGTCCGTCTTTGCCCATGCCGCCGCATCCTCCAGCGGCTGTTCTGTCAGCTTGTACGTCCCCAACGTGAGCTGGTTCAAAGGCAAAACGTTCTCCCCGTAAATAATCTTTATGTCCCGCGGGGTAATGCCCGGCATAATATTCCGCAGCAGCGCCTCCGTTGTCTCGCTGCGCCCCGCGCCCTTTATCATGTTAAAAAAGGCCTGCTGTGCCCCCTCGTCCTGGTACAGCTTCGTAACATAATCCTCGATGACCGCGTCCCGCTTATCATCCGGCAACTGCGCAAGATTCGGCATCAGCGCTGTCAGGCTGTTCGTCAGCTCCTCCCGCTTAACCCCCTGCCACGTCTCGTAAAGCCCCTGGAACTCCTCCGCCGGTATCATCCCCTCTTTAGCCGCGATGTACTCGTTAATCAGCTCCTCCGGCAGATACGGCAGTACTGTACTCTCGAACTCCTCATCAGCCGTCAGTTGCGTCCCGTAGCTCGGCGCCATCCGGTTCCACTCATCCACCAGAGCAGGATCGTAATTCCCCTTGTCGAATTCCGCCTGTATCTCTTTCTCCCGCTTCGTCATAAACCTCGGCAGCTTTACACCCTGGGTGATGCCCGTCAGCCCTGCCGCGGTCTTTGTGATATCCGTCTCCGGCGTCTCCGCCCCCAGCACCGCATCCTCCCCGAACCACTTCACCACATAATCCCTGTCATACGCCGCCAGCATGGAATTGATATCGTACCCCTCCGCCGTCTGGTATTTGGAGAAGTTATTGACCGCCGCCTCGTACT
>JBAZDY010000142.1:0-3258 GCA_041654215.1 Candidatus Omnitrophota bacterium
TTACCACTTGCACTCCGAGTTGCACGGGCAAAGCCTGCGGCAACGACGGCTGCGGCGGTTCTTGCGGCACCTGCGCCAGCGGTTACACCTGTAATGCCAGCGGCCAGTGTTTTACCACCTGCACTCCGAGTTGCACGGGCAAAGCCTGCGGCAACGACGGTTGCGGCGGTTCTTGCGGCACCTGTGCCAGCGGTTACACCTGCAATGTCAGCGGCCAGTGCGCGGCTATCTGCACTCCAAGCTGCACGGGCAAAGCCTGCGGCAACGACGGTTGCGGCGGTTCTTGCGGCACCTGCGCCAGCGGTTACACCTGCAATGTCAGCGGCCAGTGCGCGGCCACCTGCACTCCGAGCTGCACGGGCAAAGCCTGCGGCAACGACGGCTGCGGCGGTTCTTGCGGCACCTGCGCCAGCGGTTACACCTGCAATGCCAGCGGCCAGTGCGTGGCCAGCTGTACCGCCAATTCTTCCAAAAACTGCTACAACAACGATGTTTACTGGTACGATTCCTGCGGCAACCGCGGCGCGGTCTATGACGACTGCGGCTCGGATGAAACCTGTTCCGCGGGCGAGTGCGGCGCGTCCTCATCGTCTTGCACCGCCAACAGTTCCAAGCGCTGCAGCGACGGCAATTTGTATTGGTATGATTCCTGCGGCGTCAAAGGCGAGCTGTTCCAAAATTGCGGCAGCAACAGCCTGACCGCCGATTACCAATGCAGCGGCACTTGGGTGCAGCAGGGAATGATTGCCAAGGATTGCATCAACAACGCCTGCGCGCAAAATTCAACCTGGAGCAATGTTACCAATTGTTCTCTGACCGGCAAGGTTTGCAAAAACGGCGTTTGCGTGGCCAATGATACGGCCGCGCCGACAATCTACGGCCTGGCGCCTTCCGGCACTTTATACAGCGCCAACGCGGTTTTGACCGTAACCACCAGCGAGGCCGCGGAATGCCGTTACAGCTCATACGACAAAAGCTTTGACTCGATGACCTTGAAATTCGGGACTTCCAACCAAACCTACCATTCCGCGTCGGTGGTGTTGCCAAAATACGCCGCTTATACTTACTATGTCCGCTGCCGCGATACCGCCGGCAATGCCAGCGCGGCATCCAGCAAGATCGCATTCGCTTATGCTTCTTCAGCCGTTAACAGCCTGCCGCCCGCATCTCCCAAAGAAACTGTGCCCGCAGACAAGGCCGCGCCGGTGATTTCGGATTTGCTGCCGGAAGGCGAGGTAAGCGGCGGTGAGGTTAGGATTTCGCTGGCGACCAGCGAAAAAGCTACATGCAGATATGATATTGCCGACACCAGTTACGATTCAATGGAAAACACGCTTGACAGCGACAGCACCGGTATGCTCCAAGAGAAAAGTTTGGCGCTGGCCAACTCCGGTGCTTACACTTATTATGTAAAATGCAAGGATTTTTCAGGCAATATCAGCAAGGAATCATCGGTTATAAAATTCAGTTACGCCGTTCAAGATACCCAAGACCAATTCGGGCCGTCGATCTCCAATGTTTTTCCGGCCGATACGGTCTATCAAAGCGATATCGCGCTGGCTGTAACCACTAATGTGAAAGCAACCTGCCGCTATTCGGACCAGGACCAGGAATTCGGATCGATGCCGGGTATTTTTTCCACTGATGACGGTTTGCGGCAAACAGCAACCGTAAATTTGGAAAATTTTGGCGATTACAATTATTATGTGCGCTGTCAGGATGAAAAGGGCAATGCGCAGGGAAGCTACGCCGTGGTTGAATTTAAATACAAGGATGCCGCGGCAGTATTGTCCGATGTTGATACAGTCGAGCTGCCGGATTGCCAGCAATATGTCTCCGGAGCCGCGGATGACATTTGCGATCCGGCCGCCGATTGTCTCTGCGATCCGGATTGTCCGGTTGAGGGCGACGGCATTGATGCGGATTGCGCCAACATCGTCGATGAAACTTCGGGCAATTTTTTTGAGCGCAACGGTTTTTGGATATTGGCGCTGATCGGTTTGGTGCTGCTGGTGATTTTTGTTATTATTTTTATTATTCGCCGTCGGGGTTTGGCGCAGAACGAAGATGACTCCATTGAGGATATTGACGATGCCGAAGATATGGATGAGGCTGATGTCGATCAGGCCGAAGACGCTGCCGGAGACAGGGAGCAATCAAACCAATATGAATAAAAAATTAGCGATTGTTATAGGGGTTGCGGCAATTTTCTCGTCGGTTTTGATTTTTAGCCAAAAAATTTCCGCAAGTTGTCCGGTAAGCCAATGCGAATGGGGCGGCGACAGTATGTTCGCCCATGAGTGCGTGGCCAGCGGCGAAAAGCGCGAAAATTCCTTTGCGCGGCTGGTTTGCCGCAACGGTACATGGAAAGTTGATCTTAACGGTTGGGGTTGTAGTGATACAATTCAATGCGATCAAGGGTCAAAAGTAATGATCGGCGTCGTTTGCTATTGCCGGAATTGCACCATTGATCCGGGATTGATTCCGCCGTCTTGTAGCCCGATCCAATGCGCCTGGGGCGGCGATGGATATTTTACCGGCCAGTGTGTGAATAACGGTGACACGCGCGAAAATTCCTGGGCGCGGCTGGTTTGCCGCCACGGCACATGGAAAGTTGTTCATAACGGTTGGGGTTGCAGCGGTGCATTCCAATGCGATACGGGAACTTGCCAGCAGAGTTATTGCGTCAGTTCTTTTCCAATACCGACGATTGATTCTTACACTTGGGCCGCGGCAAAGATTGGCGCTTCTTGCCAAGTTTGCACTCCGAGCTGCGCGGGCAAAGCCTGCGGCGCGGACGACGGTTGCGGTTCGCCGTGCCAAACCGGTACCTGCCCATCTGGACAAGTTTGCTATTACGGCCAGTGTTTTACTAGTTGTACTCCGAGTTGCACGGGCAAAGCCTGCGGCAACGACGGCTGCGGCGGTTCTTGCGGCACCTGCGCCAGCGGTTACACCTGTAATGCCAGCGGCCAGTGCGTGGCCAGCTGTACCGCCAATTCTTCCAAAAATTGTTTTGACAACGATGTTTACTGGTACGATTCCTGCGGCAACCGCGGCGCGGTCTATGACGACTGCGGCTCGGCCGAAACTTGTTCCAACGCCGCGTGCGTTGCTGATAACTGTACCGCCAATTCTTCCAAAAACTGCTACAACAGCGATGTTTACTGGTACGATTCCTGCGGCAACCGCGGCGCGGTCTATGACGACTGCGGCTCGGATGAAACCTGTTCCGCGGGCGAGTGCGGCGCGTCCTCA
>JBAZDY010000143.1:0-3247 GCA_041654215.1 Candidatus Omnitrophota bacterium
CGGTTCCGGTGTGTATCTCGCCGATCTTTATCTCCTGCCAGATCCTGGCCCTCGCCTCTTCCTTCTCTTTCTGGACGGCGTCGCGCCTGGAAAGTATTATGCTCCTGCGCAGGTTGTTTATCTTTATAATTTTGAATTTGAACTGCTTGCCGAGAATGTCTTTTTCGAACATCCCTTTAAATGCCGACAGCGAAGCGGGCAGGAAACCTTCGATCCCGTTTACGTCCACCAGGAATCCTCCCTTGACCTTTCTGTTTACCGTCCCTTCTATCAGGTCGTTCTCCTTCGAGTTCTTTATGATCTTGTCCCACCCCTGCATCCTGGTGACTTTTTCTCTCGAAAGCATCATAATGCCCTGGTCGTTCTCCAGGGACTCGATCAGGAAATCGAGCTCTTTTCCGACCTGCAGATCTTCCTGGTTGAATTCGTGCGCGGAGACCAGCCCCTCGGACTTGAATCCCACGTCCACGAACACTTCCTTGTTCTTTACCGAGACTATCCGGCCGGATACTATTTCCCCTTCCCGGATGAGTTTTATGCTTTCGTTATATAGTTGTTCGAGATTAAGTTTTGTTTCCGTCATTTTGATTTTCCCTGTTATGTTCCGATTTCCTGTTAAACCTTGCGCCGGGAACGGTCACCCGTTTCCGGCATTTTTACGCGTTTTCTTTTATGCATCCGATTACTTCTTCTATCAGCCACGAAGGAGTAGATGCGCCGCTGATCACCCCTATGCTTCGCGCTCCCTTGATCTTATCCGCGAGGTTCCCGGCCGGTTTCTCGACCAGGTGCGTGTTACCGTTTACCGAAGCGCCTATCTCAGCCAGTCTCCTGGTGTTGGCGCTCGTGGCAGAACCGATGACCAGCATCAGTTCTACCTGCGCCGCCAGCTTCTTCGCCTCTTCCTGACGGCCCGCCGAATCACGGCAAACGGTATTGCAAATGTCCACCTCCTTTACCAACGGATTTTTCTTCAGGATCACGCCCACAATCCCCAGGAACCTGTCTTTCGACTGAGTCGTCTGGGAAATGATGCCTATCTTGCCGGAAGCAAAAAGGCCTTCCGGGACCTGTTCTTCATTCTCGATTATGATACAACCGGGAGCGGAATCCTTCAACGCTTTAATTTCGGCGTGCTCCGCTTCGCCTATAATCACTACTTTCCGTCCGCGCGCGCAAAGGTCGCGGCAAATCTTTTTCACCGAAGCCACGTGCGGACAGGTGACGTCCACCAGCTTGAGGCGTTTCCCCGCGGCGACGGTTATCACGCTCTCCGGTGTGCCGTGCGAAGGCAGTATGAGGACCGACCCCTCCGGTATGCCGGCAACCGATTTGGCGACTTTCAACCCAAGTTCCGAGAGTTTGCGCATGGCTCCCGGATTATGGATCACCGGCCCCAGCGAATAGACATCCCTGCCGGGATTCTCCGCGAGCGTCCTTTCCGCGATCTGCACGGCGCGCTTCACGCCCTTGCAAAAACCGGTGTTCTTCGCGATGACGATCTTCGCAGCAGAACGCTTCATTTGAGCCTCTCGATCTCCGCCATTATGTTGTCGGCTATCTGCTGATACGGGAGCGCGGGATCTACGGTAAAAGGCCTGCCGTATCTGACGGTGACCCGCGCCGGACGGAAAAATTTGGCTCCCCTGGGGAACGCCTTGTCCGTCCCTGAAATAAAAACCGGCACGACCGGAACACCGAGTTTAGCCGCCAGAAAACCTATACCCGGCTGAGCGTTCCTTGAGCCGCGGGTGCCTCCGGGGAAAAGCAGAACACCTCTTCCCGAACGGACCAGGCGCATAGCCGATTTTATAGCGCGCGTGTCTCCCGCCTCCCTGCGCACCGGGAAGGCGAGCACACCGCGTAAAAATGCCCCGATCAAAGGGTTGCGAAAAAGCGATTCCTTGGCCATATAATGCACCGGGCGCAATATCGAGGAACCTGCGGCCAGCGGATCCAGATAGCTCTCGTGGTTGCAGGCCAAAAGGAACCCGCCGGCGAACGGAACGTTCTCCGTGCCGAAAGCCTTGACCCGGAAGCATACTACGAGGAACCAGCGGCTCAAAAGGCGGCAGACGCTATAGATCATCTTATTTCGAAAGGATCATCCTGCGGCCTTCCGCCAGCAGTTCTTTCGATCGCTTCAGACTCTTGCTTTCGGCATAGATGCGCATTATCGGCTCCGTCCCCGACCCCCTGAACATCAGCCAACTGCCGTCGTCGCAGATCAACTTCAAGCCGTCGTAATCCTTTGCCCGCACTACCTTCCTTGCGCAAAGACTGCCGGTAGATTTGAAACGCATCACGTCCACGTTCAGTCCGCTCTCCAGCTTCATATCGTCCCGCAGATAATAATACCGGCCGTATTCCGTCTCCATTTCCCGCAAAATCGCGAGCATATTCTTTTTACGGCAAGCCATCATCTCAAGCAAAAGCAGCCCCGCCAGGGTTCCGTCCCTTTCCGGGATGTAATTCTTGAAACCCATTCCTCCGGCTTCTTCCCCCCCGACCAGGATGTCTTCTTTAAGCATCAATTCCGAAATGTATTTGAAGCCTACCGGGGTCTCGTAAAGCTTGAGATTGAGGGACGAACAAATGTTATCCATAAGGTTGGTTCCCACTATGGTCTTCACCACTCCTCCGCTCATACCGCGGTCCTGTATCAGATGCAGGACAAGCAGGCCAAGAACCTTCTGCGGGATGATGAACTCCCCGCTGCCGGCAAAGGCCGCTATACGGTCGGCGTCGCCGTCAAGCACCAATCCCAGGTCGAATTTTCCCTGTTTTATGAATTTCTGCGTTCCCAGAAGGTTCTCCAGGACCGGTTCCGGCCTCAAACCGCCGAAGGAAGGATTGACCTCCCTGCGCAGAAACTTCAGCTCCACCGCTGTCCCTTTCAGCACGTCGGCTATAAAACCGTTGCCGCTTCCGTGCATAGAATCCATCAACACCCTGAATTTCTTTTTTTTCAGCAGTTTTAAATCCACGTATTTACGCAAAAAAGCGACATAATCGCCGGTAAAATCGGCTTCCTCTATCTTCCCTTTAGTTCCGGCGCTCGGCTGCTCCGGCTCTTCGAGTATTTTTTCCACCTCCGAAGTTACATCCACTCCGGCGGCTCCTCCGGCCGCGGTCTTTATCTTGATGCCGTTGTAGGCTGCCGGGTTATGGCTGGCGGTGATCATCACGCCGGCGGTAAACCCGCGCTTTTTCACGGCGTAACTCAGGGTCGGAGTGGGCACGGCGC
>JBAZDY010000144.1:0-3181 GCA_041654215.1 Candidatus Omnitrophota bacterium
GATGATCGTAGATGCCCTCCGGAAATGCCGGCGCGCCGGCATAAAAAGCGTCGGTATATTCATATTCGGTTTCCCGGAGGACGACATCGGGACCTGCCGTGAAACCGCCGATTTCGCCGTGCGCTGCGGCTGCGATTACGTCTCATTCAATGTCTTTGTTCCCAAAGCCGGCACTCCGTTAAGGAACAAGCTGATGCCGGACGACAGCTCCGGAGAAAAAGAAGAGGTGCTGGATCAGTCCGGGATTGCTTCAGTCTGGTCGGGATCTCCGGTGAGCGTGGAAGAATTAAACCGCCTGCGCGTGCAGGCCATACGGCGTTTTTATTTCCGGCCTTCTTACCTCTTCGGAATGGCCGCCGCCAGCCTGTTTTCGTTATGCAGGCTGAGGATGTGTCTGCGTTCCGCTTTCTTCATTCTCCAGGATGTCTTGGCAAGAAGGAGGTAACGTGCATTCTCTGCATTCGGACCTCTACGCGCAGGAATCCAGGTACTGGTGGTCGGCAGCCAGAAGAAAGCTGCTGTTGAGGCTTTTAAAAAAGATGCATCCTTCGGGCTCAGACTGCCGTTATGCGGAGCTGGGCTGCGGAGGGGGGGAGTTTCTGTTGTTATTGGCGCGGGCCGGTATAAAAGCTTCCGGCCTCGACCGTTCCTATGAGGCGTGTTCAATAGCCAGGTCGAAAGGGCTTTGTATCGTGAACGCCGATATCCTGCGCATGCCTTTTAGGGACAAGTCTTTCAACCGGATACTGGCATTCGATATCCTTGAACATCTGCAGGATGAAAAGGGCGGGATGGAGGCGATATCCGGGGTGTGCGGCGATGGGGGGATAGTGTTTTTTACGCTGCCGGCGTTGAATTGTCTGCGCACTGTCCGGGACGAGCATCTGGGCCATTACAGGCGTTACAGCAGGCGCAGCTTTGAGCGGGTGCTGCTGCAGCATAAATTCAAACCGGTTTACTCCCGGTACATGTTCGCCTCGCTTTTTCTACCGCTTCTTTTCAGCCGCTTCATTCCTTCGAGCAGTGAACATGGGGAGGTCTGGACGGCCGGCGGGTTCGTCAACAGGCTGTTCGGAGTCTATTTTTATCTTGAAGGTATCCTGACCGGATTATTGCCTCTGCCTTTCGGCACTTCTCTGGTTTGTATAGCGCAAAAATGCTGAAGAAAAAAAGCGATAACATTATTTTTATTTTGTTCCTTTTGGCGGCTCTCGGCATGCCCGGCGTTCGGAGCGTGCTCCTCGGGAGATGTCTGTTGAGCTCCAGTTTTTACGGAGACACGTTTGTTTTTTTCTCCGGGCTCAAGTATCTGGAACGCGGATTCCATCTCTGGAATCCTTATCTTTTCTGCGGCGTTCCGCTCATCGGCAATCCACAATGTCAGCTTTTTTATCCGCCCGCCTTCCTGTTGTCGGTGTTCTCCTGGCCGGCCGGCGTAAACTGGAGTTTTATTCTGCACGTTCTGCTCTCAGGCGCCGGAATGTGGATGTTGCTTAGGCACCAGAAGCTCTCTCCGGGAGCGTGCCTCTTCGGCGCTTTATCGCTGATGTTCGGGGCGCACGTTTTTCTGCGTATCTTCGCCGGGCATCTCGGCACGTTGAACGCGTTTGCCTGGATGCCTCTGGTATTCCTTTTTGCGCAGAAATATATCGATGAAGGCGGATTCAAGGATGCCGTTATCGCCGGCACGCTTTTCGGGATCCAGATACTGGCCGGCAATCCGCAGTATTCTTATTACACTTTTTTTGCTGTTGCCGCTTATTCCTTCTTCAATCTTGCGGCCGAGAGAAGGTCCGCCGCCGTTACGTTTAGACGGACTGTATTGTGTCTTGTCTCGGTGTCCGCCATCGGCGCGTGCCTGGCCGCCGTGCGCATATTGCCGGCATGGGAATTTTTCTTTTTGTCTGCCCGTTCTTCCCTCGGTCTCTCTTTTGTATCGAGCTGGGCGTTGCCCCCGGAGAATTTATTGACCTGCCTGATACCGGAGGCCTTCGGCAATATGTTCTCGTTCCCTTACTGGGGGAAATACAGATTATGGGAGATGTGCGTTTACTGGGGAGTGCTGCCTTTATTCCTGGGGCTGTTGGCCTGCGTGAGGTCGCGCAGCAGGCAGCCGCGGTTCTTCTGGATGTTGGCGGTTTTCTCTCTGTTCTGTGCGGTAGCCGCCGGGACTTTTTTGGCCCGTTATCTGTGCGTATTACTGCCGGGTTTCGGCAAATTTCGCGGGCACAGCAAGTTCATGGTACTGGCCGGCTTTTCCGTTTCCGCGCTTTCCGCGTATGGTTACGATATCTTTCTAAAGATGACGGAAGAACGAGGCAGGAGCCTTCGTATTCTGCTTATCCTAATGGGCGCGGTTGCGGCGGCGCTCTTCGTCGTTTCTTCGGCGGCTTTCCTGCACCCGCGGCCATTTCAGGAGTGGTGGGTGAGAGCGGTATTCAAAGCCCAGCCGGGAGCGGAGTTCCCGCTGGAGGCCTATGATTGTTTTCTGTTCGGTATGGTTAGATTCACGCTGCTGGTCAACTCTGTTTTTCTCGCCGTTTATTTCTATTTCAGGAAAAGCATGGGCAGAAAACTTTTTATTTTTTGTCTCTTTTTCCTGATGTTGGCAGACCTGGTCTCCTTCGGCTATAAATACGCGGTCTGCGATGCTGTTTCACGGGCAGGCTGGGATGAAAAGATAGTATCGCTCATTAATAACGGCGAAAGGCCGTCTCTTCAGCGCGTGGTCAGCGCTTCCCCCTCCTATTTTTCCAATAAGGCGCTTTTGCACGGTATCCAGGTGGTGGACGGATACGATGTGCTTGTTCCCGCGCGGTTCCAGGATTATATGGGATTTTGCGACGGCCGGCCTATAGATTCTCCGTTACCGGTGAAGCTGTTCGGTATGGCCGGAGTGAGATACGCGATATTTTCCGGCAAGAGGAGTTTGAACTCGTCTGTTTTTCGAGAGGAAGCGGTCCTGCCGGATGCCCGCCTGGAACGCAATCTCCGCCCTCTACCCAGGGCTTATATGGCTTACCGGGCAATAGAAGCCCCTCCGGGCAGAGACCGGGAACTTGCCTTGCTTGTTTCGGATGCTTTCGATTCCGCGAATAGTGTTATGCTGCCGTATAATAACGGTAAAGACGCTTTACCGGACGACGGCTCCTGCGCCGTGATTCGGGAGGCAGAGATCCTG
>JBAZDY010000145.1:0-3105 GCA_041654215.1 Candidatus Omnitrophota bacterium
CGAATATACGCTGTGTACCAGTTTCGGCGGACCGGGCGCCTGTTCTGAGAAGCGCGTCAGGCTCACTGCCCAGGCTTGTCGAAGGATTAACCCGAGGGGCCCCACTACCAACTCCGGGTGATTCCAAGACGGAAGAGGGAAGAAGCGCTGGCGGAGAAAAGATGCGGGAAAATATCGGTCATCTTTTACCCTTTATGTCTTTCATTTTTGTTATAATAAAGCAGGCATTGACCCTGTAACGATGGGTTCGGGAAGACAGGATTTATGAATACGGATTTAAAAATTCAGCTTCAGCATCTGCTTGAGTTGCAGCAAATAGATATCCAGATATACGATTTGCGAAGAATCAAGGAAGAGAAGCCCGCTAAGATAGCCGAATTGGAAGCCGCCTTTGAAGCCAAGCGGGGCGCGCTCGCCGGGCTGGAGAAAGCGGCCCTTGATCTGCAGAAGCAAAAAAAAGACAAGGAAGGTGAGCTGGCGGTCAAGGAAGAAAGCATTCAAAAACTTCAGGGACAGCTTTATCAGCTCAAGACCAACAAAGAATATCATACGATGCAACAACAGATCGAGGACGCTAAGGCCGACAAGTCGGTCATAGAGGACAAGATTCTCGAAACCATGGAGCGCATCGACGCCTCCCGCGCGGATATCGAGAAAGAGAGAGCGGGGCTGGCCGAGGAAGAGAAGGTTTTTACCGAGGAGAAGAAGGCGCTCCAGGCGGAGATCAGGGAAATAGACGACAAACTTGCCTGCCTGGAGACCCGGAGAAAACAGGCAACTCCTCTTGTAAAACCGGAAGTCCTGGCGCAGTATGACAGGATATTGAAAATACGAGGCGGTTTGGCCATAGTTCCGGTTCAGGGGACTTCCTGCGGCGGATGCCATATGTTCGTGCCTCCGCAGGTGATAAACATGATTAGCATGTATGATACGCTGGTGACCTGTGAAATGTGCAACAGGATACTTTATCTTGATGACTGTAGCGCGGGAACTTGAGATATACATAGACGGAGCTTCCAAAGGCAACCCCGGGCCTGCCGGCATCGGCGTCATAATACTCAGCGCCGGACAGGTCGTACGCAATATCTCGGTTTACTTGGGGCGCGCCACCAACAATCACGCGGAATACACCGCTTTAATTCACGCCTTGCAGGAAGCCCTTCTTCTCAAGGCTGAAAAAGTGGTGGTAAACACGGACAGCGAACTGGTTTGCCGGCAGATCAACGGCATTTATAAAGTAAGGAACGCGGAGATTATGGCGCTTTACCTGCAGGCGAAACGTTTGTTCCCCGCTTTTAAAGAGATTTCAGTTAAACATATCCCGCGCGAAAAGAACAAAGGCGCGGATAAACTGGCCACCCAGGCGGTCCAGCAGGCTATGAATGCGGGATAGATAGAAAGCGGCTGCCCGCCGGTTACCTCCGGCGGGAGGAAAGTCCGGGCTCCCGTGGGTAACGTAGTGGGTAACGCCCACCCCGGTCCTTAACCGGACCGGAGGAATCCCCGTAAGGGGACCCGCTTTAATCAGCGGGAGAGCTACAGAGACGAGTTTCCCGGAGCGATCCGGGAAGGTGAAACGCCGCAATCTCTACGTGGAGCAAGGCCGAATAGGAGATGAGGGATTACCCGTCCCGCTATCAATCTCGGGTAGGCTGCTCGATTGCGATGGCAACATCGCAGGTTCAGAGGAATCGCCGCTTGGCGCAGGATAGAACCTTCGCCAGACAGAACCCGGCTTATTCTATCTATCCCGGTTTTTTGTTAAGGGGTTAATCAAACCGCAGAAATCTCCGGCTTTCAAACCGGATGAGATAATCGGAATAGCACCTTTCCTTTTAAAATAGGCATCCCGCAGGCGCGGGATTATAACTGCTCGCTAAGAGCATGTGTGGAACATTTATCAGTATTAACACTTTGCCTTTATAAGAATTGGGCAAGTGGTCGTTTGCGCGAAGGAGGCAGTGAAATGTCGGGACATTCAAAATGGGCAGGTATCAAACACAAGAAAGCCGCCCTGGACGCTAAAAAAGGCAAAGTATACACGAAAATAATAAAGGAGTTGACGGTCGCGGCCAGGGAAAGCGGCGGCAATCCGGAAACTAATTTTAAATTGCGCGCGGTCATGATGAAGGCGAAGGAAGCCAACATGCCCAGCGATAACGTCAAGATGGCGATTAAAAGAGGGACCGGAGAATTGCCGGGTGTCTCATACGAGAACGTTATATATGAGGGATACGGTCCCGGAGGCGTGGCTATGATGGTGGAAGCCCTTACCGACAACAAAAACAGGACTACCGCCGAGGTGCGCAATATAATGTCCAAGAAAAACGCGAATATGGCCGGTGCCGGTTCCGTAAGCTGGATATTCGCAAAGAAAGGTTATATTCTTGTCGAAAAAAGCCAGGCCAACGAAGAGGACCTGATGAATATAGCGCTTGAGGCCGGAGCGGAAGATTTTAAATCCGATGACGAGGCCAATTACGAGGTCACCACCGCCCCGCAGGACCTGGAGAATGTGAAACAGGCGCTCCAGGCTAAGAACATTCAGATGCAGTCGGCAGACCTCACCATGATTCCCTCGTCGACCGTCAAGGTAAACGAGAGCGACGCCAGGCAGCTTTTGTCGCTGATAGAATCTCTGGAAGACCACGACGACGTGCAGAACGTCTATGCCAATTTCGACATCCCCGATGATCTGATGGCCAAGATCGCCGAAAGTGAGAACTGATATTCCGCGCAGTTCTATGAGGATACTGGGTATCGATCCCGCTCTATCGATTACCGGATACGGTTTGATAGAAGTTTCCGGGACTTCTTTCCGTATTCTGGAAGCCGGGATTATTGAAACTGCTCAGAAGGAAGACCTGCCGGCCAGGCTCGGGAAGATATACGTTGCGGTCGGGTCGATACTGAAAGAGTTCCGCCCGGGAGTGGCGGTACTGGAGAAGATTTATTCTCATTACGCCCATCCCGCTACCTCCTGCGTACTCGGTCACGCGCGCGGCGTTATATGCCTGGCCTGTTCGACCGCCGGCATAAGCGTGGCGGAATACGCCGCGACCAGAATAAAGAAAGCCATCGTCGGTAAAGGGCTTGCTTCCAAAC
>JBAZDY010000146.1:0-3098 GCA_041654215.1 Candidatus Omnitrophota bacterium
TCAAGCCGGATTTGCGTGTCGGAATAGCACCCTGCCTTCAAGGAGAGGCAGGTGTTCACTCGTGTGAAAATGCGGAGCAGACTTGCCCTTAGTTTATCTAAGGGGTACCCCGCAGAGTGCCGGATTTACCTTAGCCAAACGGATGGCTAAGTATTCACCAGTGTGAAAATGCCGAAGGGATTTTTCCGGTATCTTACGACACGGGGTTAACCAAGAAAGAAACCCCGGGCTTCACAAGCCCGGGGAGCTTCATTAAGTATCGTGTCCCCGGAATGCTGAGTTAACGAGTTAGCGCTGAGATTTTTCTATTGCTTTTTGAACGCGGTGTGTTATACTAAAACAAATTGTTGCGGCCGTGTATTTTTCGACGGTGTCGCGGCCGGGATCGACGTGTATGCGGTATAAAATCTCAATTCGGATATGACGCATAAGAATATGTTCCGGGCAATACCTTTTGTCCTCGCCTTTTTCATGGCGGCCGCCGCATTTGCGCAAGATTCCCAGTCTGCCGGCAGCGGTGTTTCGCAGTCCGCTTCTTCTTCAGCCGCAACGGTCCCCCCGGCAGAGAATTCTCCAACAATATCTCCGGATTCCAAGGTTACCGCGATAGAAGTCGCCGGTAACAAGACCATCAGCACCAATACTATAATAGCCAAAATAAAGACGAAAGTCGGCGGACTTTACCAGGAGAATGTGGTAAGCGACGACATCAGGAGGCTGTATCTGCTGGGATTTTTCAGCGATATCAATACCGACGTCAAGCCTTATAACGGCGGGGTCAAGCTCGTGATAACGGTCAACGAGCGGCCGCTTATAGAAAAAATCTCTTTTCCAGGGGTGAAAACCCTTCGTATGAAAGAGGATAAGCTTAAGGGGATGATAAAGTCCAAAGAATCGCAGTATCTCGACCATCCGACACTGACCGATGACAGCGAGACGCTGCGCACGCTTTACGAGAAGCGCGGCTACAGCAACGCGAAAGTCGAATATTCCGTTGATTTCAACAAGGAGAACGGCAAGGCGCTGGTCATTTTCAAGGTAGAAGAAGGCATCAGGACCAAGATACGGGACATTTTCGTCCGCGGCGCCAAGGCCTATAAAAAAGGCAAGATATTAAAGATAATGAAGACCAGGCGCGCCTGGCTTTTCAATTCCGGGATACTTAAGGAAGAAGTGATAAAAGAGGATATGGACCGGCTGCGCGATTTCTACAGGCGCAGCGGCTACGCGGATATGACGGTTTCCTACGAAGTGGTCCCGAACAAACACCGTAATACCCTGTCGGTCATAGTCACCATAAACGAGGGCAGGAAATATTTCGTGGGTTCCGTGAAGGTAGAAGGAAACAAGGAGATCGCGCAGAAAGACATAATGGAGAGGATCAAGGTTTGCGCGCCGGGCAAGGTATTCAGCCAGGAGGGGATGCACGAAGATATCGCCTCCATCCAGGGTTTGTATTTCGACAAAGGCTACATCTTTGCCGGGGTGCTGGAGAGCACGTCTTTAAGCCTGGTCAACGGCAACGTGGACATTCTTTACCGTATAGTCGAGAACGATATCGCCTACGTGAACAAGATCAAGATACGCGGTAACGTCAAAACCAGGGATATAGTCATCCGCCGTGAACTGCGGATACATCCCGGCGACCGTTTCGACGGAGACAAGCTGCGCAGGAGCAAGGAAAGGCTGCAAAACCTCGGGTTTTTCGAGGAGATCAGCTATGATACCGAGGATACCGACGTCCCCAACCGCAAAGACTTGGTGGTGGACGTGAAAGAGTCGAAGACCGGCATGTTCAGTTTCGGCGGCGGCTACAGCAGTGTGGACCAGTTCATCGGCTTCGTGGAGATAGAACAGCGGAATTTCGACTGGAAGAATTTCCCGTATTTCACCGGCGGCGGGCAGGACCTGAAGATCAGGGCCTCTATCGGCAGCCTGACCCAGGGGTATGAACTGAGTTTTACCCAGCCCTGGATATTCGATTATCCGGTTTCTTTCGGTTTCGATATTTACAAGCGCACGCACGAGCGCGATTCCGACGTCGGTTACGGCTACGACGAGGACGTCACCGGCGGCGACCTGCGCCTGACCAAGGAGCTGAGCGAGTATCTCAAGGGTAGCGTGATGTATAAGTATGAGCAGATCAAGATCAGCAATCCCAGCGACGACTTAAAGACAAACAAAGAATTTATAGATGAGGAAATTGGAAAATATAATATCAGCAGCACGAGTTACGGCCTTACTTACGACAGCAGGGACAATGTGTTCGACCCGCGCAGGGGAGACCTTGTCAGCGGCACTGTTGACGTCGCCGGCGGCCCGTTCGGGGGGGACAAAGACTTTTACAAGCTTTTCCTGAGGATGTCGCATTACCAGCCGTTGTTCATGAAGTCGGTGATGGAATTGAGGCTGCGCACGGGCGTGGCTGAGCCTTATGGAGATACTTCCACAGTGCCCATTTATGAGCGATATTTCGCCGGAGGAGCCAATACTATTCGCGGTTACAAGGAACGCAGGATCGGTCCGTACTACGGGAATGATGACCCCAAGGGCGGTCAGGCGATAATGGTCGCCAACGCCGAATACACGTATCCGCTGATGAATTTCCTGCGCGTGGCGTTTTTCTACGATATCGGTAATGTTTGGGAAAAAGCCAACAAATTGGGCAGCGGCGGGCTGAAAGCCGGCACCGGTATAGGCTTCCGCATCAAGACGCCGATCGGCCCGATCATGCTTGATTACGGTATCCCGCTCAACAAGGCTTCGGGAGAGGACTCCAAAGGCGACGGCAGGTTCCATTTCAATATGAGCCACGGGTTTTAGTGCGCTGTTGAGTAAGTTCTTTAAGCAGCGCACAGAGCAATCGAAAATCGGGAATCGAAAATAGACAGAAAAGAAACGTTTTCGATTGCGGTCAAATTCCGGTTTTCGATTTTCAAATACTAAGAAACTTTTGTAGCAATGCATTGGTGCGTTGTTAAATAATTTCTTTCAGTACTTTGTTAGTTTTCTAATTTCTTTTTAAAGCGTTCGGATTTAATGTTGTAAAGGTGAGCAGCAATATCCTTGTTCTTTGATAAGAGGAAGCTTGAGTCAAT
>JBAZDY010000147.1:0-3067 GCA_041654215.1 Candidatus Omnitrophota bacterium
GTCAGATTTAGTGCGGATGTTGGTAGTGGCAGGATCCATAATCGCAGTAGAGATAGTATTGATGAAACTTTTCTATAGAGTCTGGGACGCGCGGAGTAAGGATGGCAAGATACTCTCCATTAAAGAAGTTCTCTTGGCTGGCGCAGTTGCAAGTGTTGTGACAGTTTCTACGGGGATGTTGGCATTGATATTTGTAACCGGACGGATAGCAGAGTTGCTTAAATATCCGCTAGTAGCCGGAGTCGGGACACTGTTGATATTGATATGGTTTATGTTCGGGGTGCAGGCAGTATTGGCAGCACTTATAACGGGAGCCTTGGATACGCGGAGGAATAATGACAGGATAGAAAACAATGCTGGCAAAGAACAAGGGAAACAGGACGGCGGGGAAAAAGAGACGGAAGGAGTCAAAGAGGAATTGAGGTCGTTCTTGAGTAAAACGACTCGTTTGTCGCCTGAGGGGATTGAGCTCAGGATCAACAATTGGGCAAGCAGGGGTAAATTAGATGAGATACTTGCTTTTTATAAGGATATGTATGGGAAGAGAGACGGCGGGGCTGGACGCGCGGTGATGAAAACGACAGACAACCGGAAGGTTTTGGATAACCCGTTGGTTAAAAAGATGGGATGGAACAACCGGGATGTTGAGATGTTTTTAGATGATGTTCTGGAATTATCCGCGTTAGTCAATAAAAAATCAGGATTAGACCTGGGGCCGCACGATTTTTATATTGTCGCGTATCCGGGTGAATGGACGTTTATGACCGGCAGGATGGGAGAACGGATCATAACGATGTCGTTGAATTTAGGAGGCAGACCTGTGGACAAGGTCATCGGCGCAATGGTTTATTTAGTCCTTCATGAGAAAGGACACGCGACAAGTTTCGTAAACAAGACGGTAGATAGAGGTGCCGACCGTACGACGAAAGAAAATGAAGCGGAAAAAATCGGGTATGAATTGGCGGAAGATTTGGGAGGAAGATATTTGTCCGAATATAAGGAAGGCTTTACGGCGATCAATGGTTTTTCATACCGCGACGGCGGGGATTTGGGCAAGATTGTCTCCAGACTGGGATCGGATAAGTCGCCGGCGGTGCTTTTCGCCGGCAGCGAGAACGATTCCGGGAGCATGTCCAGGGCGTTCAATAAGGACGGCGGGATCAGGGCAGGGCCGCGGGCAAGCGTCGAGTATTACGCGGTCAATCTCGCCGCTATATTCATCACTTCCGGTTTGATCGCCTATTTCGTCTCAGTGTATTCAGCTCAAGGCCTGGTCGCTTCTTTTAGCCTTTCTTCTCTGTTCGGGTTTGCCGCCGCGATAAGCGTTCTTTATCTCGTAATAAATCACATCTCTCCCAACAAAGAGCACGGGGCCCCGCTTGAGCAGGCCGTATTGAAACTTCGTCCCGACGCTTCCTCTGCCCTGATCGCCAGGGTTATCCGGTTGATGAACGGCCTGACCGAACAGCGGCATTCCGCCATCCTGTCCCCGCTTAATCTATTCAAACTTGCGCCGATTGCCGGGCCGGTTCTGCGCGCAATGGAAAGAAACCGCGCCGCTTCAATCGTTCTTTCGGCCGTCAAATGGGTAGGCGACGTGTTGACCATGCTGATCATCTACAGGTTCCTGTTAAGGCATATCTTGACTCCTTTGGCCCTCGCTTCCGATGCCGGTTCCGTACGCCTGACCGACGCGCAGTTGGAAGAGCTTATCGTTACCGCCGAAAACCAGCTCCGGGCACGCCGGGCAGGCTCCACTTTCAAGAGAGCGGCATATTCCGCCTGGGATATTCTTACCGCGCAGTTTATTCTTGATTTCAGCAATGAGCAGATAGCGGCTATAGGCGCCAGGCGCGCGGTGTCCGCTGATCCGTTAAGAAAAGCCGCGTTGCTTGCTCCGCTGGCTTTCTTTATCGTCGTCAACGCCTTGTTCTCGCTCTCCCGCCAGAGAATCGTGATAGGGCTGGCGTCGATGTTCGCCGCCGATTATATACTGAAACTGCTTCCGTTGAGTATGCATGCGGCGATGAACGCGCCCCTCGTTACCATTAAATTCTCCTGGTTATACCTGCCGATCAGCGACTTACCGGTCACCGGAAGCCTTATCTTGAGCAGTTTCATAATAATTCTCGTCCTTGACCTGATAATGATACGTAATACGGTCAAGGAAGAAAAGCTCACCTGGGCCCAGAAGGCCGCGCGCATCGCCAATATGCTCGTTTCCGGCACCGTGAGCATGATCTTCGTCGGCCCCGAGATAGAATTCGCCATTAACTTTACCAGCGGTATGCCTGTCGCGGGAGATACCGTCAGGTTCATGGAAGAGTTTGTTTACGGCGCCAACGGTAAAGAAGGGTTGGGCCAGATCATAATTAACGGCGTTAACGCCTCCTCCGTTTCCTCCTTCGGCGTGAATCCGCACAGGGATCTTTATAATTTCATCGCCGGACACAATCCGTTCTTCGCCAGTCCGGATTTCGATTCCGCCTCGGCGCTCGATCAGCTTTACAATTTAAGGAACCGTAAAGCGGCGGAAATCGGCGCGGAGCAGGAATCGAAGTTAATCGATTCATTGATCTTCGAGGCCGAAAACAGCGAACTTACAGCCGTTGCCGCGTTAGGACAATATTATACGAGCGAAGAAAAATGGCTGGGCGAGGTCAGAGCGGCCGGATATGACCAGGATGAGATAAGAGCCAAGAGAGACGAATTGCTCGCGTTGATCGGCGCCGAATCAAAAGAGGGCAAAGATAAAGCGGCGGAGGGAGCGCGGGAGATATTTACGCGGGACGAAGAGAAATTCGGCCTGGTAACGGAAGGGTTGCGCAACTATTATGCGGCCCACGAGGGCAAGAACGCCGTGGAGTTACTGGTTTTGGATGGAGCCGGGCTGGATGCAGAAAAAGCCTCGGCATTCAATTCCACCGTGAGCGGCAGCTTCTTCGGGGCGATAAACGACAGACAGCTTCTTGAGAATTACGCCGAAACAGCCGTATGGAATATGTTCGACGGGACTGCCGCCGGGGAAGAAAAGGCCGCGAAAGCTTTGGAAGCTCTGTCGTCTTCG
>JBAZDY010000148.1:0-3058 GCA_041654215.1 Candidatus Omnitrophota bacterium
ACATGGAAGGGCTGAAAAGCACCTTAGAAAATAAGGAGTAAAGATGCCAAGCATCGGATTCGACCCATGTCCGGTCTATGGTCGGGCGACCTTCGACAAGTGCGATACCTGCCCGTCTAGGTGTCATCCCCTCCCGGTTCTCAAAGCCATGATGGGGAATCGGGAAGTCGTTCCGGGGAAGTATTCGACTACTGAAATTCTCCGGCCCCTGCAAGCCATGTACCTCTCCCGACACAATGACTTCTTTATCGACCCCGAGAAAACCATCTTTATGATCAACGGGACGGCGGTTCATTCGATTATCGAACAGGGCGGGGCAGGGCTTGGAAACTGTATAATCGAAAAACCGTTTGAGGTGGAGATTGCTCCCGGTGTTTTCTTGACGGGGAAGCCCGATCTTTACGAGTCAGACACTTCTACGCTTTGGGACGTTAAAAACTCCAAGGCGTACACCGTTAAGAAGCACCTAAAAGCCGTTGCAGATAAGTTACCCTGGCTTGCGGAAGACTACTTTATGCAGGTTAACATTTACCACAAATATTGTTTTCCAGAAGCCAAGAAACTTAAACTTTACTTCATCGTGCAGGGGTGGACGCGGCGCGAGGAAATGAAACCCATTGAGCAGGTATCAGTCCCGGTTGCGACAATCGCGGAAGTGAACCTTTGGGTGAAGAATCGGTTGCAGAAGATTGTTGACATTGAGTCAACCGGTAAGCCGCCTGAATGTCTGACCGGGGACTTGTGGATTCGGGCCGATGGGACTCCGATGCGATGCGCGGAATACTGCAACGCGAAAGAATTTTGCCCCCAAGCCAAGAGGCTGATGGAGAAGATTAAGGGCGGCGCGAAATGACGAAGGAACAGGCCGAAAGAGCGTGTAAGGTAGTCCAGTCCTTCAACCCCGACGCTTGGGTTGATAGGTATTTTCCCGCCAAAAGCGAATCCAACTACGGTATCAGGGTGCCACAACATAGTAAGTGGGCGACCGACCTTGAGGACATGTACTTCCTCGTTTGGCTCTATGTTAGGAACGGGAAAGTGTGGTGGACGGAGGTGGAATAATGTCATTTCATAGGTGTGAGAACTGCGGGACGGGGAACGCGGCGGGGGTTACGCTCTGCGCCAACTGTCGGTTCCCGTTAGGCAGGGACGCTGGCGACTACTGCGTTTGTTGGTCATGCGACCAATGGTATTTAATCAACGAAATGACGGAGATTGGAGACGGCTGGTATTGCCCGTCATGTCTCGCCAATCGCGCCGATCAACTGGCCGACGATGGAACCTGCCCGGATTGCGGGGGATCGGGCGGCGGCGAGGGCCGGTGGAGATGTCCGACATGTCGGGGCAAGGGCCATGTTGAGACGGAATCCGAGCGTGAGGACAAGTGGATTGCCGCCGAAATGAAGGCCGACGAACGCCGGGACGAAAAGATGACGAAGGAGGGGAAATGACCACACTATTTGTCTTTGGGTATCTTATTCTTGCCTTCGGCATAGCCGTTGCAGTCGGGAAGTTGCTAAAGGAGAAGTGAAAATGAGCAAGGCACGAAACGTGAAGAAGCAAGCCGGCGTGTTTGATGGGGCGGCGAAAGCACTCCTGGAATTTGCCGAAGACAAATACCGGGACACCTACACGGACGCGATTGACGGACGAATTGCCCGTCAACTTCGCCTTGCCGCCCGGCTTCTCCGGGTCGCGGGGAGGGCGGACGCGGGCGTTGGTTTATATCAGGGCGTTCCCATAGGAGAGTATTTTTTACGCGGGGACTCAGAGGATAAACTCGCCCGCATCATCCACCGGGCGCAGGAATTGCAAAGGAAAGGAGAAGGGAAGTGAGCGGGACGTTACGAGAGAAAATCCTTGTTGTGTTTTTATTGTCGTTGACCTGGACCCTTGTCTTTATCGTTGTGGCATATTACACGGCCGGTTTAGGTAAATTAGCTTCTCTACTGACGTGGATACTGACGGCCCTCCCGTATTTCAAAGCGTCCTGGTGGGCCGGACGAGAATACGGAAGGAAATCCAAATGACCCGCCATCCTTGGGCCGTGGTTTGGTTTATTGTCGCTATCGCGGGATGGGGCATGACGTTCTCGCTGGCCGGCCGAAACGTAAGTCTCCGGTGTGAGATATCGGACCTCCGCGAAACAAACGACCTGAAAACTGACCTTGCCGCAACGATGGCAGACGCGGCTATCTATGCCGAGGAACGGGCGACGTTCCGCACGGTCTGTTCGTGGTATGGCGGAAAACATAATGGACGCGCCACAGCGAGTGGAGCCATCTTCGATGATCGGGAGTTTACGGCCGCTTCACCTTGGCTCCCCTTCGGATCACGTTGGCGCGTCCGGCGGGTCGATACCGGAGCGGAAATTACAGTCGAAATCACGGACAGGGGTCCGCACATGAGATTAGGCCGGGGGCTGGACCTGAGCCATGCGGCGGCTGAGGCCATCGGCATGGTCGAGGCCGGGGTTGTAAAGGTCGAGATAAGGCCTGAACGGTAGGTGGATCGTGAACGAAAAAGATTTTGACCAATTAATGAAATCGCTTGCTGGAGTCAGGACGACCCTAGGATGGATTGCCCTTTGGTGTTTTTTCATAATGTGGGCCTGCTGTGAGATGGCCGCGAAATAGGAGGAAACCAATGAGCGAATTTAAGAAGGAACTTGAACAATTTATTAACAGGCACAACGTGGAGAGCGGATCAAACACGCCGGATTGGATTCTTGCTCAATATCTCGCGGCCTGTTTGGATGCCTTCGACACGACAACACGAATGCGGGACGCATGGTATGGGGTTGAATTGAGGCCGGGGAAATAGTGGGGAGGGGTAAGGTGGTAAAAAATAAAGAACATCAAGCCTTACAGTTAAAATACGCCCGCGCCGTCAGCGCTCTCCGAAACTTCATTGATGAATTTTGCCCAAGCATTGACTCCGAAACCTCCCTTGCCGCCGAGCGGGAGAAGCGACTCGAAGCCGAGTCTAAGGTCAGGAGGCTGAGGGAGGCCGCATCGAGGGTGTCATATGGGCTGACACTCCCCGTCAATGATGTCGA
>JBAZDY010000149.1:0-2951 GCA_041654215.1 Candidatus Omnitrophota bacterium
ACTTGGCAGAGAAGGCCCTCGCCGCCAAGGAGGCCGAACTGGAGCGGTACAAGGAGTCGTTCAAGCCGGTCGTTAACGCCATAAAGTGGGTGGCAAGCGAAGGTCCGCACGAATCGGCATCGCTGATAGCGGAAACGCTGCTGGTAGGATGCAAGGAGGCCGTCCGGCGACTGGATGGTGGGGAGCGATGATCATTTTATCCCTCGACTGCGCAACAAAAACCGGCTGGGCGCTGATCAAAGACGGCCGGGTCTTCGAATCCGGCGTCCAGGACTTCACGAAGCGCCGCGGCGATTCGAACGGAATGCTTTTCCTGCGATTTCGCAGTTGGCTTGGCGCGATGCTGGACATGGGACCCGCCCTGGTCGCCTATGAGCGTGCGCACCATCGCGGCGGGGCAGCTACCGAGATCGCGGCGAACCTCACGGGAAGGGTTCAGGAGGAGTGCGCGGCCCGAAAGATCGAATACACGGCAGTCCATACGGCCAGCATCAAACTGTGGGCTACGGGATCCGGACGGGCCAGCAAGGAGCAGATGATGGCCCGGTCCGTGGCGTTCCTGGGCAGGCAGCCGATAGACGACAACGAGGCAGACGCGGCTTGTCTGGGCATGATGACCTGGGAGGAATATGGAACGCAAACCCCAGAACGGAAATCACGGTGAGGTGGTAGAAAGGAGGCTTTATGAACGAGAAGGTTTATTTTGGAGGGCTGCCAACGGAACCGGACGTGAAGGCCCTGCGGAGCGCGTTCCCGGATCATGCTCTCGTGCCTGGGAAGGTTATTGCCTACGGAGAAGCGTCGGACGTGATTCGGGCTCCCTATGGGAGCGCCAGATTTCAAACAGTCACGTCGGCGTGGAGGCGGATTGTAGAGAAGGAAACAAACAAGATCATCGACGTAATACCCGGAGAGGCCTTCGTTGTTCTCAGCGAATCGGAAAAGGTCGATCTTGGCGGGAAGAAGCTCCGGGAGGCCGGCATGGCCGCCAGAAGGAGTTTTGTGATTTGTGCGCGGGTGGATGTTCTCGGCCTGAAAGAAGAAGAGCGGTTGCGCCTGTCACACCTGCAGGACGTGCAGGGGAAGGTTATTGCGGCCGCCCAGTTGAGAGGAAAGAAGCGGCTGCCTTCGGCGTAGCCTTGGGACACGGCTGGGCAAGGCCGGGCATGGCCGGGCTGGGCAGGGCAAGGCAAGGAGCGAGGCACGGCAAGGCCGGGCGGGGCTGGGCGTGGCAAGGCTTGGCTGGGCCGGGCAAGGATCAAGGGCCGAAAGGCAAATAACACAAAAGGAGGCTAAAATGAATCGGTATGAAGTCACATTGCAGGGATTGACGCCGTTGTTGATGCACAAAGACAATCTGGCCTATGCGGAGAAGGTTCATGCGTGGGCCATGGCGCCAGAAAACAAGGCGAGCAGCGTAGCTGGGGATGACCGGACGCCCCCGTGGACGTGGATCGGATACCTTTACCACGACGGAGAAACTGTGGGCATTGACGCCGATAACGTGATGACCATGCTCCGGGAAGGCGGGGCGAAGGTGCTCACCGGGAAGGGCAAGGAGACTTTCAAAAAGCAGACTCAGAGCGGCATTATGATTGACAACCAGCAATTCGCCATTTTCGTAGCGGACGGCAACACCGTCGGCATGAAGGACATCAAGCCGCTGATCGGCAACATGGATTTCAAAGAACACATCGACACGGCGGAGCTTCTCGGCTTTGAGCTGCTGGTGAAACGGGCGAAGATCGGGAGGGCGAAACACATTCGCGTGCGACCGATGTTTCGGAATTGGGTCGCTGTCGGCACGGTGACGGTTCTGGATGAGGAACTGACGGGGATCACAAGAGACGTGCTACAGACAATTCTTAACCAGGCCGGCGCCCTGTGTGGGTTATGTGATTGGAGGCCGTCATCCCCATCGTCCGGGGCATTCGGGAAGTTTTCACCGACCATCAAGGCCGTGAAGTGAGGTGGTAGAAATGGAGAGATCGAAAAGGCAAGAGGAATACATCAAGAAATTGCGGGATCCTAGATGGCAAAAAATGCGGTTGGAAATTTTCGAGAGGGATGGGTGGCAATGCACGGCCTGTAGCGACGATAAATCAATGCTTTGCGTTCATCACCTTGAATACTTGCCTGGCAGAGACCCGTGGGATGTTCCGCCCTCTTCTCTCGTTACCCTCTGTGAGTCATGCCACAACGAAGAGACTGAGCAACGTCCACAGGAAGAGGCAAATCTTTTACGTTTATTAAGAAAGAATGGGTTTATGGCTTCCGCCATAGGTGAAATCGTTAATGGCCTTGAGCACAGCAACATCACGGAGCAGCCGTACTTTATTGCGCTGATGATTAGCTGGATTTTCTGTAGGAGCGACCTCCAGAAGGAGTTAATCAACAAACATATTTGTCCAAGCGGAGACTAGTATGGCGAGGCCGACAAAGCGCACCGTTGACTACTTTCCTTTCTACGTGAAGGATGGCAAAACGCTGTTCATCCTGGAGGGCCGTTATGGCTGTGCAGGATCGGGCTTCTTTACGAACGTCCTGCGGTTTTTGTGCTCAACACCAGATCATCACTTTTGCATCGCCGATGATGCAGACCGGATGTTCTTCTTCTCCCGTACCCATTGTGACGAGCAAGACGGGCTGGCCATGCTGGAGATAATGGCAAAGACGGGGAAGATATACGGTCCCCTGTGGGTTTCCGGGAGAGTAATCGTTTCTCCGGACCTCCTGGCGTCGATCACAGATGCCTACGACAAGCGAAGCAACGCCATCATAACCATGAAAGAAATCCTTTCTCTTTATCCCCAAAAAACAGTAACCGGCCCCGGAAACGCACAAGCAAGTGAATTTCCGGCCCCGGAAATCGGCTGTGACGGAGTTTCCGGCCCCGGTAATACACAAATTAAATTAAATAAAACTAAACAAAACAAAAGAAACATATACCC
>JBAZDY010000150.1:0-2946 GCA_041654215.1 Candidatus Omnitrophota bacterium
ATCTGTTCCGTGACCTGCATGGAGCCGATCTCGGCGGTTATGGCGGCGCCCACCCTGCCGGCCACGATCAGGGCGGTGATCACCGGCCCCAGCTCGCGCACCAGCGAAAGCGCCACAATAGTCGCTATGTACATCTCCGAACCCAGCCTCTGCATCAGGTAGGCGATCTGAAAAGTGAAGATCACCCCGATGAACAGGGAAATCAGCGCCACGATCGGCAGGCTGTCCACTCCGGCCTTGCGCGCCTGTTCCAGCACGCGCCCGCGTTTCAAGGGCGCCAGGAAGGTCCAGCGCACCGCCCTGCCGGACAGGATCGCCAGGCCGCCGAAGAAAAAAAGCATAGCCAGGACTTTCGCGCCTATCTTGGAAAGTTTATTCCTTAACATCATTCAAAAACCAGTTCATCCTTGCCGAGCTTGACCTTGATGGCCGCCCCGTCGTTCAACTTCCTGGAAATGATCTCGGAAGCAAGCGGATCTTCAAGGAACCTCTGTATGGTCCTCTTCAACGGTCTTGCCCCGAACACCGGATCAAAACCGCGTTCTATCAGGAACTCCTTGGCATCCGCAGCGACTTCCAGGGATATCCCCTGCTCGCGCAGCCTTTTTACCACCTGCTCTATCTCGATATCGACTATACGCCGGAGGTCCTCCCTCACGAGCGGACGAAAGACGATGATATCGTCCATCCTGTTCAGGAATTCCGGTTTGAAAGTGCGCTTGACCTCTTCCATAAGCTTATTCTTTATATCGTTATAGGTGACCTCCTCGTTCCCGGCGCCGAAGCCCAGAGAAGCGTTCTTGCGTATCAACTCCGCCCCCACGTTGGAGGTCATAATGATCACCGTGTTGCGGAAATCGACCTTGCGCGCGAAGCTGTCGGTAAGCCTGCCGTCCTCCAGCACCTGCAAAAGGAGATTGAAGACGTCGGGATGCGCTTTCTCTATCTCGTCGAGCAGAATAACCGAATAAGGCCTCCTACGCACCTTTTCCGTGAGCTGGCCGCCCTCCTCGTAACCGACGTAGCCCGGCGGCGCGCCTATCAGCCGGGAGACGTTGAATTTCTCCATGTATTCGGACATGTCGAGCTGGATCAAAGCGTTCTCGTCGCCGAACATATACTCGGCCAGCGCCCTGGCGAGCAGCGTCTTTCCCACGCCCGTGGGGCCGAGAAAGATAAAAGACCCGATAGGACGGCGCGGATCCTTGATGCCGGCCCGGGAGCGCCTGACGGCGTGGGCAATGGTATTGATCGCCTCGTCCTGACCCACCACGCGTTTGTGCAGTTCTTCCTCTATTTTCAGCAGTTTCTCGCCTTCCTTTTCCTCCATCCGGACGATCGGGATACCGGTGGTCTGCGAGACTATACGGGCGATATCCTCCGCGTTCACCTCCGGCCTCATCTTGTCCTTGGTCTGCGCCCAGTCGCGGTTCAACTGTTCTAACTGCTGGCGCACCTGCCTCTCCTGGTCGCGCAGGGAAGCCGCCTTTTCAAAATCCTGGCTTTTGATATAAGCCTCTTTTTCTTTCTTGAACCCCTCCACCCTGGTCTCAAGATCCTTAATCTCCGGCGGGACGATAAGCACGTTCAGCCTGGCGCGCGAACCGGCCTCGTCTATCAGGTCTATGGCCTTATCCGGGAGAAACCTGCCGGATACATACCTGTCGGAGAGTTTAGCCGCAGCCGTCAGCGCTTCGTCGTTGAAAGTTACGCGGTGGTGCGCCTCGTACTTGTCCCGCAGCCCTTTGAGTATCTCTACGGTCTGATCCACTGAAGGAGGTTCTACCATTATGGTCTGGAAACGTCTTTCCAGAGCCGCATCCTTCTCTATGTATTTCCTATACTCGTCCATAGTGGTGGCGCCGATGCACTGTATCTCGCCGCGGGAAAGCGCGGGTTTCAATATGTTCGAGGCGTCTATCGCGCCTTCGGCCGCCCCGGCGCCGACCAGCGTGTGCAGCTCGTCTATGAAAATGATGACATCCTGCGAACGTTTGATCTCTTCCATTACCGCCTTGATGCGCTCCTCGAACTGACCGCGATATTTGGTTCCGGCAACCATAAGGGCGAGATCCAGCACGATCAGCCTCTTGTTACGCAGGACCTCGGGGACGTTACCGTTGACTATCAATTGGGACAATCCTTCTACGATGGCGGTCTTGCCGACTCCTGCCTCCCCCAGCAGGACCGGGTTGTTCTTGGTGCGCCGGCTGAGTATCTGGATTACCCGCTCTATCTCCGCTTTACGGTCTATTACCGGGTCAAGTTTATTTTCTCTGGCAAGCGCGGTCAGATCGCGGCCGAAGGCGTCCAGCGCCGGGGTCTTGGTCTTGGATGCCGGATGGCTGTAACCGGGAATGGACGAACCCAAAATCTCCATAACCTCGTTCCTGACCTTACTCAGGTCCAGGCCGAGGTTCATCAACACCTGGGAAGCCACGCCTTCGCCTTCTCGGATCAGCCCGAGCAAAAGATGCTCGGTGCCTATATAATTATGGCCGAGGGAACGCGCCTCTTCGGCCGCCAGCTCAAGCGCCTTCTTGGAACGGGGGGTAAAAGGGATGTCCCCGATAATCTGGGTGGCAG
Source organism: Candidatus Omnitrophota bacterium (assembly GCA_041654215.1). GTDB lineage: Bacteria > Omnitrophota > Gorgyraeia > Gygaellales > Profunditerraquicolaceae > Undivivens. Next base: position 2,587 of record JBAZDY010000150.1, read on the forward strand.
GCCCCGGCTGGACGAGCTTCTCTATCTCCAGGCGGATATTCTCCAGCGAAAGACCGAGTTTCTGCAACACGCTGGAAGCAACCCCCTCGCCTTCCCTGATAAGACCGAGCAGAATATGCTCTGTCCCGATATAATCATGATTAAACCGCCTGGCTTCTTCCTTTGCCAGGATGATGACTTTACGAGCCCTCTCCGTGAATCTCTCGAACATGTTATCCTCCCTGTATTATTCAAAGCCCCTCCGCGAGGGGGCGTTTTCTACACGACGTTCAATTTTCCCCTGATGATCTCCGCGCGCTTCACGTCCCTATCCTCGGGCGAAAGCTTTTTGTTCTCCAGCTTTTGCAAGTGCGCGGGCTG
>JBAZDY010000151.1:0-2932 GCA_041654215.1 Candidatus Omnitrophota bacterium
AAGGTCTTCATCCTGGGCCTTGGATATTTCATTATAACCGTTCTTCAACCCCATCAGGTCTTTACCAGGATAGCGGGAAATCAAAGAGAAATAATACGCGTCCCCCTCCATTTCACTGCGGTAATCTCCACCGGTAAGGTCGTAGTCGGAACGCGAGGTGGCGGCCTGCAGAGATACTTTCAAACCGTCTTTTAATTGGATGTCGCTGTCCACGCCGATAACATGGTTGGCGCTGTCCAGGCTGTGGTCTTTATCCACATAATTGAAACCGGCGCGAAAGGTATATGTGGTGCCCAAGCTAAGGTTATCGAACACCCTATGTTTAAGGCGCAAGGCCGAAGAAACGTTGTCCGCCTCGGAATATTCCTGCCAAAGGTCTTTCGGAGAAGCCATTGTCAAGGCTATTGAGGTAGCTTCCGGGTCCTGGTGGGTGAAAGAAAACCCTCTCAAGCCGGTCAAAGGCGCGCCGTTGCTGTCCCTGGTATAGGAAGCAATCGAGTTGTCCCAGTATCCTTTGGTGAAATCAACCGGAGACGCCCCGCTGTTCAGGTTCCCCGGCTGCCATCTGCTGATCCAGGGACTGGCTTCCCACCAGATATGGTGGTTGGATAACTGTAAAGGATCGTCGGAGGTTAATGCCTGGTCCTGATAGGCTAAAGGAAAAGCGCGGAAACGGGTATTCTCGCCGTTAACGTAATCGAACCATAATTCCCGAACCGGTTGAAAAGTATATTCTATCTTCATCTCCGGTATGGTAAATCTATTGGTCCAGGTGGATGTTATAGTTGTGGGAACGGTCTTGCCGTCTTTGACTTTCAATTCGGGTATGGAAAAAGCGTCCCCGTTAAAGAGCGTGTTTATGCTGGTATTGACGGTATAGCCGCTGTTAGCCCAGTATTTAAGCTCCACCTCCGCGGCATCCCCTCCTACCCCGGGGATCGTCACTTTGTTGGTTCTGCCGGTAAAGCTCCAGGGATCAACGGTCAGATTCAAATGAAAAGACCACCCCTCCTCTTTTTTGCGGCTGTCGAGAATAAGCTCCAGTCTGTCAAATATCCGGGTATCGTATGTATTTATCCCGTTATTGAAGCCGTCATACGACAGGATGCGCCAATTCTTTTCGTTCCAGTCAAAATTAGCCCTGTTCCACTCTACCTCTCCGGAAGAGGTAACACCTACTCCCAGCTGTAATTTACCTGAAATAGTAACATCGGGTTCTTTTTTCCCGGATTCCGTTTTTAGAACCGGCGGCAGGGTTTCCGGTTGAACTGCCGGAGCGGATTCAACAGGGACAGATTCGCCGGAAACCGGCGGAGCGGAGATTAATTCCGTATTAAGGGCATCTTTTATCCGGGATTCCCTGACGACAAGATCGTCTTCTTCTATATTCGAAACAGCCCTGGCAGGAGCCGGCGCCAGTTTATTGGCGAATATAGCGTTTATATAAAATTTTGCTTTTTCATTATTAGGCTCCAACAACAAAACTTTATAGAACTCGGTTAGAGCTTCATCATAGCGCCCCATATTATAGAATGCTATACCGTAGTCATACAAATATTCTGCCGGAGGGGTCTTGGCCTCGGTAAACGAGTAGCAACAGAGTATAAAACACAAGGAAAAAAGGTTTATTTTTACCAAATAACCTGATTTCATCAAGGTTTCCTTAGATAAAATGCGTTAATTGTTTTTTTAGCTGAATGCATAGATTTACAGTAAGGCTTATTCGAGGATGAATTGTTAGGTAAATCAAAACTCAAAAATCTTTAATAAAGTATATATTATAGACAAGGGATTGTCAAGGTGTGAAGAAAGAAAAGCTTCCGGCAGGAAAAAGGCGGTTGGGTTCTGATGCCTTTAGTAGAGGGAATTGGAATTCGCGATGATTGGTTACAGGATAATCCACAATAAAAAATGGTTATCTCAACACATTGCCTACCAAGCACTTAGATAACACAAGATGACCTAATAATACCGCTAACTTGAAAAACCGACTATTTGTGCTATACTTACTAATGGAAATTGAAAACCTACTGAAAAGGCAAAGCGGCAGTAATGCCGCGACGCAAAGCGACAGCTCCTGAAGTGTTGGAGGGCTGCGCTGCCAAAGAGGAGAATAAGAAACCCTAAAGAAGACCTCTTTAGGGTTTTTTATTCACTAAAAAGTGGAAACACACCCCCTACCGGCCACGGTAGATAAGAGGCGCCTATCCCCCTAGGCGCCTCTAATTTTTATAGACAATCTATATAATACTATTCCGGTCAAATTATCAAGTTTAATTGAAGATTACAGAAATAGTATTGGTAAACGTGGTCTTCTTGCCTTGAGTATCTACACCGAAGAAAGCCAGATATAGAACTTTGCCTCTAAGAGAATCGTCAAAACTCAAAGTTATAGTCTTCCCATCCGCGCTTAAAACTTCCGGAGTTATATTCCAATATTGGGGTTGCCCATCATAGGTAATTTCCATCCAGAACTCACTGAGCGCAGCCGGAACAAAAGCTCCATTCGAAACATTGATAGTAACAGCACCTGCGCTCGTTGAGGTATAAGTTGCCAGCTGAGGTACGGCTAAAGGACTCGGATCGGAGTCTATCAGCACGCTGACCGCGTTGGTGGTGCCGGTCTGTTTGCCGGTAGTATCCACGCCGAAAAAGGCAAAGCTCATAGTCTTGCCGTCATAAGCACTGTCTAACTGCATCTTAACAGTCATTCCGTCGGCGCTCAATACCCCGGTGCCCAATTTCCAGTAATAGGTAGCGCTGTCATATTTAACTTCAGCCCAGAAGTCCTTCAGATCGGCCGGTTTTAACGCCGAGCTCAAGTTGAAGGTCACATTCCCGTTGACGTCGCAGACAGCCGAAGTAACTGTCGGGACTGTCAGACTGCTCGCATTGGAGTCTATCAGCACGCTGACCGCGTTGGTGGTGCCGG
>JBAZDY010000152.1:0-2914 GCA_041654215.1 Candidatus Omnitrophota bacterium
TGGAAGCGCCTAAAAAGATGAACGAGACTCCCGCGGCGGTGAAGAAATTGCTTTGGGGGGCGGCTAAAGCGGCCAACAATACGCCGTTAAAAGCTTCCGTATACAAGTTCCCCGTGCAGGGGATTACGGGCGTGGTCATACTGGCGGAATCTCATATCGCCATCCACACCTGGCCTGAGCATAATCATATCGCCCTTGATATTTTTACCTGCGGCGAAAATACCCGCCCTTACGCCGCCCTCGAATTCCTTAAAAATAAAATCAAACCCACAAAAGTAAGAGTCAAATTGCTGAAAAGAGGTCTATAAAGTGAAAGCCATCTCCGCCAAGAAAGAAAAATGGTTCGTGGAAGCCGCTTTTCCCGGCATCAGGCGATGCAAAAAAGACACCTTCAGGGTAGAAAAGGAAATTTTTTCCGGCAGGACCAAATATCAAGAAATATATATATTTGAGAGCCTCGGGTTCGGCAAGATGCTCGCCCTGGACGGGATCATACAATTTTCCCAGAGCGATGAGTTTATTTATCACGAGATCATCGCCCACGTGCCGTTGATGACGCACCCTGATCCCAGAAGACTGCTGGTGGTAGGAGGAGGGGACGGCGGCGTTCTGCGGGAGGCGCGCAAACATCCTTTGAAGGAAATGAGCCTGGTAGATATCGACGAGGAAGTGGTCGGGATGGCCAGGAAATACCTGTCTTTCGTCTCTCAGGGGAGTTTCACGGACAAAAGACTGACTCTTGCCTTTCAGGACGGCAGAAAATTCATCAAGGCGCACAAGAATCATTTCGATATCATCGTGGTTGATTCCACCGATCCCGTGGGGCCGGGCAAGGCACTGTTCCAGGGGGATTTCTATAAGAGCGTGCACGAGGCTCTCACGGAAGACGGCATCGCCATATTCCAGCTGGGACCGTTCCTGGATTTCGATATCATCATCAAAGGAACGGTGGAAAAGCTCTCCAAACTGTTCACTTATCTTAATCCGGTCAGGCTGCCGATGCCTTCCTACAGTTGCGGATGCGAATACTGTTTCCTGATGGCGTCCAAGAAGGTCGATCCGGTAAATCTTGCTCTACCGGTGCTGAAGCGCAGGCTGCAGCAGCGTCTGGGCTCCAAAGCCGCGGACCTGAAGTATTATTCCCCGGAAATGCACCTGGCCAGTCTGGTCACGCCTAAGATATGGCGTCTCAAGAAGAGATGAAATCCCGTTACAAAGTCGCGGTTGCCGGAGACGGCCGTATAAGCCGCGCGGTTCTGCATTTCTTCAACAGGCAGAACAGCGATATCCGCGCTTTCTCTCTCAAGAACGAGAAAGATTTACGGGACGCCGATCTGATCACCGGCGCTTTGGCCGGGGAGATCGGTGAACGCTGCCTGGACCTGGCTTTGAAATACCGCAAAGATCTCGTTGACGTCTCGGATGTCGATCCGGAGATATACCAGGCCAGGGAAAAAGAGATCGGCAAAAGCGGGATAACGGTGATACCGGGGTGCGGTTTCTGTCCCGGAATAGTCAATTTTCTTCTCGGCAGGGAAACTTGTTCCTCCGCCCGAGTGCTCGAGATCCACGTGAAGGCCGGCTCTCTCTCTCCGCAGGATAATTATTTCCCTTTTTTGTGGTGTTTCGAGGATTTAATACTCGAACACCGGCTCGTATCCAGCCAGATCATCTTAGGCAGGAAGAAAAGGTTCCCGGCATTCGCCGGTTACCGGAGGGAGAAATATTTCGGCATAGAGGCGGAAAGTTATTATTCTGCCAGCGGATTCGAGAATATCCTGGATAAGACAGGTGCGCGCAGCCTGACCTGCCGCGTGGTCAGGCCTTTGGGATTCGCCGCTTTTTTTCGTTTCTCCGAGAGCTACGGATTGTTTTCGCCGGAACGCATGGCCGAAAGTAAGACTTTTTTAGAGAGGGTCAGGCGGGCAAATTATACTCTTGGGGAAGTGGAAGTCGGTTTTCCCGGTAGACGCATCGTTTGGCTTTTGAAAAGTTTTTCCGCGGCGAGGGAAAAGTGGAATTCGATGCAGAAAATAACGGCCAGCGTTCCGGCCGCAGTCGGCAGGCTTTTGCTGGATGGAAAGATTGAGCGCAAAGGGCTGGTTTTCCTGGAAGACCTTGCCGCCGACAAGACGGTTTTCCAGGCGTTGATAGAAGGGGTAAAAAAACAGGGCGTAACGATCGTCAGGCGGGAAAAGAGAAATGCTTAAGCATTCTTACGTCAGCGGCAAAGTCAAGGTGAATCGTTCCGGGATCGATCACCGCGGAGTTTTCGCGGTCAAGCCGATCAGTAAAAACGAGATAATCGCGGTCTGGGGAGGGTTTATTATTTCGCAATCCGAGTTCGTGAAGCTGGAAAAGACCTGTTTCAAAAAAATAGAGAATTACGCCACCAAGGTGGCCGACGGGTTCTTCCTGGTGTCCTGTAAAAAGGGAGGACTGGAGGATGACGATTTCTTTAACCACAGTTGTTCCCCAAATGCCGGGATTAAAGGGCACCTGGTTATAGCGGCGATGCGAGACATCCCGCTCGGCGAAGAGGTGACCTACGATTACTGCATGACCGACGCGGATTTCGATTATTCTTTCAAGTGCCGCTGTGGCTCTCCGCGCTGCCGCGGGCTGGTTACCACCAAAGACTGGATGCAACCGCTCCTGCAAAGAAAATATAAAGGATATTTTTCCTGGTATGTGCAGGAGAAGATAGACGAAATGAGGCGAGAAAAGCTCCGCAGCCGGAATAGACATCGTACCCCCCTTGAGTAACAAAATCAAGTTTTTGATTAAGCAAGCAGTACTTTGTTAGTTTTCTAATTTCTTTTTAAAGCGTTCGGATTTAATGTTGTAAAGGTGAGCAGCAATATCCTTGTTCTTTGATAAGAGGAAGCTTGAGTCAATAATGATGAGGGATGAG
>JBAZDY010000153.1:0-2886 GCA_041654215.1 Candidatus Omnitrophota bacterium
GATTTTTCTTGCTCTCGCCGAATTCCACAAAACCGTCGATCTCGCTGATTACCGCCGGATCTTTCGGCTTCCTGGCCTCGAACAACTCGGCCACGCGCGGAAGACCTCCGGTAATATCGCGGGTCTTCACCACTGAACGCGGGATCTTAGCTAAAAGATCTCCGCCTTCCACCTGGTCGCCGTCTTTAACAATAATATGGGCGCCGATCGGAATAGGATAAATCCCCAGGACTTCTTTTTTCTCATCCAGGATTACAACCTGGGGATGGTATTCCGGCTTATGATCGACCACTACGCGCTCGGTTAATTTTGTAACCGGATTCGTTTCCTCGCGCATCGTGACATTGTCGCGCAGGTCTTCGAAACGCACCGCTCCGCCTACTTCGGTCAAAACAGGAAGAGTATAAGGATCCCAATGCACCAGAGAAACTCCTTTTTTAACCTCCTGGCCTTCGGCAAAAGATATAAAAGCTCCCTGCAGGACGTTATAACGTTCAAATTCCCTGCCCTGGGCGTCATTAATACTAATCGAACCGTTACGGTTTAAAACTACATACTCTTTATTCTTTAAAGTAACCCTTAAACTATGGTATTTAATGAACCCGGCGTTTTTAGATTTAATAAAGGATTGCTCGATCGTCCTGGAAGCGGTACCTCCGACGTGGAAAGTCCTCATAGTAAGCTGGGTTCCAGGCTCCCCGATACTCTGGGCGGCTACCACACCCACCGCTTCTCCCAATTCCACCAGCCTTCCGGTGGAAAGATTCCTGCCGTAGCACTTGGCGCAAACACCCCTGCCGCTTTCACAGGTTAAAACGCTGCGGATACGGATCTTTTCAATCCCCAGCTTTTCGATGCGGTCGATCTTATCCTCGGTAATTTCGGAACCTTGCTCGATAATTACCTCGTCGGTAATAATATCCACCACGTTATCCAATGCCACCCTGCCCAGGATGCGGTCTCTTAAAGCCACAACTTCCTCATCCCCCTCGACAATCGCCGAGACGGTAATACCGTTGAGCGTGCCGCAATCCTCCTCGCAAACAATCACTTCCTGAGCGACATCCACCAGCCTGCGGGTTAAATACCCGGCATCGGCGGTCTTAAGCGCGGTATCCGCCAGACCTTTACGCGCGCCGTGGGTGGAAATAAAATATTCCAGCACGTTCAATTCCTCGCGGAAATTGGCGGTAATCGGGTTTTCAATGATCTCGCCGCTGGGTTTAGCCATCAAACCGCGCATCCCGGCAAGCTGCCTCACCTGCAGGCGTGAACCGCGGGCGCCGGAATCAGCCATCATAAAGATCGGGTTAAAAGAATCCATCCCCTTAAAAAGCAGGTCCGAGATATTATCGGTAGCGTGCGTCCAGATGTCGATTACCTTGGACTTGCGTTCGCTGTCGGTAATAATACCTTTACGGTACTGATCCTCTACTTTAGCAACCTCTTCCCTGGATTCTTTTAAAACCTGGGGCTTGGCGGACGGAACAGTCATATCGTCGATACCGATAGAAATCCCGCCCAACGTTCCCATCTCGAAGCCCAGACGTTTGATCTCGTCCAGAAGCTTGATGGTAGTAGTGTGGCCGAACCTCTTATAACAGCTCAATACGATATCGCTTACCTTGCTCTTCTTCAAGTCGCAGTTGACAAATCCGAATTCCTCCGGCAGCAACTGGTTAAAAATCACGCGGCCTACTGTAGTAGTAACCATTTGAGGCTGGTTAATCGCTTTTTTCTGGTCGAAATCATAAACGCTCGGCACGCGGACTTTAATCTTCGCGTGTAAAGCGGCAACTTTATCGTTATAAGCGATCAGTACTTCCTCGGGCCCGGAGAACGCCATCCCTTCACCCTGCGCGCCGGATTTCTCGCGGCTCAAATAAGAAACCCCCAGGATAATATCCTGGGTAGGAGAAATTACCGGACGGCCGTCGGCGGGAGAGAAAATGTTATTGATCGCCATAATTAAAACTTTGGTTTCAAGCTGGGATTCCAAAGAAAGCGGGACATGCACCGCCATCTGGTCACCGTCGAAATCGGCGTTAAAAGCGGTACAAACCAAAGGATGGATCTTAATGGACTTCCCTTCGATCAGCAAAGGCTGAAAAGCCTGGATACCCAGACGGTGCAGAGTCGGGGCGCGGTTAAGCATAATCGGATGATCTTTAATCACTTCGTCCAGGATATCCCAGACCTCGATCTTGCCGCGTTCCACCATGCGGCGGGCGCCTTTAATCGTATGCACAAAACCTTTTTCCCTGAGTTTCTTGATAATAAAAGGCTCAAACAATTCCAGGGCCATCTGCTTGGGAAGGCCGCATTCATGTAATTTTAATTCCGGGCCCACCACAATAACCGAACGGCCGGAGTAATCGACACGCTTACCAAGAAGGTTCTGGCGAAAACGCCCCTGCTTGCCTTTAAGCATATCGGAAAGGGATTTCAGGGGGCGGTTATTGGCACCGTTAACCGGCTTGCCGTGGCGCCCGTTATCCAAAAGTGCGTCTACCGCTTCCTGAAGCATGCGTTTTTCGTTACGCACAATGATCTCCGGAGCGCTTAACTCCATGAGCTTCTTAAGACGGTTATTTCTGTTAATTACCCTGCGGTATAAATCATTGAGGTCGCTGGTCGCGAATCTTCCGCCTTCAAGAGGGACCAGGGGGCGCAGGTCCGGAGGAATTACCGGAACCGCTTCCAGGATCATCCATTCGGGCTTATTACCGCTCTTCTTGAAATCCTCGACGATTTTGAGGTTCTTGATCGCCTTGCGGTTATTCAAGACATCTTTTGATTTCTCAAGGTCTTTTCTGAATTTACGGCAAACCACATCCAGATCCAGCTCTTTCAAAAGATCGCTGATCGCTTCAGCTCCGATCTTAG
>JBAZDY010000154.1:0-2884 GCA_041654215.1 Candidatus Omnitrophota bacterium
GCGGATCTTTCCAGCTCCACCAGAACCGGGCTGTTCGCCAAGGCGTTCCCCGAGAGGTTCTTCAATATGGGGGTGGCGGAGCAGAACCTGATGGGCGTCGCCGCCGGGCTGGCGGTATCCGGCAAAATGGTATTCGCTTCCACTTTCGCCATCTTCGCCACCGGCCGCGCCTGGGACCAGGTGCGCAACGGGATATGCTACAATCATTTGAATGTTAAAATAGTTGCTACCCACGCCGGATTGACGGTCGGGCCTGACGGGGCGAGCCATCAGGCGCTCGAAGACCTGGCTTTGGTGCGCGTGATACCGGGAATAAACGTGGTTGTTCCCTGCGACGGTCCGCAGACTAAAGCGGCGGTGCTGGCGGCAGCGGAGACCCCGGGGCCTTTTTACATACGTTTGGGGCGCGCTAAGGTCCCAACGATAGAGGGGACGGAGGATTTTCGCCTGGGCAAGGCGCAGGTGCTCAGGGAAGGCGGAGATGTCGCCGTTATCGCCTGCGGTATGATGGTAGGTAACGCCTTGAAGGCCGCGGAAAAGCTGGCCGGCAAAGGCGTGCGCGCGCGCGTAATCAATATGCATACCCTGAGGCCTTTCGACGCGGAAACGGTGAAAGAGGCGGCAAGGACGGTTCGCGGCATGGTGGTCTGTGAAGAACATTCTATAGTCGGCGGGTTATGCGCGGCGGTCGCGGAGACCTTGCAGGAAGAAGGTTATTGCGGCAGGGTGGCCACTGTCGCTATAAAGGAGAAGTTCGGGCAGTCCGGCGATCCGGATGAGCTGATCAAAAGCTATAAACTTACCGCAGAAGACGTGGAAAGAGCGGCTTTGGAAAGCATCCGCGGTTGAGGCGCAAAACCATGCTTTTACGGAAGATACCCTCGGGAATCCGGGCGGTTTTTCCCTCATACGCCAAGATAAATCTTTATCTGGAAATCCTGCGTAGGCGCAGGGATGGATATCACGATATCCGCACTCTTTTCGAGCGCATAGATTTGTGCGACGAGATTAGCGTCCGGCTTCGGGATGACGGCGTTATCAAGGTCTCCTGCGGTTATCCGGGGATTCCGCAGGATGAAGGCAACCTCGCCTATCGGGCAGCCGATGAGTTATTCAAACTTTGCGGCGTCCGGGATAAGGCCGGGGCGGATATCAGCATACGCAAGAATATTCCACCCGGCGCGGGCTTGGGCGGCGGTTCGGGAAACGCGGCGGCTGTGATATTGGGACTGAACCGTCTGGCGGGTTTGAAGTTACCGTTCAGCAAGTTATACGGACTCGCGGCCTCCATCGGCTCGGACACGGCCTTTTTTCTCCACGAATGTCCTTTCGGGCTTGGGACAAGCAGAGGAGAAAAAATCAAACCCTTGCACAGGCTGGACAAATTGTTTCTTTATCACGTTCTGGTCTTTCCTTCCGTAAGCGCGCCCACTCCTTTGATTTACCGGGAGTGGGACAGAAAGCGCTCTCTCCGTAAGAAAGACGTATTGACAAAATCTTCAAGTAATGTTAAAATAATAAATTCAGGTTATAGCCGGTATGTTTTCCCCGGCTATAATGGCGAGTTATTCAACGGTCTGGAAAGTGTTGCTGTTGACTTATATCCGGAAGTCAGGCGCGTAAAAGAATCTTTTGCGCGCCTTGGGATAGAAGCTAATGCCATGTCGGGCAGCGGTTCTTGCGTGTTCGCCGTGGTATCTTCACATCGTGAGGCTTCTAATTTGGCGCGTCTGATGAGCGGAATGAACCGCCGGTGGCGTGTTTGGACCGCAGGGACTGCGTTACCCCGGAAGCAACAGCACAAGGAGGTAGGCCGATGGAGATCACCGAAGTAAGAGTGTTCCTGAAAGACTCGCCAGACAAGAAGCTCAAGGCTTATGCCACGGTAACTTTTGATAACGCGTTCGTTGTCAGAAATATTAAGGTTATAGAGGGCAATAATGGTGTTTTCATCGCCATGCCGTCGCGTAAGCTTAAATTCGCCTGCCCGAAATGCGGCTTCAAGAATGAAATCCGCAGTAAATATTGCAACCAGTGCGGAGCGCAGCTGCCTTTTACTTCCGCTCCGGCGGAAACCGACGCGGCCGGCGGGGCTCAGTCGGAACATAAAGATATAGCCCATCCCATTACTCAATCCTTCAGGGAATATCTCCAGAAGAAGATATTGGATATCTATGAACAGGAGAAGAGGCGGGACGGCGCAGGAGTGCGCGCGGATCAGGAATTTAGCGTCGAATAAACCCCGAAGCCGCCTTTAAATACACCTATCCCGGGGAAATCGCGTTTTTACGCATCACTGCGGAGGAACGAACCTACTGCCCGGTAGTGTAATGGTAGCACATCAGAATTTGGGTCTGAGCGTTGAGGTTCGAGTCCTCACCGGGCAACCAAATTCGCCAGAGGCGAATTTGGTAGAGCAATCGAGAAAATCGAGATTAGACTAAAGAGATTCTTGATTGCGGTCAAATTTCGATTATCGATTTTCAAAAGATGGCATTTCTATTTGAAAAACCCGCAGTATTTTGTTAAAAAACGGCTCAATTTAATCCCCTAGCCCAGAAATCCCCGGGTTTAACCCGGGGATGAATGGGGGTAGGCTTCGGGGAGGTCGCCGGAATAAGCAACCAGCCGAATAAACGCTGTGTACCGGCGAAGCATTGGCTTCGCCGGAAAATAGAAGGAGCCGCGGGCTTTAGCCCGAGGGGCTCCACTCAAACCGCAGAAATCCCCGGCTTTCAAGCCGGGTTACCTGTCGGAATAGCACCCTGCCTTAAAGGAGAGGCAGGTGTTCACTCGTGTGAAAGTGTTCACCTGTGTGACACCTTGGCTAATTTGAAAGCCAAGTGTTCACCTGTGTGAAAATGCCGAAGGGATTTTTCCGGTA
>JBAZDY010000155.1:0-2869 GCA_041654215.1 Candidatus Omnitrophota bacterium
TAAACTGGGAGATATCCCGCGTATGCGCATCGAAGATTTGCGCGGTTTCATACTGCGGGAAGTTTCTTCCGGCTCCAGGATCGTTTCTCTGTTCGGTCATTCAGGCCGCGAAGGCGGAACGGATATTTTCGCTGTGACGGCGCATGACAAAAGCGGGCGGCTTTCGCTGGCCTCCGCCGCGGTGAATGGCGGGTATGATTCGCTCACCCCGGGTTGTCCGCAGGCGGAGCTTTTCGAGCGGGAGATATTCGAAGAACACGGCATTATCCCGCGCGGCCATCCTTGGCTTAAGCCGGTGCGCAGGAATACCGGCGGGGGAGTAAGGAGAGAGTTCTGGCGCGTGCCGGACCTGCGCTGCCACGAAGTGGCGGTGGGACCGGTGCATGCCGGGATAATAGAGCCGGGACATTTCAGGTTCCAGTGTCTGGGAGAAGACGTCCTGCATCTCGAAATAGAGCTGGGTTATCAGCATCGCGGTATTGAACGAGCGTTGATATCGGCTCCGCCTGCCAGGGCGCTCGCGTATATGGAGACGGCGGCAGGCGACACCTCCATAGGACACGCGCTGGCGTATTGCCGCGCCTGCGAAGCTTTGTCCGGGGTGCACATACCTGCCAGGGCGCAGTGCCTGCGCGGCATAGCGCTGGAGATGGAAAGGCTGGCCAATCACAGCGGAGACCTTGGAGCTTTGTCCGGGGACGTCGCTTATCTGCCCACCGCGTCTTATTGCGGCAGGCTGAGAGGGGATTTTCTTAATATGACCGCGCTGCTTTGCGGCAGCCGTTTCGGCCGGTCCCTGGTATGCCAGGGTGGAGTTAATTTCGATATGGATACCGGACTGGTTTTTCTCTTGCGGGAGAAACTGGAAGCGTCTTTCGCTGCCCTGAAAGGCGCGGTAGGTTTGCTTTGGGAAACCCCGTCTGTGCTTGACCGTTTTGAAGGCACGGGCGGTCTTTCGGCGGAGCAGTGCTTTGCCCTCGGGCTTGTGGGGCCGGCTTGCCGGGCCTGCGGGATCGAGCGCGACGTCCGTTTCGATTTTCCTTATGGGATCTACCGGTTCGAGCAGATACCGGTAGCCACCTATCCTTCCGGAGACGTTTTTGCCAGGGCCTACGTGCGCTGGCTGGAATGCGAAAGGTCGGTTGATTTTATCCGCTCTCAGCTGGAGTCGATGCCGGGAGGGGTGACGCTCCAGAGGCCGGGCATTCTTGCCCCGGAGAGCCTGACGGTGTCTCTGGTGGAAGGATGGAGGGGGGAGATCTGTCATGTGGCGCTGACTGATTCCCGGGGAGGGTTTTCCAGGTATAAAATAACCGATCCGTCTTTCCATAACTGGCTCGGGCTGGCGGTGGCGATGAGAGGAGAACAGATATTCGATTTTCCTCTTTGTAACAAAAGCTTCAATCTTTCTTATTGCGGGCACGATCTGTAAATACGGGAGGAATATGTTCAGGGTATTGATGGAGAGATTACGGCAGGGATACCGCACGCTGCCTTTTCCCGCGCGGGAAGATTCTTTGCCGGAACGGTTCCGCGGCATGCCGGTCGTGGATTCTTTGCGCTGCGCCGGCGACTGCAATGACTGCGCCGCCGTTTGTCCTTCCGGGGCCATTCTGCGGAGCGGGCGGAGCATACTTCTGGATATCGGCAAATGTGTATTTTGTTCTTCCTGCTCGGCGGCCTGCGGCCGCAACGGCGTTCATTTCTCCCGCGATTACCGTCTCGCGGCTTTTTCCAGGGAGGCGTTGATACTGGGGAAGGAAGGCGTATTATCCGGGGAAAACGTTGCGCGTAAAGAAATAAAGCGTGTTTTCGGACGCTCCCTTAAATTAAGGCAGATAAGCGCCGGCGGGTGCAATGCCTGCGAAGCGGACGTTAACGTTTTGAACACTCTCGCTTATGACCTCGGCAGGTTCGGCATACAATTCACGGCTTCTCCCAGGCATGCCGACGGCCTTTTGGTGACCGGCCCGGTAAGCGTTAATATGCGTTCCGCTCTTCTTGAGACATACGCGGCAATACCTGAACCCAGGATAGTCATCGCTTGCGGAGCATGCGCTATTTCCGGAGGCATCTACAACGGGCATCCGGAAACCTGCGGCGGAGTGTCCTCTATCCTTTCGGTAGATCTTTTTATACCGGGATGTCCGCCTCATCCGTACACAATACTTGACGGCCTGCTGCGTCTCATCGGCCGCATAAAATAACCCGGTCCGGCGCGACATCTTTTACTTCACAAGCATAATAGACAATGTTAAAATAATCATTATAAGCTGGTTATTTAACCTTATCTGGAAAGGGGGGGAGATGTTCTATTTTTCGCAGTACGCCCACTGGCTTATCAGATTGATGATCGCCGCCACATTTCTTTACCACTCCTGGGGTAAGTTTCTGAATCTCAGAGGGTTCGCTTCCGGCGCAGGACTTCCTTTACCGCTGGCGTTTCTGGCCGCGCTGGGAGAGTTCGCAGGAGCGGTTCTTTTGCTGGCCGGAGGGTTCTATAAGCCGTGGCTGACCAGGCTGGCGGTTCTCCCTTTGGCGGTGATAATGCTGGCAGCCGTGTTAAAATATCATTGGGGACAGTGGAGTTTTCTGCCGAGTCAGTCCCATCCTACAGGAGGGATCGAATTCCCGTTATTTCTGCTCGTGGTTTGTATTTATATCTTTTTGAAAGGCAATAAGTTTTAGCCCGATCCGGCCGGTAACCGGTAAAAGCGCTTTGGTAACAGCGCCGTTTTATTTGTGTGCGCCGCCAATTCTACGCGATCCCCGCTTTTAATCTTGACGAACCGGTAATGATACAGTAGAATAAAAAAACTTCTTTGCGAGGATGGCGGAATGGCAGACGCGACAGTTTGAGGGGCTGTTG
>JBAZDY010000156.1:0-2821 GCA_041654215.1 Candidatus Omnitrophota bacterium
CTCGTAATACACCCACTCATCCATCTTACCGTCGTTGTTGGTGTCGGTCTCCACGCGCAGGATCGTGCCTTTTGAATCGTAATACTCTATTCGGTCGATCACCCCGTCGTAGTTCCGGTCAACTTTGGCCTCTTTCGGTTTCACCTGCGCCGCCTTATCCTGCGAAGCGGCTGCTGCCTGCGAAGCGGCCAGGGCCTGGCCTGTTACGGTCATTGTCATCATAGTTACAGCCAATAAGAAGCTCTTTTTCATGATTCAACTCCTCCTTACCTTATCAATTATCTACCTGATCGACCTGATCACGTAGTAGTCCATCGGTTTCTGCATATCGGTGTAAAGCACCGGCAGATTCAACAGGCCCGCGTCTATTGTAGTAGGCACGTCGCTCATAAACTTCTCGTCTATCTTCGGCCCTTCCGCAAACGCCCAGGCCAGAAGCAGTTTATAACCCCACGGCTGTTGCAGCGCGCGGGCATACACGGAATCTATGAAATCGTTCCTGATGACATCGATATACCCGTAGCCCCTGCTCAAGATACTGCCGTTGGCGCTGCCGCTGCCGTAATTACCGCCGCCCATCAGATGGTTGTCGAAAATGACCAGCCCCGGAGGCGACGGCTCGAATATCTCCACGCGCTCCGTATCGGCGCTGCTGACGACGGTGCCGCGCAGGTTGGCGGAGACTTCTCTTTGCTGAGAACCGGCCCAAACCCACAAACCGCCGGAAGTTATATTAACGTCATACGGATTCTCTATGGTGCCGATAATGCCGCCGGCGCGCAGTTCCGACTTTGCCGTGGCTGTAAAACTTCCGTTATCGAGATCGAGCAGGTCGCCGTCGGTACAATTCAGGAATATCCCGAACCCTCCGTTTGCCGCCAGTGTCCCGGTAACGGTATTATTGCCGATCACGATATCGATAACCCCGGCGTCCGTGGTCAGCCCGAAGATACTGCCGATAGTGACCGTGTCTGTTTCGGATAGGTAAATGTTACCGCTGGTGTTCACCCCGAGGGCGTAATCGTCTATCGTATCAACGGTTGTTTCGATCCTCGCAGGGCCGCCGGAGCCTCCGACACTGCCCAGCGCGGTGAAATACAATCCCGAAGAAATCAGGTCCGCGGTCAGATCCAGGTCGGAGTCTGTGATATTCCAGTCCGAATTCAAGTAAATGTCGTCTCCGGACGCGGTCACCACGCCCAAACCTATAATGTTGCTGCCGCTGCCGCCGTCTTCTGTAGTCAGGTAAATGTCCTTACCGGTACCTCCGGCGGTCAGCTTCTGGGCGGTAAGATCTCCCGCGGCCGTGACCGCCGCTACGACCTTTATTTCGCCGTTTGCGGTGGACAGTCCCGTATCGGTGTTAAGAGCCCCCAGTATCACGCCGTCGTATTCGCTGATGTAAAGATCGGTACCGACATTACCGCCGCTGTAGTCGTCTATATTGGCGACTCTGGTATCCAGATAATTCGCCGCCGCTCCTACCGCCCCTCCGCTTTGCAGGTGTAAAGATGCGGCTACGACGTCAAGCCCGGTGGTATCGGCGTCGGTTATGTCTCCGTCGGAAACCAGAGAGACATCGTCATCGGAAGCGGTAACCAGCCCCACGTTTATGCTGTTGGAGGCGGAACCGCCGTCTAATGTGGTCAAAAGAATATTCCCCGCGCCTCCGGCGGTTACCGAAACCGCGTCCATGTCTCCCGCCACGGTCTTGGCGGAGGTTATATCGATATCTCCGGTGTCAGTCGTTAGGCCGTTCACCGACCCGAGGCTGACCCCGTCGTATTCGATGATATAGCTGTTTTCGTAAACGTTGCTGCCGCTGATGTCGTCGATGGTGGAAACCCGTGTATCCAGCTCCAGGCCGCTTCCATTCCCGCCGACAGTGCCGCCTGCCGCCAGATACAAGCCCGAAGCGTCTATATCCGTCACCTCATCATAGGTCAAATCGATAATATCGTCGTTCGAATTCAGTATCACGTCGTCGCCGGATGCGGTAAGCAGGCCTACCGCGATATCGTTGACGTTCCCGGTAGAAGCCGCGCCGGCCTGCGATTTCAGGGAAATGTCTCCGCTGCCGCCGGCGGTTACCAGGGTTGCGGTTAACGTCCCGTCTTCGGTCGCGTTCGACTCCACGAAGACCGAACCGTTATCGGTGGACAAACCGGTGGAGGTCAACGCGCCCAGGTTAACCCCGTCGTATTCTCTGATGTAGATATTGCCGGCCACGTTCTCCGTCGCGGAATAATCGTCGATATTGTTGACTCTCGTGTCCAGGTAGTCGCCCGCGGCTCCCACATCTGCGCCCGCGGTCAAATAGAGCCTCCCGGCGTAAATGTCCACTCCGGTATCCCCGTCGGAAATCGAACCGGCAGCGTTCAGGTAAACATCGTCGTCAAGCGCGGTGATCAACCCAACAGCAATATCCCCCGCACCGGTAGTCAAGTAAACGTCTCCCGCGTCTCCGGCGGTCACGGAAGAAGCGGTCAATGCCCCGCCTGCCGTAACACGGATATCCCCCATATCGGTTGACAGGCCGTTCACCGCACCGAGATTGACGCCGTCGGACTCGTTGATATAGATGGAGTTATGGATGTTGGCCGAGGCTGACCTGTCGTCTATCGTGGAGACCGCTGTATCCACATAGTCGCCCGAAGTCCCGATACTGCCGCCGGCTTCCAGGAGCAGGCCGTAAGCCGTAATATCCACTGCGCCATCGCTGTCGAGTATGTCGTTATCGGAAGACAAGGTTATAACCGCGGATGTGGTCCCTGCCGTAACAGCGCCGAGTTGAATATCGTTCAGTCCGCCGTTGCCGCGA
>JBAZDY010000157.1:0-2724 GCA_041654215.1 Candidatus Omnitrophota bacterium
AATTCTAAAAGCGGTATTTGATTTGCTGTTTGCAACGGCACAAGAACGGAGAGGCGCTTCTTATGTGCCGCACGACGGAGGTGATAAAACGATAGTGTTCGGCAGGCAAGGATATTACGACATATTGAGTCCGAATCAAGGAATCATTCCGGGAGATGGCAGGGATATCCCGGTCAAAAGGATATTTGAAGGGATGCTTCCCGATGAGAGGAATTTGCCGGTAGAATTCTACTGTCTTACCGAACAGCCCGCCCGCGCGCCTCCGGTATTTGTCGCCGTTGAGGTTACGGAAGGAAACACGCGCGTGTTTTTATCTCCTCAGACGCACGAGTTATTTACCGCCTTTTTCAATCCCACAGAGCTTCAAACAGTTTTAGAGGCCTTCAGTATATACGCCGGTGCCCTCAGCACGGCTCAATCGCGCCAAAACGCGGTTGAAGCTTATCGGCAATATCTTTCTTCGTATCCTAATATTAACAGGAAGTTATCGGTTATCGCCAACAGCGAAATACGCCGGACCGGGATACTTTCTCTTGGCAGAGGCGGCGCTTCGCTTGGATTTGTGGTGGAGATGCTGGAGGCAAATCCGGAAGTATCCGTCACTATCGCGTTTAAGGGCGGCGAAGATGAAGATATAGAAGAATCAGCGAATACTCCGCGGGCGCAGGGTGGCGCCGCGGCTAATATGCCCGGTGAGCTTAAAGAACAGCCGGAGGGAGAAAAGAAAGATTCCCCTCAGCGTCACGCGATAGATGCGATCCTGATCGGGGATTTTCTTAATAAGCTGTCTGTGGTACGGAATTATGTGTGCGGGTTTACGTTGCGTCTTATAAGAATAATGGAGAGAGGCGCAAATTTCGATATGAAAAAGTCCAAGGACGGGAAGAAGGATGTTCTCAATCTCAGCCGGGAAGGCGGGTATTCCGGAATTTCCAGGATTCTCAAGGCCGATGGGGCGGCCACCGGAAGAGAAATACAAAGGACTTTAACGGAGAATGTCAATGACCTGATTCAAAAAGGGCGGAATATCCAAAAACTCGAAAACTTTTTTGTCCTGGATATTTTGACTAAAGACACGGCAGACGGAGAAAAAGAGGTTTTAGGAGCGGTAGGATTGGATCTTTCCAGCGGTAAATTCATTTTCTACCTGGCGGAGAAAACCGTGGTTGGAATGGGCGGCGGAGGGCGGGTATTTCCCAGGACTACCAACTCTCCCGCGGCAACCGGAGACGGGCATGCGGTATTACTGCGGGCCGGGGGCAAGCTTACAAACATGCATTTGATCCAGATACATCCCACCGCGCTTTACCTGAAAGTCAGTCCGCAGGACGCTTTCCTGATCTCGGAAGCAGTCCGGAATCCTCGTGACGGCAAAGGAGCCCGGCTTTGTGTTTTTGAACCTGATGAGGACGAAAATCCGGTCTTTTTCATGCATAAATACGACCCGGATAAGCTGGAAATGGCGGAGCGTTATGTGGTTTCTCTGGCGATATTGCGGGAAATGGAATTGTCCGGCGAGCCTTACGTATACCTATATATACCAGATATGGAAGATTTTAAGGAGCATTTCGGTAATCTCTATGAAGGGATCAAAAAGCGCGACAAGGATTTTGACGAGGCCGAACACTTGATCAGGATTGCGCCGGCGGCACATTATACCATAGGAGGCGCGCCGGTGGACAAATCCGGCAGGTCTTTGCTCAAACGGCTGTTTGTTTTGGGAGAATCGGCATATACCGGGCTTCATGGCGCAGAGCGCATGGCGAGTAATTCCTTACCAGAGCTTTTACAGATGGCCTTTAACGCGGCTATGGCGATGAAGGAGTATGTTTTTGGAAAAGAAGAGCTTTCTTTGGCGGGTATAGCTGTTCCTGACGTATTATACCGCGTTTCTCCGGGAGAAGAACTGCCTGATGTTGAAGCGATGGATAGGCAGATGGGAGAAATAATGCAGAAAAATGTGTGGTTGACCAGGAATAAAGAAGGCCTGACAGACGCGAAGAGGGAGGTAGAGGGGATGCGGGAAAAAATTTCGGAGATGACCTTGACAACCAGAAAGGCTTTGGAACTGCGCAATAAACTCGATTTTTCCTGGGCAGTGATCCTTTGTGCTTTATACTCCGAGCAATCCATAGGGCCGCACCGCCGAGAGGATTTCCCGGATCGAGACTATGAAAATGGAAATGTATGGATTGAGATCGATGAAAAAGGCGTGATCACCGAAGTGCCGGTTGAGATACCGGTTGGAGAGTTGCAGTGGCTGTTTAATATCCCTTCAGTGGTAATGCCGGATGGAAGCAAATGGTATCTGGGGATCGATGAATACCTGGCTTCCAGCCCGCTTATTCTCAGAAGAGCGGCATTATCCAGTGCAGGGAAAACGGAATTATCCGACGCTATTACCTTCGCTGTCCCCGCGGAAGCGTTTGGCGGTGTTGAGCCGGCATATCAGGAAATATTGAATGCCTTCCCGCAAGCCGGATATACGGAATCTTGTTCTCCGAAGGAGATTTGGGAAGGTGAGTTTTATATTGAAATCAGCCCGGCGGATGAAGATGTTATTATGGTTACAGCGCACCTTATGCTTGGAAATAAACCTTGTGAACAGGCAGGTACAGGAGATAAAGAAGACGGCGGGTATGCGCTTAAAACCGGACCGTCTTATTGGAAAGGGGCTGATGCCAACGGCATTATCCCTTTACTGAAAGCCGTTAATGCGACCGG
>JBAZDY010000158.1:0-2610 GCA_041654215.1 Candidatus Omnitrophota bacterium
GGAACGACCGACGACCTGATCTTAAAGACCACCGGCGGCGCGGGCGCCAGCGGCGCGGATATGATCTTCCAAACCGGAAACAACGGCGCGACCGAAGCGATGCGGATCCTGTACAACGGCAATGTGGGGATCGGGACGGCAACGCCAACGGAAGTTTTGGATGTTAACGGCCGTTTGCGGCTGGCACAAACCACGGCGCCGGCGATAGTAACGGATAAACTCTATAATGTGTCCGGCAATTTGTTTTGGAGCGGCATCAATTTGACGGCGGGCGGCGCATTGCCAGTGGGAACGGAGGGCCAGATGCTTTATAGCAATGCGGGAACATGGACCGCTTTTAACGGTTTATATTGGGATGATACTAATAGCTACTTGGGCTTGGGTACTACCGTTCCCGCGGCATATCTTGATATTCGGGGAAGCGCGTCCAATACCAAAATGGCAATAATCAAGCCTACCAATACGTCTTTTGATTTCGTGCAGTATCGGCGCAGCGCCGGAGCATGGACAAATATTACTGCCGAGGCAAAGACTTCCTGGGGAACGGTGAGCGGAGATGTTCTTGACGCTTCGGGAGATGCTTTTTATGTCGGTAAAAGCGACCAGTTTGGCGAAATTTATATTGACGTGGGTACGGCAATGAGCGCCGGAGCGACGATGGCGTTTGAATATTCCAAAGGAAGCGATACGTGGGGAACTCTTACGGCAACCGACGGTACAAATAAATTGGCTTATGACGGGACGATAACATTTTCTCCTCCCGGGGATTGGGCGACCGACAGCCAGAACGGCTCGGCGCAATTATATTTCGTCAGAATGAGGGTTGCTTCGGGAAGCTTTACCTATGAGCCGACGGTTTATATGGTTTTGCCATATCGGCAAACATCGATTTTTGAAGCGTACGCGACCGCGGATGACGCGTATCCCTCTTTATCGGTGACGCGGAACGGTTCATTGTTTGTCGGTTTGGATCCGGTACCGAATTCTACCTCGGCTTATCGGCTATATGTGAATGGGGCAATGTATGGTTCCAGCGTAACGGCCGGAGCCGGTACTTTTTCCAGCACGGTTGCCCAGACATATACGGCCGGTTACAATCATATTGCCGGATTTCAGGCGAACGGCGGCGCGGCGAGCGCGAATGCGCCAGTACAATATTCGCCGATGGTAAGGTTTTTGAGTTATGGCTGGGACGGGGATTCTTCGAATGCCAATTCGATTGCGATGTACATGAATCCCAATGCCGAATCGACCACCTCCGGCCGATTGGTTTGGAAGAATCTTTATTTGAACGGATCAACTACGGTGGGAACCAACGCGACCGCCGATCTGATGAGTTTAAGCCAAGCCGGAGCTTTGGAGGTGCTGGGTACGACTTATGGCAGCGAGGTATTCACCGACGGCGCTTTAAACGGCACGAGCTGGACGGCCGCCGGAGATTGGGCATACACAACCAATGATTATACTTATACCCACAGTTCGGCTTCGGGAACCTTAACGCAGGCGGCGGCGAATTTCGCGACGCCGTTAAAGGCAAATACCTGGTATAAATTTACATTTGTTAATGGCGTCGCTGCGGGTACCGGAGTTGTTTCGTATATCGGTACAGAGGTTGCGGTCCAAAAAACATATTTTACCGGGTCAACGACCGAGGTGGATATTTTCTTCAAGACGAATTCGGCACCGGGAGATTTTGTCATTTATACCACATCCACGACAGCGGCGACAACTTACCGCATAGACGATGTTTCGTTAAAAGAAGTGAGCGGCGGGACAGTTTCAGCGAGCTTATTCGCGGGAGGAGGCGCCGAGGGTATAAAAATTACCGCTGACGGCAACGTCGGTATCGGCACGACCAATCCTTCTTCGATTTTATCTTTCGGCGGCGATGCCGCCCGGGTGGTGGGAATGGAACGAAACACTACGGCTGGAGGCAGCGCTTTGACGGTCAAAGCCGGCGGCGCATTTTTTGGAGGGACCGATCTTTCCGCGGGCGATCTGTATTTATCTTCCGGCGTTTCCACCGGAACAGGTTCCAGCAATATGTATTTTCAGACGGCGACAGCCGGGATGACCGGCACTGCCGACAATACGCCTACCACTAAAATGGCTATTTTAGGCAGCGGCAACGTCGGCATCGGCACGGCGGTTCCCACCAGTTTGCTGGATATTGAAGCAGCCGGGACGGTCAAATCGGTTACCGACCTTGCCGAGATCACCAACTCCGGCAACGCGGTCGATATGGACGGCACTGGTTCGGGCTTGCTGTTCAACCAATGGTATTACGACGCGGCCGCGCCGGCGGCAGCCGATGCCGGCCGGATCGCCGTTATCGCCGAAACTGATTGGACCTCGACCGCCGGCAACCAGGATTCCCATATGGCGTTTTCCACGGCCCTGAACGGAACGGTGGCCGAAAAAATGCGAATTACAAGCGACGGCCGCGTCGGTATCGGCACTATCGCGCCCGGCGCGCTTCTCGACATCGGTACGGCCGGTACCACCTTGGGTACCATGAGATTGGAAGGCAACACCTCCGGCTACGTGCAGATCCAGCCCGCGGCCGCGGCCGGGAGCTGGACCATGACTTTGCCGGCGAACGACGGCAAC
>JBAZDY010000159.1:0-2603 GCA_041654215.1 Candidatus Omnitrophota bacterium
CAGAGCTTCCGGGATCTCCGTGAGCAGTTCGATGTCTTTTTCTTTGCATTGGATGCTGATAAGGTCTGCCACGGATGCGCTCAATTCCCGGATATCCTGCGGGACGAGCCTCATTATGGTTTTCCCGGCTTCGATGCGCGAGATGTCGAGCAGGTCGTTGACCATGCGTACCAGTTCGTCGCTGTGTCTGTTTATCTTCTCCAGCCGCTCTTTGACCGCCGGAGGCAGTGCGCCGAGCTTTTCCTCGATCAGTATGGCGGCGTATCCTTTTACCGAGGTCAGCGGCGTGCGCAGTTCGTGCGAGACCGCCGATATGAAATCCGTCTTGCGTTTGCTTATGATTTTTACTTCTTCCAGCGCCTGGCTCAGTTCCTGAGTCCGTTCCTCAACTTTTCGTTCCAGATTCTGCTGGGCCATCCATGTGTGCTCGAAGAGGCGCGCGTTGTCCAGCGCCTGGCTTACCTGGTTGGCCAGCAGTATGATGAATTCCTCGTCTCCTTCGGTCAGCGGCATATCTGCGCCGGCACCGACGAAAATGAATCCTTTGTCGCCTTCTTTTGGCATGATCGGTGAAATGACAAAAGAATTGGCGTGGAACGCCTTGCTTATTTCAAGCGAACCCAGCTCTTTCTGCAAAGATATGGAAGAGAGGGTTTTTTGCCTGCCGATAAGGTCGAGATAGAAATCGCGTTTTTCCGCGATGTCCGCTATTATGCAGTCGATCTCATCCTCCATATAACCGATATAGAGATAAGGGACGAATTCCCCGCTTTCGGCATTCCAGAGGAAAGCGCAGGCCTTCTCGAATCCCAGATCCTCCAGGTGGGAAAGCTCTATCTTGCGGAATATATGCTTTTCTTCCAGCGTCGTGCTTATCGCCCTGGACAGCCGCTGCAGGGCGTATAGGCCGGTGAGTTTCTTATCGAGCTCTTCCTGGGTTTTGTTGAGGGCGATGTCCGTCCTGACGATCAGTTTAGCCTGTTCGTCCATCTCTTCCAGGGTAGTTTTGAGATTATTGACGGCTGACTGCAGGTTGTTTATTTTCTCATTCTTTTTAAGATAAAATATGAGCAGGGTCAGCGCCGTCGCGGCGAATGCCAGCCATAAAATATTGACAAGTATTTCGCTGTCCAAGGTTATTCTCCCACCACCAGCACGCTTATTGTTTGATTATGCAGGTAGACCTTACCGTGATAATCTATCGATTTAAGAGGGCCTTGTTCTCCGTATGTGTAGAGTCCTATTACCGGGACCCCGGGGCCGACCGCTTTCTTAACCGCTTCCACTTCTTTTGCCGCGTCTCTACCCAATAACATATAGCGCGAAATAGAATCAAATACAAGAGCAAATTTTATCCTGGGAAAGGCGCTCGCCTTCACCGATAATGCTTCTCTTGCTTCGTGCACGGCCTGTTCCGCGGCAGTGAAACAGGTCTCCTTGGTTCCGATCATCAGCCTTATCTGGCTGTTTTCGGGGATGTTCCCCTGCAGTATCAGGGAACCGTCCTCGCCAATGTCGGTTATATTGCGCAAGAGGTATTCCTCTTCTCCCTGCAGATATATGCCTATGGGATAAAATGTGCCGATGCGCCGCAGTTCCAGGCGCAGGTCTTTTATGTCGCAGTCCAGATAATCCTCGTATACCGTGGCGGCCGGGATGTCGTCTATTTCGTAGGCGATGTTCCCGCTGGCCCTGGTAATGTAGCGCGGTTTGCCCAGGGGTTTCCAGCCGTGCCGTATCCCCAGCCCGAAATTAACCCCGCCTCCCAGTATCAGGCCGCACGCGGCGTCGCTTTCCACCGACTGGTTATAATAAACGAAACTCTTCGAGTAACGCAGGTTATCCATGGCCAGCGCGCCGACCACGGGAAAGCTGGTTCCCAGGCGTTCCTGCATGCCGTAAATGAGGTTGGAGCTTTTATCTATAAGGCCGTCCGAAAATATTATGCCGAGGTCCCTGCGCGCCGATTTGAGCCCGGCGAGGAGTTTTTCCCCGAATTCTTCTCCTGCCTTGATCGCGGTCTTGTATTTTATGTCCGTTATGCTCCCTGCGGTGTAATAGGTGTCGGGACTCATACTCAGCAAAAGGACAGCCACGGCGTGCCGAAACACGCCTTCGTTGCAAAGCACAGCCGTCGTGCTGCAGCCAAGCACGTCGATATGCCCGAACATGGAAGAGATGGTCTTAAGCATGGTCAGGTGGGCGAATTCTATCGAACTGAAAACGATGGCGACATTCGGGGCGGCGTTGTCGTCAAGCCTTTGCCTCGCCTGTAATGCGGCTTCTCTTACCGCTTTCAAGGAATCCTTGTCGGTGCTTATGCCTAGGCCTGCTTGTATGCTCATTTTTTGTTTGGAGAAATACCTTATACGTTGGAGTCCGGAGCTGCCGGACGAACAATTATATCAAGTATATACTATAGATAGTCGAGGGGTCAACAAAATTGTGTTACCGATTTTTTAAAAGTGGACACTTAACCATTTAAAAGTGGACAGGGTCAATGAGTGTTGTTTTAATCATTTGGATGTCTAAAAGTTTACCTTTGTGCCAAAATCTGATCTCTGATATGCCGGTAGCAGTGTTTGGGTGAATACGCAACTGAA
>JBAZDY010000160.1:0-2583 GCA_041654215.1 Candidatus Omnitrophota bacterium
ACCAGAGAGCTTGTCCCGCTTCCTCAATTCTTTTGTTGCTGCGGGATCCCGCAAAGCGGGAAAAAGCTCTTGTCCTAGACCAGGCTAGACGATGGGGACTGAAGTGTCAATCAATGAACGTGAACCCGTGCGGCTTCGAATCTCTCACTCTTCTTCGGCTACCACATGGGCGATACAAGAAACCTTATCCTTATCCTGCAGCTTGATAAGCCTGACACCTTGGGCGGAACGACCGGTAGTGCGGATGTCTTTTACTTCGCAACGAAGGAACATCCCGTTCTGCGTGATCACCATCAACCCATCCTTGTCGCTGACGGTCTTTAACGCCACGGCAGGGCCGTTCTTGGCGGTCACACTGATATTAATAATACCTTTTCCGCCCCTTTTGGTCAAGCGATAATCCTTTAAAGGCGTCCTTTTGGCAAAACCGAGCTCCGTGACCGTCAGGACGGTCCCGTCTTGGGCTTCCTGCACCATTGAGATAACCTCATCCCCCTTGGTCAGGTTGATACCTTTGACCCCTTTAGCCCCCCGGCCCATCTCCCGCACGTCTTTTTCGTTGAAATATATAGCCTTGCCCTGGCGTGTCCCGATCAGCAGCTGCTGCTTGCCGTCGGTAAGTTCGACCCCTATCAATTCGTCTTTCGGCTCGATGGTTATGCCCAAGATACCGCCCTTGCGTGGATTACCGTAGGCGTCCAGCCGGGTTTTTTTCACCAGCCCGAGTTTTGTGGCCATCACAAGGTATTTATCGTCTGCGAACTCCCGCACCGGGATGGTGGAACTTATCTTCTCGCCCTGGCTAATATCTATAAGATTGACGATCGCCTTCCCCTTCGAGGCCTTGCCTGCCTGAGGAATTTCATAGACCTTAAGCCAGTGCACCTGCCCTTTATCGGTGAAAACCAACAGGTAATCTTTGGTGGAGGCGACGAAAAGATGCTCGCTAAAATCCTCTTCTTTCAAGTCGGCTCCGGTGGCCCCGGTACCTCCTCGCTTTTGCTTACGGTAAGAACTGACCGGCAGGCGTTTTATGTATCCGCCATGGCTGATGGTCACCACCACGTCTTCTTCCGCGATCAGATCCTCTATCTCTATGTCCTGGACTTCGCCCACTATCTCCGTTCGTCTGGGATCGCCGTATCTCTTCCTGAGATCGGCGAGCTCGGTCTTGATTATATGCTCTATCTTTTTCTCGGAAGCCAGGATCGCCCTGCATTCTTCGATTTTTTTCAACAGTTCCATATATTCGGCTTCGATCTTGTCCCGTTCCAGGGCAGTCAGCCGCTGCAACTGCATTTCCAGTATGGCCTGAGACTGCGCCTCGGAGAGTCCGAACTCTTTCATCAGGTTCTCTTTTGCTGTCGGGACGCTCTTGGAAGTTTTTATCACCTTGATAATACGATCTATGAACTTTAAGGCTATTTTTAACCCTTCCAGAATATGGGCGCGTTTCAGTGCGCGGTCCAGATCAAACTGCGTGCGGCGCCTGATGATATTCTTGCGGTGCAGGATATAACAGTCGAGCACCTGCCGCAGGGAAAGCACCCGGGGCCTGTTATCGACAAGCGCCAGCATGATCACCCCGAACGTCGTTTCCATCTGGGTGTGCTTGAAAAGCTGATTAAGCGCTATCTGCGGTTCCGCGTCTCTTTTTAGCTCCACGACGACGCGCAGGCCGTCTTTATCGGATTCATCCCGGATGTCGGAAATCCCTTCTATTTTTTTATCCTCCACCAACTCGGCAATGTCCTCTATCAAGCCGGATTTCTGCACCTGATAGGGGATCTCGGTGATCACGATGAGGTCTTTACCGTTCTTCTGCCGTTCGATGGCGGCGCGCGCGCGGACGGTCAACTTCCCTCTGCCTGTAGAATATGCTTCTTTGATGCCCCCTTTACCGCAGATCACGCCGCCGGTGGGGAAATCCGGACCCTGAATGTATTTCATCAATTCCTTCGCCTCGGCGTCCGGATTGTCTAAAAGATAGTTTACCGCGTCCGCCACTTCCCCAAGATTGTGCGGGGGGATATTGGTGGCCATTCCCACCGCGATGCCGCTGGATCCGTTCACCAGAAGATTGGGCAAAGCCGCAGGCAGTAAAAGCGGTTCTTTCAACGATGAATCAAAGTTAGGGCCGAAATCCACGGTCTCCTTCTCTATATCGTTGAGCATCTCGTCGGACACCGCGGCAAGGCGCGCCTCGGTGTAGCGCATGGCCGCGGCAGAATCCCCGTCTATGGAACCAAAGTTGCCCTGCCCGTCCACCAAGGGATAGCGCAGCGAAAAATCCTGCGCCATCCTTACCAGGGAATCGTATACCGCCGCGTCCCCGTGAGGATGATATTTACCAAGAACCTCTCCGACCACACGGGCGCATTTTTTGTAAGGCTTGCTGTGCTCGAGATTAAGCTCCTGCATGGCGAAAAGGATGCGCCGATGCACCGGTTTGAGCCCGTCGCGCACGTCGGGAAGGGCGCGTCCGACGATAACGCTCATGGCGTAATTCAGGTAAGCATCCTTTACTTCTTCCTCAATGTATACAGGGACGACCTTTTCGTTTCTCGCGTACATAACCTGCTT
>JBAZDY010000161.1:0-2582 GCA_041654215.1 Candidatus Omnitrophota bacterium
TCCCGATTTTCTTTTTTCGGAGTATACGCGGTACTTCCGGCAATAATTAAGTATAGTGTCCCCGGACTTGACTAAACAACCGGGCGACTGTAAAATGAAGCTCCCCGGGATCAAAGCCCGGGGTAATGCTTTTACTTAAAAATATGCCTTACCTGATTAAACTGATAAAAAAGACCTTCGGAATGGCCCACCCGGCTGAACGCAGGGTGGTCATGAGCAATGTCGCCTCCCTCACCTCTCTGCAGGCTATCACTTATGTCCTACCGGTGATAATAATGCCTTACCTTTTCCGGATAATAGGCCCGGAAAAATTCGGATTGATCGCTTTCGCCCAGGCCTTCGTGCAGTATTTCGCCATCATCACCGACTATGGTTTCGGTATATCCGCTACAAAAGAGATATCCCTCTGCAGGGAAGAACACCGCAAGGTCTCCTGCGTATTCTCCTCCGTGATAACGGTTAAGATACTCCTGGCGGTTTTGAGCCTGCTGGCCCTGGGATTGCTCGTATATTTCGTGCCTAAATTCAGGAGGGACTGGCCGGTTTACCTGCTAAGCTTCGGCGCGGTGGCGGGCAACACCCTTTTCCCGGTCTGGTTCTTCCAGGGGACGGAAAAAATGCGGCACATAGCCGACCTGAACATACTGGCGGGAGTTATACTGGCTCTGCTTATCTTCACCTGCGTGAGGACGCCGCAGGACTATCTGCTGGTGCCGCTGATAAATTCGGGGGTAATGATGATAACCGGTGTGCTGGGGCTTTACATAGTATTCAAGAAATTCGGGGTTTCCTTCAAGTTTCCCGGGTACGCGGACATCCGCTCGCAGCTCCAAGCCGGATGGGACATTTTCATCTCCAATGTCGCCATAAACGCTTACACCACGACCAGGGTATTCGCGGTCGGACTACTGACCAACAACACCGCCACGGGATTCTACTCGATGGCGGAGAAGATAGCCAATGCCGTGCAGACGTTCCCGCTCTACTCCTTCTCCCAGGCGATCTTCCCGCGCTTAAGCAGGATATTCCACAAAAACAGGATGAAGGCGTTCCTTCTGATGAAAAGGATACAGCTGATCACCACGCTCATATCGCTGATCTGCCTGCCGTTGATATTCTTTTTCGCTCGTCCGCTGACGGAGATAGCCTGCGGCAGGGCGGACGACGAGACGGTATTATCGCTGAGACTGCTTCTTATCGCCGTTTTCTTCGTGGCGGCCAACGCCTTCAGGATACAATTCCTGCTGGTCTGCGGCAGGACCGGCCTCTATTCGCGGATACACGTGACAACCGCGCTCTTCGGACTGCCGCTGATATTCCTGCTGATAAACGCCTTTTCCTATACCGGAGCCGCGCTGGCCACCGTTATCATAGAGATCGTGATCTTCGCGGCGACATATTTTTACGTGGAAAATCTGCGTTTCTCCAGGACTGCTCCGGACGCCTGAGAAATACACTCCCTGCCAAACTTTTTCTTTATCCTGTCGACTGCCTTGTGCGCCTTTTCCCGTTTCTGCCCGCCTTCCGGCTCGAAAAGCAAGGGTTCATCCGCTTCCGAAAGATTGGAGACCTTGACGCCCACGAGCCTGATCTTCTTCCCCCGGCAGGAAAATCCTCCGAATAAATATCTTGCCGCTCTGATCAAGTCTTCGGTGAAATTGGTCGGCTCGGCCAGAGTCCTTGAACGGGTATAAGTCAGAAACCCTTCCAGCCGTATCTTCAAGGTCACGGTCCTACCTTTCACGCCTTTTTCCCTCATTCTGTCGGAGACAAGTTCGCAAAGCCGGAAAAGTTCGCCTTCCACGGTTTTCCTATCCCCGGTATCCTCTTCGAAAGTGCTTTCGTTACCGACAGACTTGGCCTCGCGTTCGGGAACGACCTCGCTGTCGTCCATCCCGCGTCCGGCCTCCCAGAACCAAACCCCGTTCCTGCCGAAAAGCCCGGTTAATTCCTGCCGCGTTTTGCGGCCGAGCTCGCCGATAGTGCGGATACCCAGGGCGTTGAGCGATGATTTGGTCTTTTCTCCGACTCCCCACAACAGCCCCACATCCAGAGGATCGAGGAACTCGCGCAATCCGGGAGCCGTAACTTCCAACAGCCCGTCGGGTTTGCAAAGATCCGAAGCTATCTTGGCGGCCATTTTATTCGGCGCGAGCCCCACTGAAGCGGTAAGACCGGTCTCCTCCTTTATCCGTTTTTTCATCGCTGTGCAAGCCAGATAAGGAGCGCCGTGCAGTTTATAGCTGGAACTTATGTCAAGGAACGCTTCGTCTATGCTGACCTGCTCCACCAGAGGGGAAAAAGAATTCAGAATGGAGAGCACTTTCTCCGAAACCAGGCTGTATTTTTCCATATCCACGGGAAGGAACACCGCCTGCGGGCATTTTCGATAGGCCTGCGAGATCGGCATAGCGGAACGCAGGCCGTACCTGCGCGCCTCGTAGGAACAGGTCGATACCACGCCGCGGCCCACTCCTGCCTTAGGGTCGGCGCCGACTACCACCGGCCTGCCGCGGTATTCCGGGTTGTCCCGTTGTTCCACCGCGGCGAAGAAAGCGTCCATATCCACATGCACTATGTAA
>JBAZDY010000162.1:0-2581 GCA_041654215.1 Candidatus Omnitrophota bacterium
TGCCTCTCACCCTGTTTATCCTCTTCAAAAGATCGGTGACTTCCGCTCCGGAAACAGAATCCAGGTTACCGGTGGGCTCGTCGCACAACAGGAACTCCGGCCTGTTTATCAAAGCCCTGGCGACCGCCGCCCTCTGCTGTTCCCCTCCGGAAAGTTGAGAAGGAAAATGCGACGCGCGCTTTTCCATTCCCACCGAACGGAGCAATTCCTTAGCCTCTTTTTCCGTCTCGAAAGACGATCGGCCGCCGGCGATGTGCGCCGTCAGCATCACGTTCTCCAGCACCGTGAATTCCGGAAGCAAATGGTAAAATTGAAAAATGAACCCTATTCTGCTCGCGCGCAGGGCGCAAAGCGCGGCATCGTCCATACCGTAAATGTTCCTGCCGCCGGCCAGTACCTCCCCCTGTGTGGGTCTGTCCAGCCCCCCGAGTATATGCAGAAGGGTCGACTTCCCTGCTCCTGACGGCCCGATCAGGGCCGTGAAACTGCCGGCCGGAAGAAACAAATTTATGCCCTTGAGGATCTGCAGGTCGCTGCCGGAATGACAATAAGCCTTGTGGATATTCCTCGCTTCCAGCGCGCCCGGAGCGCCGGGATTATTCATAACGTATTGCCTCCACAGGTTCCAGGCGCGCGGCCTTGGCCGCCGGATAAAGAGTGGCCGCCATCACGATGGCTGCGGCGCAGCCGACGATCATTACCACGTCCGGCCAGATCTCCACCGCCACCGGAAGATGATCGAGATAATAAATATCCTGCGGCAGTCTTATGAAGCGGTATTTCTTCAAAAGCGCGCAGACCAGAAGGCCACCGCCCGCGCCGAGCGCTATCCCCAGCCCGCCGATCATCGCCCCGGCGTAAGTAAATATCTTTTTCACCTGCCGGGAGGTCATGCCCAGCGCCTTGAGTATGCCCACGTCGCGGGTCTTATCCACTACCATCACTATAAGCGTACTGATGATGTTAAACGACGCCACCAATATTATCAAAGTCAGGATAATGAACATGGTGATCTTCTCCAATTGCAGGGCGGCGAGAAAATTTCGGTTCACGTCCATCCAGGTGTTGACGCTATATTCCGCTCCCAGATCGCGCTCAAGAGCGGCCTTGACCCTGGCGGCCGACTCCAACCTGTCCAGTTTGACCGCCATCGCGGTCAGGCGGTTCCCCGATCCGAGGAGTTCCTGAGCGGCCTTGATGCCGGTGAAAGCCAGATTCATATCATAATCGTACATGCCGGAGTTGAAGATACCGCACACCCTGAACTGATACTGCTTCCCCAGCGGTGAATAGACGGTCAGCTGCGAATCCAGTCCGACGTTCAGAAATTTGGCAAGTTCGCTGCCCAAGACCACTCCTTTTTCCGAAGGCTCCGGGAATCTGCCCTGTTTCAGGTATCCGAGAAACCCGCTCACCTTGCCGAGGCTTTCGGGATCCACTCCGCGCACAGCCACGGCGAAAAGCCTCTCCGCGTCCTTCAATAAAGCCTGCCCCTGCAGATACGGGCTGACCGCGCGCACGCGCCTGTCGGACATTATCTTCTTCTCCAGCCCGGAGTAACCGGCCTCTTCTATGCCGCGGTAAGAAGAGATGATGATATCGGAATAATTGCCGATTATCTTTGCCTTCAGATCCTGGTCGAAACCCGTCATTACCGCTATAACGATAATCAGCGCCATTACTCCTATGGCTATGCCGAGCACCGAGATCAAGCTGATCAAAGAAATGAATTTTTCTTTTCTGGCGGTGAACAGATACCGCAGGCTGACAAAGAGGGCCGTGTTCATGCCGGCGGTTCCTCCGTCGTCTTCTCCGGCCGCAGCAACGGAAAAAGAATGACGTCCCGTATCGAAGGTTTATCGGTCAACAGCATTACCAGACGGTCTATGCCTATGCCCAGCCCTCCGGCAGGCGGCATGCCGTGCCCCAGAGCTACAACATAATCCTCGTCAACCGATTTCTCGTCTTCCGGTCCGGCCTCCGCCGTTTCCTCGCGGAAACGCGCATTCTGTTCCTGCGGGTCGTTCAGCTCCGAATAGGCGTTGCCTGTCTCCATCCCGGAGACAAAAAGCTCGAAACGCTCCGATAAAAGCGGATTGTCCGCTTTGGTCCTGGCCAGGGGACACATACTGGTAAAATAATCGGTGACAAAAGTGGGATTCGAGGTCATCCCTTCTTCCAGGATGTCCTCGATGATCTTGGTGACCTGCGAACGGCTCAGGCGGTTCGCGCTTCTTGCCACCCCGCCGGCGTGCAGTTTAACGAGCATCTCCTCCGCTCCGTCGGAAGGCAGGATGCCGAACCGTTCCTTTACCGTGTCGGCGAAAGAAACCCTTCTCCAGGGAGTGGATACGTCTATCTCCTTACCCTGGAAAACGAATTTGCTGCCGCCGTGCAGTTCTTTCACCAGCCCGCAAATCATCTCCTCGCAAAGCCGCATCATCGAAGAGTAATCCTCGTAAGCGGCATAAACCTCCAGCATGGTGAATTCAGGGTTGTGCCTGGTGGATACGCCTTCGTTACGGAAACTGCGGTTTATCTCATACACCTTCTCGAAACCGCCCACCAGCAGCCTCTTCAG
>JBAZDY010000163.1:0-2537 GCA_041654215.1 Candidatus Omnitrophota bacterium
CATATTTTATATGCCTAACTGTTGCCGATATTAAAACTCGTCTATCGTTTAACGGTTACGATACCCTTGCTTTAGTTTTTTCCCTCCCCCTTAGTGGGGAGGGCCCGGGAGGGGGGGATTGATTATCATCCCTCCTATCAGTGGCGGACTCAGAGCGCTGTCTAAAAAATTTATCAAGCAGCGCAAACTTTTTGGTTCTGAAAATCGAAAGTGGAAATTTGACCGCATCGAAATACTTCTTTTCTCTACTTTCGATTCTCGATTTTCGATTGCTCTGTGCGCTGTATTTAACAGCGCACTACCCCGGAATTAGTCCACATCCACTGTCACTATTATACCCGAACGACGGAAATCTTTCAGCGATTTCTTCAGGGCGTCCGATATCCTTTCCGCAGACCTGCCGCGGACAATGATCTGACGGTAAAAATTGCCCCTCAACTTCGGCGGCCGGCCCGGTCCGCTGGAAAATATTTCATACGCCTTCCTCTTTCCGCTTTTCTCTGCAAGCAAGGAAACGAGGGCTTCCTGCGCTTTTACCGCCTTGTCTTCGTCGGGGCCGCGCAGTTTTACCTCCGCGAAATGGCTGAACGGAGGAAAGGCAAACTGTTTTCTCTGTTTCAATTCTTCTTTATAAAAAACCATCGGATCCCTGCGGGCCAGCCAGGAAAAACAGTGGTGGCCCGGGAAAGCGGTCTGTATGATAATATTCTTGCGGGCCACGGAGTAAAGCCCGGCAAGCAGGGAGAAAACCTTATCGGCTGAGCGAAAATCCAGCCGGTTAAGTGCGCCGTCGGCGGAAAGCACCCCGACAAGGTCGAATCCGGCGTCTTCCTGCCTGATAATCGCGGAGGTCGCGATCACTATCCGGCTCCCGGCGGAAAGTTTACGGGAAGCGGCGTCATCCCAGCGGCATATCTTTGCCTGCGGGAAGATACGCGCTATCTCGCTCTCTATCTTCTCCGTGCCGCTGCCGGCATAACGGATATAATCCTTGCCGCAGGCCGGACAGAGACGCGGCGGAACCACCTTGAATACGCACCTGGGACAACGCAGAAGGTTTTCTTTATAGTAATATACCAGGTGAGTATCGCACCTGCCGCATTTCATCTCATGGCCGCAGGAAGGGCAGAAAGCGAACGTCGAGAATCCGTGCCTGCCTATATACAGCAAAACCCTGCCCCCGGATTCCAGGCACGCGCCGACGGCATCTTCCATCAGCCTCGAAACCGCCCTTTTGGCCGAACTTATCCTGTAAAACGTGCTGGTGGTATCTATAAGCTTGACCTGGGGAAAAACCGCCTCCTCCGCCCGGCGATCGTAAATATATCCTTTTTTACCTCCCCCTGCGGCATGAATGCTTTCCAGTGAAGGAGCATGGCTTCCCAGGATAAGGCGCGCGCCGGAACAACGGGCGCGTATGAGCGCCGCTTCCGCCGCGTGGTAATGAGGCGCCTGGTCCTGCTTGTAAACCGGGTCGTTCTCTTCCTCGACAATAATCAAGAAAGGAGGTGACTGCAGAGGGGCGAATACCGCCGAACGCGTGCCGGCGGCGACCACTGCCCTGCCGGAGCGCAGTCTAAGCCATTCAGAGGCTTCATCCGGCCTGCTCCTGTTCAACAGCGCCAGTTTTTCCTTACCGAAGACGCTCTCCAGTTTTTGCCCCGCGGATTCCAGGGACGGGATATCCGGCAAAAGCATTACCGCCGAGCCTCCGGCGGAAACGGTCTCTTTAAGGGCGTTTAGATAAAATTCCCAGCGTAGCCGGCGCTGAAACGAATGGAATAAAGTTACCCCGGGATGAACTGTCTCTTTATTATGTTCCCGGGAGTCCGGAAGCTCCTGCGGCTCGACCTTTTTGCCGAGGCGCAAAGGCGGCGGCAAGGCCGTTTCGATTACTTCGCCCCAGGAAGAGCAGGAGCGCCGCGCCACGAGACGGGTGAATTCCAGCAGTTCCGGAGTCAAAAGAGGGCGTTCATCGATAACTTCCAGCAGAGGTTTTACATTGCGCACCTTGCTGGCCGAAGAAAGGCCGACTATATAGCCGCATTTCTTCAGTCTGCCGAAACTAACCTTGACCCTGCTGCCGGGGAGCGCTAAAGGGACAAGCGCTTCAGGGACCATGTAATCGAAAGGCCCCTCAACCGGCAGTCCCAGTACTACTTTGGCAAACCGCATCGCATATATCCTTTAAGACGTTGATTCTCTTTATCCGCCTGATGTTATTTTGCAGACGGGTTATCTCTTTTTTGTCGTTTTTAAGGCGCAATACCAGGCCGCGCAGACCATCGGTGCCGCGCAGGTAAAAACCGGCCCGCGAGCGGTCTATAAAACGCGCGTTCTCCTCTTCCTGCCCGGGTATAGCCATAATGAACACCGGCACCACCTCCAGTATCAAGCTTTCTGAGATGGTCAAACCTCCCGGTTTGGTGATGACCAGATCGGCTTCAGCCATCACGTCGAACATATTATCGATCATCCCCAAGACCTTCACCCCGGGATAATTTTTTGCTTTGAGACGGCAATACAGCCGCCTGTTG
>JBAZDY010000164.1:0-2519 GCA_041654215.1 Candidatus Omnitrophota bacterium
GTTTAAAAGACTATTTTAGCACCTCTATCCCCGGAGGCCTTCGTGTTCTGACTTATAGGGCCTTATCAGGCGCCTACACACAGTTGCGGGTACAGTCCCGGGCTCTCACCGGATTCCCTGCTGAATTATTACTTATTACAACACGGCGGCTTTCTCTTGTCAATTATTTTCTTCCCGCGCCCGCCCTAAAACACCCCCACCGGAGCCGTTTCCGTCAAGACTCGGTTTTTATCAACAAAGAAATAAAAATCAATAAGGAGATTACCGCGAAAACCGCTACCGTTATGCCCGAAACCGCCAAAGTGACATTAACGAAGCTCTGTATTAAAATAAGCGTCAAGCCCCCCAAGACGCTTTTGACCCCGAACCACTGGCTGCGGAAACTATCGCTGATCTTCTCCTGGATCCTGGCGTCGATTACAACGCCGGAAAGCCCGTCCCAAAAGAAAAGCGCCCCGAAGAACATCACGACCAGCGCCACGGAGTTCCCCAGGATAAAAGAAGCAGCCAGAAGAAGCCCCAGCAGCGCGAAGACAGCCGTCCGTAAAAAACGGGAAAAGGCGATTTTTGTAAAATGCGGCGCGAATTTAGCGGAAAGGGATTGCACCAGACCGTAAGCAAACGAGATTACCCCAAAATACACAAGCGCGATCCCGGATAAAGAAAGCATCGGCTGAAGGAAGAAACCGATCAAAACGGAAATCCCCTGGCCGACCGCCAAATCCAAAAAAAGCAATTTACGGAGGCTTTTATTTTTAAACGCGGCCGATAAGTTTACGATAACCTCCCGCACCAGGCCGGTTTTTACCGCCGTCCCTCCGGCCGGAGGAACCGGGGAAAAGAAAAAAAGCGTAAAAATCGCACCCAGCGATGATACGGCGCTTAATAAAATCACCGCCTGCAGGGAAAAAATCGTCGCCAGAGCGCTGCCGCTGACAGTAGAAACAGCCATAGCGACCCAAAAAACGCTATAGGCCTTGCCGAGAAATGAAGCATAATTATTATTTTGTTTTATACGGCTGGTTGACTCATATAATAACGCGTTGGCGGCAACCGCGAAACCGGATTGGGCAAAAGCGCTGAAAAACTGGGACACGATCAACGCCGCCGGATGTATCCCGGAAAATGCCAGAAGAAGGATACCTGCGGCATTCAGGAACCCGCAGAGAAACAAAAGCTTTTTTTTCCCGGCTTTATCCGCCAGGATCCCCAAGGGCCATGAAGCAACGCTGAAGATTAGAGAAAAGAGGGTAAAGGCCCAACCGATCGTCTCCAGCGAATAACCGGCCTGCTGCAAAAAAACCTGCTGGTAGGAAGAATGAAAAACCAATCCCATGAAGAACATAAACCAGGGAAAAAGTTTGATATTGCGCGCCATGGCGTTACCCGACTTGCGCATTTCCACCGCCTTCTCGATATCATTTTTAACACCCACCGCCATGACCCCGCGGCCCATGAGCCCGAAATAATCCTCCGCGGTAATGCTATCGCAATTAGCCGTAAGCAAAACTCCCCGTTTTTCCAGCTCCCGGGCAAACGGCTCATCCAGCAAATTTCCTGATAAATGCACATACTGGATACCTCCCTGTTCGATTGTCTCTATAATTTCGCCACGATCCCTTTCCAGAAGTTCCGGGGTATAAAACCCCAGGTCATAGCAGAGATTTATCTTACGGTCGATACCGCGCATCTCACGCAGCGCCTCCGGAAAAAATGAATTAAAAACAAAATTTATACCGGGATAAGCTTTCATTAATCGTATCGTTTTCTCGAGAAGCAAAAGATTGGCGGGAGTCCGGAGCATTTTTCCCGAGTCCGGGTCATATAATGTTTTCATATCCAGGTAAACGGAGATATTCTTTCCGGCGCGGCCGCTATAATGGCGGACAAGTTTCAGGACTTCCTCGAAAAGCGGTATTCGCTCGGAAAAATCCAGGCGCCCCTGGCAACGGAAACCCAGGCCGCGCAGCTGTGTGAAAGTATGTCCTTCGAGCGGCCCGCTCCCGGTAGTCAATTCGTCCAGTCTTTCGTCGTGAAAAGTCACCACTTCCCCGTCGGCAGTAAGGCGAAGGTCGACTTCCACCCCATCGGCCCCCGCCTCCAGGGCCTTGATGAACGACTTTAAGGTATCCGAAGGCGTATCTTTGTCGCGGTAACCTGCCGAAGCGATAATCTGCGGGGGAGCGCGGATCGTCCCAGATTTTTTCTTCCCGCTTTTTTCTTTTTCCGCTCTGGCGGCGGGTTTATCCATTCCGGTCCCCGTCTCAAACCCCAAGTCGATCTCCGCCGCCGGGAGACCGACCTCATGATGCTTAATCTCGATTTCCCCCTGCCTGACCTTAGCGGTAATTTGAACGGTCCGCTCTTTCACAATATCAGGAACCGCAAAACCGTTTTTACCCGGAACCGCACCGAGCTCGGAAAAAGATATCCCTCCCCATACAATAATTTTCTTAAAAAACCTGCCAGGCTGTTCCGGCTTGTAAAGATCAGCCTGCCTGCTTAAATCCAGGTATCGC
>JBAZDY010000165.1:0-2514 GCA_041654215.1 Candidatus Omnitrophota bacterium
GACTGCTTCCTGCGAAAGACGTTTGCGCACGACCACGCCAGCGGCTATGCCGGCGGCATCGGCGGTAATCATTCCGAGAGTGGTGCCGCAAAGCACCGCGAGCGCCCCGGGATAACGCGCCGCCAGGCTGACGGTGGCAAGCTGTGTTTTATCTCCCATCTCGGCCAAAAAGAACGCTATGGCTACGGTGAGCACCGGGCCGAAACGAAAATTCTTCTTATCTTCGCCATTCAAACTGTCTCCCCTTATTGTCCATAGCCCGAAAACGATAAAAGACAGTGAAGCCGACAAGTAAACAATCTCCATAGGTATAAACGAAGAAATAAAACGTCCGGTAGCCACCGCCGCGGCGTGATTGAGCAGCGTCGCGATCAACACTCCGGACAAAACCTTAAAAGGGGGGTATTTTACGGCGAAAGCCATGGCCAGAAGCTGGGTCTTATCGCCCATTTCCGCCAGGCTAATGAGCATATACGAAACAAGAAAACTCTGCATCAGACCGGATTATTCTTTCTTAGATCTTATTCCGGCTGATTGCCGGCGATAACTCTTAAACATTTTATCCTGCTTAAGAATGACCCTTTTCGCGAACCTTCTCCCAGATCAAGGCCGGTAACCGCCACCCGGTTGACCAGCCTCACCTCGTCTTTGCCCCCCGCATCCCTGACCCGGTAAGCCCAGCCGTCATGTATGGCGTAAGGGCACCCGCCTTCCGTGCCGAGAAAAAGCATAATATGGCCGTTAAGACAAATGGTGGTGATTCCTCCCGCGGCTCCTTTCTCCCAGGGGAAGCATTTTTCTTTCGCCTCTGTCGAAACGCCGGATAGCAGTCTGCCGACCTGCGCCTGAACAGATGAATTTCTGGGCAATTTTATACCCATAACGGAAAAGACCTCCCTGATGAACTGAGAGCAATCCTGCTCTCCGTACATCCCCCCCCAGCCGTAAGGAGTGTTCAACATTCTGAATGCCTGTCGTATGGCGTTTCGCGGCGTATAAGACAGGTAACCGCGATTTATTTCATCAATGGATATATAGCCGGACTTTCTTTTCAGGCGCCCGTCACCGGCGCGAAGCAAAAGCACGATCTCAACTACGGCGGGACCGGCGGCCTTCAAGATAAACCTATCGCCCATGCGCGCATAATCGTAATATTCCTTAAGTCCGGGATCCAGATAGATATCGGCCCTGGCCGCGGTCACCACCGCGAAATCCCCGCCGGCATCCGGATCTTTTGTTTCCTCCCTGCCGCAGAAAGCGAGGCTGTCGTCATCCACCCATCCTTCGGAGACCGTGGAGGAAACATAATGCCATTTACCGTCTCTGCCGGTATGCAGGACAGCCACAGGCGTTCCGGGACCGAGCGAGCTGTTCTGTAATTCGTCGAAATCGACGTCGCCAGGAGACGCGTTCAGTCCTTCCGCCACAGGCAGGAGACGCTGGTCTGCGTTGTGCACTACATAAGCGAACCGCACGGCAATATCCTCCGGGCCGGGTCCGGACAAAGCCATATTTTCCTCTATGCGAGAATAAAACGCGTTGTCAGCCGCGCTGCCGTCCAGCCGGTAATAACGGCCGCGGCGGAAACGTTCCAGTTGTCGTCGGCGGGCATCCAAGAAAGTTTTACGGGAGATCCTTTCAGGAAACAGAGAGATGTCCGGTATGACCCCGGTCAGGCGGCAGATGCCGGAATTGAAATTAACGATCTCATCCGGCCCCATAATAAGCCTGTCCGGATACGGATGCCTGGATATCCAGTAACCGGGCGTCTTCATCTCCACGGTGGTTCCCGGCAGCAAAGCAGGGGCGGCAAAATACATCTTGCCGGACCGGGAAAAACATCCTTCTTTGACAAGACCCCGGTCAGCCGCGCAGCCGAAAAACAACGCCGCAGCCAGCGCGCCGGCTGCAAAAAAACGCAAGGAATAGCTGAACATTGAAAAGGCGCCTCCGGCGCTATTCTATCAGTTCATTTATTCAGGAAGTTTTAACACGACTCTCCAACTGCTGCAATCTCGCCCGTTCCTCTCCCAAATACCACTGGGTTTCGTTCAACTGCTGTTTTAGATTATGTATCTCATCCCCCATCTGCCGAATACAGTTTTCTTTTTCCTGCAGGGACTGCTCGAGATGCTGCCTTCTGGACTTCTCCTCTCCCAGATACCACTGCGCCTCGCTCAGCTGATTCCTGATCCCATCATCTGTCCCGCCGACTCCCAATTCTTCGGAAAGCTTACGCAGCTCTTCCGCGATCGTAACCAGGTTGTTGATGCTCTGTTCCAGCTTGTTCTCTCTATTGTTCTCCATCCGGTCCTCCTTCCGGCTTTACTGCGCGGGCAAACCCTCAGTGAAGGCGCTTTTGCGCCGCGCACGAATTACTTTAAGATTCAAATCCCGGACCTCTTCAATCCCGTTATGCGCGCCTTAAGCACAAAGAAAACCGCCAGAGCCGCAGCCTGCGAAAAAGTCGTAAAAATAATGATCTGCGGGATTAAACGCGTATATAACAACCCC
>JBAZDY010000166.1:0-2514 GCA_041654215.1 Candidatus Omnitrophota bacterium
GATCTTTATGAAGTGGGGATGAGCAATCTCGGGATAAGGATACTTTACGGAGCGTTGAACGCGATGGAGGGGGTGGTATGCGAGCGTTTTTTTGCCCCCGCAGCGGATATGGAGAAGCTTATACGTTCCGGAGGATGGAGTATGCGGTCGCTGGAGAACGGCAGGGAACTGGCTTCGTTCGATATGGTGGGTTTTTCCCTGGGATATGAATTGAATTATCCGGATGTCCTGAATATCCTGGACCTTTCCGGCATACCGTTGAAGGCGGCGGAGCGGGGAATCGGCGCGCCGCTGGTAATCGGCGGCGGGCCTTGCGCCGTAAATCCGGAGCCGATGGCGGATTTCTTCGACCTTTTCATAATAGGCGAAGCGGAAGAGGCATTACCTGAATTGGTCTCGCTTTACCGCGAGCACAGCCGTGATTATAAAGAGGGCCGCATAGCGCGCGCGGCCCTGCTGGAAAAACTGGCTTCGATAGAAGGCGTCTATGTCCCTTCGCTTTACGACGTCGCATATTCCGCCGAAGGGCGCATCATTTCCTTTTCTCCCAAGACGCCGGTCGCTCCGGCGAGAATAAAAAAGCGTTTCGTCGGGGATCTCGATTCTTCTTTTTTCCCCCGTGATTGGGTGGTGCCGTATATCCAGATCGTGCACGACAGGATCACCCTGGAGATAATGCGCGGCTGTCCCAATCGCTGCCGATTCTGCCAGGCCAGGCAGCAGTATTACCCGCTGCGTTTCCGCAGCGCAGGCAAAGTGAAAGAACTGGCGGCCGAGCTTTACAAGAACACGGGGTACCACGAAATATCTTTCTCCGGGTTGTCTATAAGCGATTATCCCGGGATCGAAGGGCTGGCGTCTTCTTTAATGGCGGAATTCAAGGATAAATGCGTCGGCATTTCCCTTCCGTCCATCAAGCCCAAAAATTTCCTCGGCGAGCTCTCAAAGTTGATCGCCGCTATACGCAAGACCGGGCTCACTTTCGCTCCGGAGGCCGGGACTCGGCGTATGAGAGAAATCATCGGCAAGGATTTCGATGAAGATATCTTCCGGGAGGCTGTCCTGAAAGCGTACGCCGCCGGTTACCAGCACGTAAAATTATATTTTCTTATCGGTCTTCCCCGCGAATCTTCGAATGACCTGGAAGGGATAAAAGAGCTCTCCGTAGCAGTCTCGGAACTCCGCCGGAAGATTTCCGGCAGGCCGGCCGAGGTCCATTTGAGCGTCAACACCCTGATCCCCAAGCCGCACACGCCGCTGCAATGGTTTC
This sequence comes from Candidatus Omnitrophota bacterium, assembly GCA_041654215.1. Classification (GTDB taxonomy): domain Bacteria; phylum Omnitrophota; class Gorgyraeia; order Gygaellales; family Profunditerraquicolaceae; genus Undivivens. The sequence continues at coordinate 1,271 of JBAZDY010000166.1, forward strand.
CCATGGCGTCTCTGGATTCGATGCTGGAGAAGCAGGCTTACATCAGGCGCGCGTTGGGGGGTAAGCGCAGGGTGAAAGCGGTTTTCCATAGCCCGAAGTTGAGTCTGCTCGAAGGGGTCATTTCGCGCGGAGACCGCAGGCTCGGGAGGGTGATCGAGACGGTCTTCCGTTCAGGAGTCCGGTTCGACAACTGGAATGAGGAGGCATCCTGGGAGAAATGGACGGCCGCGTTCGCCGGCGCATCGCTTGAGGCGGATTTCTATCTTAGCGGAAAGTCCACGGAAGATATACTCCCCTGGGATTTTATAGAAATCGGCGTCTCTAAAGAATCCCTCGCGCAAGAATTCAACAAAGTTGTTGCTATGGGAGGGGATGAATAGTATAATTCGTTATGAAACTCCGCGGGTTGATTCGCGATTATACTCGGGATTAGTTCCCGCAGTTTCGGAGCGCAATTCCGGACCGCGGATCCGGCGGTTTCTTTGAGGCGTGGACGTTCCCGGGCGCACGGGTATAGATACCCGGCGATCGGCCGACAGCGCGCAGTCCGCAGACGGTGTTTCCTGCGCTCCTGTTTCCGATCGTTCCGTTCTATTCTCCGAGAAAAAGGAGGGGTTAATGCTGTCAGGGCGGAAAAAAAGAGATTTATCTCTATTGTCGCGCGGTCTGAAATACAGGCTTAAGATTTCATTTTATCTGATCTTCCTTCTGCCGTTCCTTATCTCCGTTTATCTTCTTTCCAACTACGTTTTTCCCCGCGCCGGCCTTCCCGGAGAGTTGTTTTTGTCGTTGTCGATAAGCATGATCATCGCCATTATAGGTTTCTTTTTGATAAAAGAAGTGTTCGACCGCGTCCTCACGATCGCGCTGGAAGCCAGACTTATAGCCGCCGGCGATATCAGCCGCAAGGTGGAGATTGAGCGCAGCGACGAGGTCGGAGATCTCGGCGAAGCCCTTAACCAGTTGACGCAGCGTATCCGCAGCAATATGGACGAGTTGAAAAGTTACGGGCGCAAAACCACCCAGATAAACATGGAGATACAAAAAAGAGTGCTGGCGCTTTCCAGCCTGCTGCAGATCAGTTCTCTGGTTTCGGAGGGGGCGGAACTTAAAGATATCCTGGATATGGCCGTGGATAAAGCCGGCTTGCTGGCGGAATCCGAGGCCGCTTACCTTTTCCTGAAAGACAAAGAGAGCGACTCTTTTCTGATTAAATTCGCAGTGGGGCATGGAGGGGATAATCT